>JBBRWQ010000076.1:0-15931 GCA_038249115.1 Actinomycetales bacterium
CAATGCCCTGGGTGAGCGTGGTCTTGCCGGCACCCAGGTCGCCTGTCAGCACCAGCAGGTCCCCGGCCCTGAGGAGGGCGCCGAGCCTGACCCCCCAGGCGTGGGTGTCCTCGACGTTGGGCAGCCCCACGTGACCCAAGGCGCGAGCTGCGTCGGTGGCTTCAGGAGGCATTTTCTCGACGCGCCTGGGCCGCCTTCTCCACCCGTCGTCTCTTGGCCAGGTCAGTGACCAGTCGGCGAACTCGCGGCTTGTCGCGCAGGTCCGTGTGGGCTACCGCCGCACGTTGCGCGCGCGCGATCAGTGCCAGCAACTGCTCGCTGACCACGTCGCCGTGCTCGAGCATGATGAGGTGACCGGCGTCGTTGACCAGGACGTGTTCGGCGCCCGGGATGAGCCGCACGATCTCTTCGCTGTGCTGCGGCGGCGTCAGCAGATCCTGGACGCCGTTGATCACCAAGGTCTCGACGCCGATGAACGTCTCGAGCGCCTCGCGCTTGTCATGCTTGTCGAACGTCTCCATAAACTCGGAGATGACCTCGATCCGGGTCCCGAAGATCATGTCGGCGGTCAGTCGTACGATGCTCAGCGGCACCGGCGATGCGAATGAGTAACGGTCGACCAGGAACTCCTCGACATCACGTCCAGCCCTCAGCGCGGCGTTGACCAGACCCTGCCGTCCGGCCAGCTGCCCGACCGCGACCGGCCCCATCCGGTGAACCGCCCTGCCGAGCATGTTGCCCAGGCCCCACGAGACCGCCGACAGGCCCCCCGGGCTGGTCGCCACGAACGCCACCCCCAGAACGCGCTCCTTGATCAGCTCGGGTTGTTGTACGGCGAGGGCCATCAACGTCATACCGCCCATGGAGTGACCGACCAGGACCAACGGACCGTGCGGCACGACCGAGCTGATGACGGCACCCAGGTCGTGCCCGAGCTGGTCGACGTCATAGGACTCCGTGGACCCTGCCCCTGACTGACCGTGGCCGCGGTGGTCCCACAGCACCACGCGGTAGCCGGCAGCTTTCAGAGCCCGCCTCTGGAACACCCAGCTGCGAAGGCTCAACGTGTAGCCGTGGCAGAACACCACCGTCGGCACGGGCGCGCCGTCTGGCGCCGTGGTTGGTCGGCCTTCGGGTTCGTCAATCTCGACGTGCAAGGGCACACCGTCGGTGGCCATGACGACGACGGTGGTTGTGGCCTCAACTTCATAGGTATCAAGAGAATCCAACGCCCTCGCCGTCTGGCGTGCCCGGACCAGTCGATCGGCGACAACACTCACCGTCGCGGTAGCCGCCGCCGCCGCAAGCCCGACACCCAGGCCGGTGAGCGTCTTGCGGTTCTGCCCGATCACTGCTGGCCCCCGACGTACATCCGGGGCACGCGAGCCCCGATGCGAGTGACAATCTCGTAGGAGATCGTCCCGGTCGCCTCCGCCCAGTCCTGTGCCATCGGCTCACCCGACTCGCCGGCGCCGAAGAGGGTCACAGTGTCCCCCGCCTGAGCCTCGCTCTGCGGCCCGAGGTCGACGATGAACTGATCCATACAGACCCGTCCGGAGACTGTATGCCGTTCGCCAGCCAGGCTCACTGGCCCCACGTTTGTCGCATTGCGCGGTATGCCATCGGCGTAGCCAATCGGCACCAGACCGACCTTCGTGTCCCTTGACGTGACGTACTGGTGTCCGTAGCTGAGGCCCTGGCCGCCCGGAAGACGTTTGGTGCCCGCGAGATCGGCGCTCAGAGTCATCGCGGGCGTGAGTCCGAACGTGGGCGGGCCACCCAGCGAGGGAACCGGCGACAAACCGTAGACGGCCAGTCCTGGACGAACCAGATCGAAGGCTGCTCCTGGGTTGGTCAGCGTGGCGGCGGAGTTCGCGATGTGCCGGACCTCCAGGTCGCACCCTGCGCGTTCGGCGTCGTGCACGGCCTGCCCGAATCGCTCCTGCTGCGCGAGGACCGTCGGGTGGGTCGGATCGTCAGCAAATACGAAATGGGACCACACGCCCACGACCCGCACCGCACCCTCGGCCTCAAGACCCCGAGCCTCCTCGAGCAGGATCGGCCAGTCATCGCCAAAAGCTCCGTTGCGGCCAAGACCGGTGTCGACCTTGAGATGGATCCGGGCCGTGCGCCCGAGAGCCCGGGCCGCGGCAACCACCTCGGCCAGGCACCACAGGGCGGACACCGATAGATCGACGTCGGAAGCGATGGCGGCCCTGAAATCTGATCCGGGGACGTGCAGCCACGACAAGACTGGGATCTGAAATCCATTGTCCCGCAAGGTCATCGCCTCACTCAGATGAGCGACCCCCAGCCACGACGCTCCACCGGCGACGGCGGCATCAGCGACAGGGAGGAGTCCGTGTCCATAGGCGTCAGCCTTGACCACAGCCATGACCGCGGCCGATCCGGCATGCTCACGAAGAACCTCGACGTTGCGCCGGATGGCACCCAGATCCACGGTTGCCCATGCTGGCGCCTTGCCACCGGCATGGTCAGGACCCGCAGCACCACCGTCTGCGGACCCGTGAACCTCATACGTCATCTCGAGAGTCTCTCAGGGTCGGCGAGTCCCGCGAGCCAGCAGCCCGGCGACCACCCCGGGAATGGACTGTGCCACCGCCAGTGCCCGCACGGGGCCACCGGGGTTAGCGGCGCCGGCAGCCAGCCCGTGGACAAGCGCGCCCACGCTGCCCGAGTCTGCCGGCGACAGCCCCGCCGCCAGCAGCGTGCCCACCAGCCCGGCCAGCACGTCTCCTGATCCGGCCGTGGCCAGCCAGGAGGGCGCGTCGGCCTGAGATCGCACCGCCAGGCCCGATGCGGTGGGCGACACAACGAGCGTCGTCGCACCCTTGAGCAGAACCGTGCTGTTCGTCAGGTCGGCCAGACGCCGGGCATGCGCCACTGGCGCTCCCACGACGCCAGCTCGGTCCACCGATCCGCCGAGTCGGCTCAACATGCGGGCGAGCTCGCCCGCATGAGGCGTGAGCAGGGTTGGGGTAGAACGCGGTTCGACGATCAGGTCGAGGCACCCAGCGTCAACGACGCAGGGCAGGCCGGAGTCCAGGGCTGTCTGCGCGGCGGCGCGTTGCACGATGCCCTCGCCCGAGTCGTCGGCAGCGTCAACACCCGGCCCGAGGAGCCACGCCTGGACCTGGCCCGAGCCGATGACGGCCTCTGGCACTTGTGAGCGGACCAACAGGGTTGGCAGGGATGGTCCGACATAGCGCACCATCCCCGCACCGGAACAGACCGCAGCGGTGACGGCCAGCAACGCTGCCCCCGTGTAGTTCTCGCCCCCGGCGACGACCCCGAGCACACCACGGCTGTACTTGTCGTCTCCGGGGCCCGGTCGGGGCCAGAGCCGTGCGATGTCGTCGTGGGTAACCCGCTCGACCACCGGCGGCGCGTCGATCTGCACACCGATGTCCACGACCGTCAGCCGTCCGACGGCAGGCTCGGTGGCAGGCAGCAGGTGGACTGGCTTGGGCGCGATGAACGTCACTGTCTCGTCGGCGAAGACGCAGGAGCGCGCGGCCACCTCTCCGCTCGGGTCTGCCCCGCTTGGCAGGTCAACCGCCAGGACGTATGCCGTGTCACTCACGTCGCGCAACAGGTCGTCGATCTCCGGTGACAGCCCAGGGTGTCCGCCGATTCCGACTATGCCGTCGATGACCAGCTCGGCCCGGCTCAACGTCGCCGAGACCTCGGAGGGCGAATCTGCATGCGCACCAACGGTGTTGAGCACCACGGCGCCAGCGTCGCGGGCTGCGAGGACCCCACCCTCGTGGACCGACTCAGCGACCGTGATCACGACCGCGGCTGCGCCCTCACGCGAGAGGAGGGCCACGGCATACAGCGCATCTCCGCCGTTGTTGCCCGCGCCGACCAGCGCGACCACCCTTCGTCCCCCCGGTGACCCCAGCCGGGCGGACGCGACGGCAGCCAGGGCCGAGGCAGCACGAGACATCAGCTCGCCCTCACCCAGACCAGCCATCGCAACGGCCTCGGCCTCGCGAACCGTGGGCACGGCATAGGCACGGATCATGGTCGCCTCAACCTTCGGCTATCACGACAGCCGAGGCGATCCCGGCGTCATGGGAGAGCGAGACGTGCAGCTCGTGGACACCCAGAACGGCCGCACGCGCTTCGACGGTGCCCCAGACCTTGAGGTGTGGTTGCCCGTCGTCGTCGCTCACAACGCAGACGTGGGTCCAGTGCATGCCGGCCGGCGCACCCAACGCCTTTGCCAGCGCTTCCTTGGCCGCGAACCTGGCCGCAAGCGAGTTGAGTCCCAAGGATCGCTCGGAGTCGGTGAACAGCCGTTCGAGCAGGCGTGGTGTGCGTTCGAGTACCTGACCGAAACGCGCAACGTCTACGACGTCGATGCCAAGCCCGACGATCATTCGACGGTGACGGACTTGGCGAGGTTGCGCGGCTGGTCGACGTCGAGACCCTTTGCCGCGGCCAGCTCGCAGGCGAACACCTGAAGGGGGACCGTCGTCACCAGGGGCGCCAGCAGGGGCGGCGTCGCAGGAACCCGGATGATGACGTCAGCAAACGGCACGACATCCTCGTCTCCCTCCTCGGCGATCACGATCGTTCGAGCTCCGCGAGCCCGGATCTCCTGGATGTTGGAGACCACCTTGCCGTGCAGCCCGTGCTCGCTGCTGGGCGAGGGGACGATCACGAACACGGGCTGCCCGGCCTCGATCAACGCGATGGGCCCGTGCTTGAGCTCACCCGCAGCGAAGCCCTCGGCATGGATGTAGGCCAGTTCCTTGAGCTTGAGGGCGCCCTCGAGGGCCACCGGGTAGCCCACGTGACGGCCCAGGAACAGGACCGACCTCGTGTCGGCCATGAACCGGGCGACCTCGCGGACCCGGTCCAGGCCATCAAGGACGGTCTGGATCTTGGCTGGCATCTCGTGCAGGTCCTTCATCACGGCCTGCGCCTCATCGGCGAAGGTGCCGCCTCGCAGCTGGGCGAGATAGAGACCCAGGATGTAGCAGGCCGTGATCTGGGCCAGGAAGGCCTTGGTCGAGGCGACCGCGATCTCGGGGCCAGCGTGGGTGTAGAGCACGGCGTCGGACTCACGCGGGATCGTCGAGCCGTGGGTGTTGCAGATGGCTATGACGCGGGCGCCCAGATCACGCGCGTGCTTGACCGCCATCAAGGTGTCCATCGTCTCGCCGGACTGCGAGATCGCGACGACCAGGGTGTGTTCGTTGACCACCGGGTCGCGGTAGCGGAACTCGTGTGCCAGCTCGACCTCGCACGGAATGCGGGTCCAGTGCTCAAGGGCGTACTTGGCGACCATGCCGGCGTAGGCAGCCGTGCCACACGCGATGAACACGATCTTGTCCACCGCGCGTAGCTCGGCCTCGTCCATGCGCAGCTCGTCCAGCACGAGACGACCCGTCGCGTCGGTACGACCCAGCAGGGTGTCAGCGACAGCGTGCGGCTGGTCGTGGATCTCCTTGGCCATGAAGTTCGGGAAGCCACCCTTCTCGGCGGCGGCGGCGTCCCAGTCGACGTGGTACTGCTTGCCATGAGCCGGCGTTCCGTCAAAGTTGATGATCTTGGCGCCGTCGGTCGTGATCGTGACGATCTGGTCCTGTGCGAGCTCGAGCGCCTCGCGGGTGTAGCCGATGAAGGCCGCGACGTCAGAACCGAGGAAGTTCTCCCCCTCTCCCAGGCCGACGACCAGGGGGCTGTTGCGTCGCGCACCGACCACGACCCCGGGTTGGTCCGCATGCACGGCCAGCAGCGTGAAGGCGCCTTCGAGACCGCCCACCACCTGGCGCATGGCTTCGGTGAGGTCGCCGGTAGTGCTGTATGTGCGGGCCAGGAGCTGGGCAACGACCTCGGTGTCGGTCTCGCTGAGGAACTCGACGCCGTCATCCATCAGTCCTGACTTCAGCCTGTGGAAGTTCTCGATGATGCCGTTGTGGATCAGGGCCAGCTTGCCGTCGGCGCCACCCCGGTGGGGGTGCGCATTCACGTTGGTCGGACCGCCGTGGGTGGCCCAACGGGTGTGCCCGATGCCGGTTCTCGACGCCGCCAGCGGCGCCTTGGCCAGCGCGTCTGTCAGGTTGACCAGCTTTCCTGCACGCTTCTCGGTCACCACGTGGTCCCCCACGACCAGCGCCACACCGGCGGAGTCGTAGCCGCGGTACTCGAGCCTGGCCAAACCCTCCATGACCACTTCGAGAGCCCTGCCATCGACGCTGGGGCCCACATATCCCACGATTCCGCACATGCCCGCCAGCCTAACGTGAGACTTTCATGTCCCCGTTTGGAACGGCTTGGGCCACAATGGGCCGGATGCGACCCCTCAATGGCTCTGCCCTGCCGTCGCCGTACGTCGAGCTCGACCGTGCGGCGTGGGCTCGTCTGCGCGACCAGCACCCCCTGAGCCTGACCGAGGACGACGTCACCCGGCTGCAGGGAACGGGCGACCGTCTCGACCTCGCCGAGGTCGAACAGGTCTATCTCCCTCTTTCGAGGCTGCTCAACTTCTATGTCGCCGCCACCGCCGGCCTGCACCGCATCACGACCGACTTCCTGGGCGAGCGTCCTGAGCGGACCCCGTTCGTCATCGGAGTCGCCGGTTCCGTGGCCGTGGGCAAGTCCACCACCTCGAGAATCCTGCGTGAGCTGCTGACCCGGTGGCCCGGCACGCCCCGGGTCGAGCTCGTGACAACCGACGGCTTCCTGTACCCCAACGCCGAGCTCGAGCGCCGGGGACTGTTGGAGCGCAAGGGTTTTCCCGAGTCCTACGATCGCCGGGCCCTGCTCAGGTTCGTCGCCGAGGTCAAGTCCGGTAAGGAAGAGGTCAGCGCACCCGTCTATTCGCACCTCACCTATGACATCGTCCCGGACCAGCAGATCGTCGTGCGCCACCCGGATGTGTTGATCGTCGAAGGACTCAACGTCCTGCAGTCCCCGAGGGTGCGGGCCGACGGACGTACCGGCCTGGCGGTCAGCGACTTCTTCGACTTCTCCGTCTTTGTCGACGCCAGAACCGAGGACATCAAGCGGTGGTATGTCGAGCGGTTCCTCCGCCTGCGCGGGACCACCTTCACAGACCCGAACTCCTACTTCCACCGTTACGCGGAGCTGACCGACGAGCAGGCCCGCGAGATAGCCAGTGATATCTGGTCCACGATCAACGGACCAAACCTGATCCACAACGTGGTCACCACGCGCGGCCGTGCCAACCTGGTGCTGTCCAAGGGCGAGGACCACAGCGTCCACAGGGTCCGGTTGCGCAAGCTCTGAGACGTGACTCCGAGACCTGATTCTGGGCACCGCTTGTGGGCCATGATTCAGTCATGACCGATTCCGGCAGCGGCAGCAGGCTAGAACACGACTCGATGGGCGACGTCGAGGTGCCGGCGGACGCCCTGTGGGGCGCCCAGACGGCTCGGGCGGTGCAGAACTTCCCCATCTCCGGGCTCACCATGCCGTTGCCGGTCATCCATGCACTTGCGCAGATCAAGTCCGCTGCCGCTCGTGTCAACGCTGACCTCTCACTGCTCGATCCCGACGTCGCGCAGGCCATCTCCGAAGCCGCAGACGAGGTCGCGCGCGGACGGCACGACAGCCAGTTCCCCGTCGACGTCTTCCAGACCGGCTCCGGAACGTCTACCAACATGAACGTGAACGAGGTCGTCGCCCGGATCGCTCACCTCGCGACAGGTCTGGCAATCCACCCCAACGACCACGTCAACGCCGGACAGTCCAGCAACGACACCTTTCCCACAGCCATCCGGGTCGCTGCAGTGCTCACCACCAGGGACCTGCTGGTCCCGGCGCTGCAGCACCTTTCCACCGCCCTGCAGGGTCGCCAGAGCGCGTTCGCCGGCGTCGTCAAAGCCGGGCGCACGCACCTGATGGACGCGGTGCCCGTCACCCTCGGCCAGGAGTTCGGCGGCTATCGGCGCCAGGTCGACCTGGCTAGCGACCGACTGCTTCTGGCCGCAGACGGCGCCTCCGAGCTGCCTCTGGGAGGGACCGCCGTCGGGACCGGCCTGAACGCTGCGCCCGGGTTCGCCCAGGCCGTGATCGCCCAGCTCAGTGAGGCCACCGGCAGTACGTTTAGGGAGGCTGTCGACCATTTCGAGGCGCAGTCCGCGCAGGACGCGCTGGTCGCTCTCAGCGGGGCCGCCAAGGTCCTGGCTGTCAGCCTGACCAAGATCTGCAACGACCTGCGCTGGATGGCGTCGGGTCCGCGGGCCGGGCTGGGCGAGATCCACCTGCCCGATCTGCAGCCGGGGTCGAGCATCATGCCCGGCAAGGTCAACCCGGTGATCCCCGAGGCAGTTCTCATGGTGTGCGCACAGGTCATCGGAAACGACGTGACCATCACCGCGTCAGGTGCTGCGGGCAACTTCGAGCTCAATGTCATGTTGCCGGTGATCGGGCGAAACCTGCTGGAGTCGTTGACCTTGCTGGCTCGCGCCTCTCGACTTCTGGCCGACCGCTGCGTCGACGGCATCACCGCCGACGAAGAGCGCTGCCTCGACCTGGCCCAGGGATCGCCGGCAATTGTCACCCCGCTCAACCGCTATCTGGGATACGAAGCGGCCGCCGCTGTCGTCAAGCAGTCACTGCGCGAGCACCGGTCCATCCGCGACATCGTCATCGCTCGTGGCCACATCGACGCCGGCGACCTGACCGAGGCTCAGCTCGACAAAGCCCTGGACGTGTTCTCGATGACCCGCCCGAGCTCCCCCCAGTGAGCCCAGTACCAGGTGGAGCTCAGTGCCATCTGGTAGATCAGTACCAGTTCGTAGCTTGGGACTGTGCCCACGCGGAACACGGCGTGCCGTACCTGGCTGAGATGTACTGCAGGCCCCACTTGATCTGCGTGACCGGGTTGGTGGCCCAGTCGCCGGCGATGGAAGCCATCTTGGAGCCGGGCAAGGCCTGCGGGATGCCGTACGCGCCGGAGCTGGAGTTGTTGGCGTTCCAGCGCCAGCCACTCTCCTTGGCCCACAGGCTGTCGAGACAACCGAACTGCGCATCTCCCCAGCCGCGGTCGCCGACCAGGAGTCGCGCGACTGCACGCGGATCGGACTGGGCCCGGGCGAGGATGCCCTGGCGTGCCTTGTCGCGAGCGACGCGGTCAGCCGCAGCCTTGCGAGCGCGCGACAGAGCCGCAGCGGCTGCATCGGCAGCGGCCTTCTGTTGCTGCGTCAGAGCGGATGCACGCTGTACGCCGGCACGACGGGCCTGGGCCAGCGCGGCGTTGGTGTCCCTCTGGTTGTCAGAGAGCTCGGCAGCCTGGGCCACGGCGGCAGGGCTGGCCGTGAACGCGACGGGGCTGGCGTGTGGCTTGGCCGCGGTGGCGTAGCCGGCGGCACTGACCCCGACAACAGAGGCGAACGCCAGACCAGAAGCAAGCGGACGGCGAAGAGCACGAGAGAAGACAGCGGTCGTCGGGAAGCGAGCAGCGTGAGTGCGGTGCCGGCCCGGACTCCGGTGTCGGCCTGGGTAAGGCGTGGTCATCCAACCTCCACACGAGTCAGACACCGGATCTGGTGGCCTGAACGCAGCTGAGCGCGACGATTGGAAGAGGAACACTCCGCCTTGGCGGGGCGTCATTGCCTGACACCGCGTTATGAAACCGTGACTTTACCCGTACACGGTCGCAAACTTCTCGAGAGTTTCCAAATCGCCTGTGTGAACGACAGCGGACGGGCAACAGGAGCGTTCAGACCTCCAGGCCTTCGAGCAGGTCGGTGACCAGTGCCGCGATCGGGCTGCGCTCGCTGCGGGTCAAGGTGACGTGGGCGAAAAGCGGATGACCCTTGAGTGCCTCGATGACCGCAGCGACGCCGTCATGGCGACCGACCCGCAGGTTGTCGCGCTGCGCGACGTCGTGGGTCAGGACCACCTTGGAGTTCTGGCCGATCCGCGAGAGCACCGTCAACAACACGTTGCGCTCGAGCGACTGGGCCTCGTCAACGATGACGAAGGAGTCGTGCAACGACCGCCCGCGGATGTGGGTCAGCGGCAGGACCTCCAGCATTCCCCGGTCCAGAATCTCTTCGACCACCTCGGTCGAGACCAGAGCCCCCAGGGTGTCGAAGACCGCCTGGCCCCACGGCCCCATCTTCTCGGACTCACTCCCGGGCAGGTAGCCAAGCTCCTGGCCGCCCACGGCATACAGCGGCCGGAAGATGATCACCTTGCGGTGTTGCCTGCGCTCCATGACCGCCTCGATCCCGGCGCAGATGGCCAGGGCGCTCTTGCCGGTGCCGGCTCGCCCACCGAGGCTGACGATGCCGATGTCGGGATCCATCAGCAGGTCCAGGGCGATTCGCTGCTCGGCGCTGCGACCATGCAGGCCGAATGCGTCACGGTCACCTCGCACCAGCCGGATCGTCTTGTCCGGGCTCACCCGCCCGAGGCCCCCACCACGGGGCGACACGAGCACCAGCCCGGTGTGGCAGGGCAGCTCGCGCGCCTCATCGTTCTCGAGACGACCGGTTTCGTACAGCGCATCCATGTCCTCGACCGAGATGTCCAGCTCAGCCATGCCGACCCACCCGCTGTCGACGGCGAACTCGGCGCGGTACTCCTCGGCCTCCAGCCCGCACGCCGACGCCTTGACGCGCATCGGCAGGTCCTTGCTGACCAAGGTGACATCACGACCGTCGAGGCTCAGGTTCTTCGCGACGGCGAGAATACGGGCGTCGTTGTCGCCCAGCCGAAAACCCGCCGGAAGCGACTCAGGGTCGGTGTGGTTGAGCTCGACGTGCAGGCTCCCACCGTCCTCACCGACCGGAACAGGCGCGTCGAGACGTCCCTCCTGGATGCGCAGGTCGTCGAGAAGCCGCAGCGCCTGCCTGGCGAAGTAGCCCAGCTCCGGGTGGTTGCGCTTGGCCTCGAGCTCGGTCACCACGACGACCGGCAGGACGACCTCATGCTCACGGAAGCGGTGGATAGCCCTGGGGTCGGATAACAGGACGGACGTGTCCAGCACGAAGGTCCTACGGCCGTCTTCCGGCCGCGGGGAGTCGTGGCGGCTGGTCTTCGGGGCGCCACCGGCGCTGGCGTTGGTGCTAACCGCAGAACGACGAACCGTGCCCATTTCGACTCCCTCTGCACAGCACGTTCAGCTGTACGTCTACTCGCGGACCAGGTGCCGGGACCGGACCACCAGCAGACGGTGGAGCCGATACCGGCCCTCCGTCCGGAGCTGAAGTCGCTCCATGTGGTGGGCCTTCCCGAACGCATGACGGGTGCCTTGCGTCTCACCCGAGGCTAAGCCAACGAGGGTGCTGCAGCTCGCTTTTCCGTCACGACACGCGCTCTCCGGCGCGGCGGTGCGGTCATGATCGTCCCTGCAGCCTGAGGCTGAACCGCTATGAGCCGTAACGCCTCTCGCGCTCGGCGTAGGCACGCAGGGCACGCAGGAAGTCCACGTGGCGGAAGTCCGGCCAGTAGGCCTCGCAGAAGTAGAACTCGCTGTGGGCGCTCTGCCAGAGCAGGAAGCCACCCAGCCGCTGTTCGCCCGAGGTGCGAATCACCAGGTCGGGGTCAGGCTGCCCCTTGGTGTAGAGATGCTCAGCGATCTGCTCGACATCGAAGATCTCGGCGAGCTGCTCGATCGAGGTGCCCTTGGCAGCGTGCTCCTGCAACATGGAGCGCACCGCGTCGGCGATCTCACGGCGCCCCCCGTAACCCACTGCGACATTGACGATCATGGCATCGAGATCACGCGTGGCGTCCGCAGCTTCCTTCAGGCGGCTAGAGGTGTGGGCAGGCAGAAGGTCAAGTGCACCAACGGGATTCAGCCGCCAGCGTCGGGACGCGGCCAGGTCTGCGACCACGTTCTCGATGATCTCGAGGAGCGGCTCGAGCTCATTGGCGGGGCGGTTGAGATTATCGGTCGAGAGCAGCCAGAGCGTGACCACCTCGACGCCGACGTCCTCGCACCAGCAGAGGAGCGGCGAAATGTTGTCAGCGCCCGCCTGGTGCCCCTGCGCGGTATTGGCGCCGTGGGCCTTGGCCCATCTGCGGTTGCCGTCAAGCATGACGCCGACATGGCGCGGCAGGCTCTGCTGCTTGAGGCCAGCGACGAGGCGGCGCTCGTACGCGCCGTACAGCAGGTCACGCAGCCCCACGGCAAAGCTCCTTAGATGGCCAGAACTCAACCGTACTCCGGGCTCGCCCGCGCCGAGGAAGTCCTCGCGACGGGAGAGCCCGATGCAGCGAATCGACCCGGCGGCACAAGTTACGGGTTAGTAACTTACGGTTGCGTAGGTTACAGTTCTGCCATGAGTTCCGCACCACAGGCCGACCGCCATCCGCTG
Source organism: Actinomycetales bacterium (assembly GCA_038249115.1). Classification (GTDB taxonomy): domain Bacteria; phylum Actinomycetota; class Actinomycetes; order Actinomycetales; family Dermatophilaceae; genus UBA4719. The sequence goes on from JBBRWQ010000076.1 coordinate 12,330, forward strand.
GAAGCCGCCGCCGCGGCCGTTGCCGCAGTCAAGCCCAAGCTGCGCGGCTGGATCCACGCCGGCACCTTCCCTCTGGCCCTGGCTGCCGGCATCGTCCTGATCGCTCTTGCCCCGAATGGCAAAGCCCGCGTCGGCGCCGTCATCTTCGCCATCACGGCCGCCATGTTGTTCGGCACCTCAGCGGTCTACCACCGCGGCACATGGTCCGTGACGGTGACCGGACTGCTCAAGCGGATGGACCACTCCAACATCTTCCTGATCATCGCCGGGACGTACACGCCCTTTGCACTACTGCTCCTGCCTCCGAACCAGACCCGCAGCCTTCTGCTCATCGCCTGGATCGGGGCCATCGGCGGGGTGCTGTTCCGCGTCTTCTGGGTCGGCGCGCCACGGTGGCTCTACACGCCCATCTACGTTGCCCTCGGCTGGGTGGCCGTGTTCTACCTCAAGCCGTTGTATGAGAGGGGCGGCGCCGCTGTCGTCATCCTCATCGCCGTGGGTGGACTGCTCTACACCGCGGGCGCGGTGATCTATGGGATCAAGCGACCCAACCCCTCGCCGCGCTGGTTCGGGTTCCACGAGATCTTCCACGTCTGCACCGTCGCCGCTTTCGTCGTCCACTACATCGCGGTGTCGATGGCGGTCTACGGGTCCGGACCTGCTGCCTGATCACCCAGACGTGGGCGCGTTCTGCCACAAGCCCATCAGATTGCCCTCGGGGTCGTTGAAGTACGCACTGAAGCCCATGTCCCCAACCGGCTGGCGCGGTGTCACAATCTTGCCGCCGAGCTGCTCGATCGTGGCCAGCGTCTCATCGATGTCCTCGACATCCACGGTGATGACCGGTCCCTGAGCAGGCTGGGAGCGCTGCATCATCCCGCCCCCGATGTATCCGGGCTCAGTCGGTCCCTGGTCGCCGTTAGGTCCCGTGGAGACCATCGTGTAGCCCAACTCGGGCATCGGCATGATGCCCCAGCCGAACACGCTCTGGTAGAAGCCCCGGGCGCGGTCGCCGTCGTCAAAGGGGACCTCAAAATGCACTACTCGACCGCCCATGACGGTCACCTCCGTCTTGCTCGCTGAGTCGGCACGGTATCCCCGCGCCGTTAGGTCAGCCTCAGTCGGGAGGGGTATTGGGTCCAGAAGAATCCGGCGTGTCATCGTCGGGGCCATCCACGCCATCCACGCCATCCACGCCACCCACGCCATCGTCCGGCATGGTGGTCCCCTGCTCCTCGCGATAGGCCATCCGACGCATCCGCGCATTCATGTTGCGCATCAGGAAGTACAGCGCCACGGCGAGCAGGAAGAAGGCCAGGAAGCCTTCGAGCCCCGCGGTGACATCAACACTCTCGGCATTCATCAGGTGTCCTTCCGTCCGTCATAGGTGATCTGCAGCCGATCAGATGTTGCCAGTCGATCGGCCTGCCCGGGGGTTCCAAGCCCCGCGAACAGGTCGGACTCCACCGGCTCGATCGGCACGTAGGACAACGCCGCCTCGAAGTCCTCGGTCGGCCAGATCTCCTTCTGCATCTGCAACGGCACCTTGAACCATGTGCCGTCGGGGTCGACCTGGGTGGCGTGGGCCTGGAGCGCCTTCTCGCGAACCTCGAAGTAGTCCGCGCACTCGACCTTCGTGGTGATGGTGCGCTCGCCGCGGTCCTCCCATCGAGCGATCCATTCGCCGTAAGGGGACTCGATCCCCGCCGCCTCCATCGCATCGTGGTAGGCGAGGATCCGGCCCTTGGTCAGCGTCTGGTTGTAGTAGATCTTCAGAGGCTGCCATGCCTCGCCGCAGTGCTGGTATGCCGTCCGGTCACCGGCGGCGGCAAAGGCGGACATCGACACCGTGTGGCACATGACGTGGTCGGGGTGGGGGTAGCCCCCGTGCTCGTCATACGTGGTCATCACGTGCGGTTTGAAGTCCCGGACGACGCGCACCAGCGCCTCGGTCGTCACCTCGATCGGCTCGAGAGCGAAACAGCCCTCGGGAAGCGGCGGCAGCGGATCGCCCTCTGGAAGGCCGGAGTCCACGAAACCCAGCCAGGTGTGCTGGACACCGAGGATCTGCTGGGCCCTGGCCATCTCACGACGGCGAACCTCGGGCATGTCGCGCAGGATCTCCGGGTCGTTCTTGAGCCGCGGGTTGAGGACGTCGCCGCGCTCGCCTCCTGTGCATGACACCACCAGGACATCAACGCCCTCGGCGACGTAGCGGGCCATCGTGGCGGCGCCCTTGCTGGACTCGTCGTCGGGGTGCGCATGCACCGCCATGAGTCGCATTCTCTGATCCACGTACGCTCCTGCTCAGCGTGATACCGGACAATCGCTTTGGCGCATCCTCTCACCCGAACGACGCCAGCTCCCCTCGGAAGGTGTTCCTCCGTGCCGATTCCCCGTCCCGCCCCCGGCAAGGCCAGAGCGTGGGTCCTGGGCACCATCGCCATCCTGCTCGGCTGCGGCATAGCCGTCTGGTTCGGACTCGCGAGCACGCTCGGCAAGCCCAGCTGGACCACCCTGAGCTATCACGTGGTCGATGACAGGACCGTGGACGTGACCTACCTCGTCAGCCGGCCAACCGGTCGCGAGGTCACCTGCGAGATCCGTGCCATGGACAAGTCGTTCGCCACGGTGGGCCTGTTGGGCGTCCACATTCCGGGCTCCGAGAGCCGGTCCGTGAAACTCACCACCCGGGTCCACACCACCACGCGCGCGGTCACCGGCGTGGTCAAGTCCTGCTCCGTCGGCTGAGCTGGGCGCCCCGTCTGTGCAGGCTGGTCCTATCCTGCGCAGGGAGGGAGTTGGTACCATTGCCGCACACACCGTGGGTCTGGTCCCTGTCGATCGATCGGATCGAGGGTCTGGACCCGCTTGCTTGGCACACGGCATACCGCTGGCTCTGGCGGACCGTCGCCAAGACCCCGCACAGAGGAGCTAGACGTGACCGACACCGCGACGCCTGCTGCGAGCTACCTGACCCAGGAGGCTTACGACCGCCTCAAGGGTGAGCTGACCCAGCTCACCGGTGAAGGCCGCGCCGAGATCTCCAAGAAGATCGAGGCCGCCCGCGACGAAGGTGACCTGAAGGAGAACGGTGGCTACCACGCAGCCAAGGAGGAGCAGGGCAAGATGGAGGCCCGGATCCGCCAGCTGACCCAGCTGCTGGAGAACGCCATTGTCGGGCACGCTCCCCAGGACGACGGCATCGTCGAGCCAGGGATGGTCGTGACCGTCAAGATGCTCGGCGACACGCTGACCTTCCTGCTCGGCAGCCGTGAGATCGCCGACGGCTCGGACCTCGAGGTCTACAGCGAGAAGTCGCCGATGGGCAGGGCCATCCTCGACAAGAAGGCCGGCGACGTGACCACCTTCCGCGCGCCGAACGGCAATGAGATCGAGGTCGAGGTCGTCAGCGCGAAGCCGTATGCCGGCTGATCGCCTCGACCTGACCGCGTAAGATTTTCCCTGCCCAATCGCCGGACAGTCAGCGACTTACCGCACGGCGGAACTGCCAGGTCGTCAGCGGGACGAAGATGACCAGGATCGCGAGGGCCCACAGCAGCGTGTAGGTCACGGGGTGCTGCAATGCCCAGCTGTCCGGG
>JBBRWQ010000077.1:0-15249 GCA_038249115.1 Actinomycetales bacterium
GGCCTCACCGGAGCGCGTTCGGTGCACCTGACCGACTGGCCAGATGCCTCTGACCTGCCCGCGGACGACGATCTGGTCACTGCGATGGACCGTGCTCGCGAGATCTGCTCGGTGGCCGGTGGCCTGCGCAAGGCCAGCGGGCTCAGGAACCGGCTGCCGCTTCAGGACCTCACCGTCGTGACCGCCAATGCCGAGGCGCTGCAGTCGTTCGCGGCCATCGTTGCAGACGAGATCAATGTTCGAACCGTCACGTTGGTGGACCTCGACTCGGCCAGCGAGGCCGACTTCGGCGTCACCCAGAAGCTGACGGTGAATGCCAGGGCGGCTGGCCCCCGTCTGGGCAAGAACGTCCAGGTCGCCATCAACGGCAGCAAGACCGGCGACTGGTCGATCTCTGCGGACGGCATCGTCAGGGCGGGTGGTCTGGCGCTGGTCGAGGGGGAGTACTCCCTCGAAACCGTTGTTGCTGAAGGACGTTCGGCCAGCAACACTGTCGCCGCGGCCGCGAGCCCGGCCGAGGCGTCGTCGCGGGTCACGGCCATGTTGCCGCACAACGGGTTCGTCGTCCTGGACACGACGGTGACACCAGAGCTGGCCGCTGAGGGACTGGCCCGAGACGTCATCCGTGCCGTCCAGCAGGCGCGGCGTGATGCGGGTCTGGACGTCAGCGACCGGATCAGCCTGACGGTGAGCGGCGATGACGGCGTCTGGGCGGCCACGGTGGCCCATCAGCAGCTGATCATGATGGAGACGCTCGCTATGCAGTTCGGCTCGGCAGGATCAGCACACCCGCTGCCGGCAGGCCAGGGCGTGGACGCTGTCGTCGGCGACAACCAGCCGATCCGCATCCTCGTGGCGAAGATCTGATGCCGCCGTCCGGCTGGAAGTATCTCGTGCTCGACCCCAGGGAGTTTTGATGAGCGGACGACCAGACTCAGCACAGCGCGATGCCGCGCACAACCTCGAGATCCGCAAGCAGATGCGCGAGATCGAGCAGTCCATCCTGGCTCGAGCGCCGGAGCACGACCTTGAGCCTTCGCTGGATCGCATTGCCGCCGTGATGAATCTGCTCGGCGACCCGCAGCACGCCTTCCCGGCCATCCACATCACGGGCACCAACGGCAAGACGTCGACCACGCGGATGATCGAACGCATGCTGCGCGAGATGGGGTTGTCGACGGGGCGGTTCACCTCGCCTCATCTGCACAATATCCGCGAACGGATCGCGTTGAACGGCGAGGCGATTGACGCCGAGAGGTTCATCGCCTCCTACGAGGACGTGATCCCCTTCATCGAGATGGTCGACGCCAGGTCTGCTGAGGAAGACGACCCGCAGATGACCTACTTCGAGGTCCTGGTTGCGGTGGCGCTGGCGGCGTTCGCCGACGCGCCTGTCGACGTCGCGATCATCGAGGTCGGCATGGGCGGGTCCTGGGATGCCACCAACGTCGTTGACGCCAAGGTCGCCGTGGTGACACCGATCGCGGTTGACCACGAGCGGTTCCTGGGTTCAACGCTGGAGGACATCGCGACGGAGAAGGCCGGAATCATCAAGCCCGGCTCCGTGGTGGTCAGCGGGCTGCAGGAGCCTGAGGTAGCCAAGATCCTGCTCGACCGGGTTGAGGAGGTGGGTGCGCGAACGGCGTTCGAGGGCAACGAGTTCGGCGTCCTGCGCAGGGAGGTCGCGGTCGGCGGCCAGCAGCTGGCCATCCGCGGTCTGGGTGGTGACTACGAGGACCTCTTCCTCCCGCTGCACGGACCCCACCAAGGCCACAACGCCGCGATAGCGCTGGCGGCCGTCGAGTCGTTTGTCGGTGGTGGCGAGCATCGGCTCGACATCGACCTGATCCGCGCCGGACTGGCCGGAGCCACATCACCGGGACGCCTGGAGATCGTGCGCCGTTCGCCCACCGTCCTGGTGGACGCTGCGCACAACCCGGCCGGCGCCTTGGCACTCCGGACGGCCATCGAGGACGCTTTCAACTTCGCGAAGCTCGTGGGTGTCATTGCGATTCTGGAGGACAAGGACGCGACGGCGATCCTTGAGATGCTCGAGCCGGTGCTGAACGAGGTCGTGATAACCCGCACCACCTCACCGCGTGCGATGAGGCCCGATCGTCTGGGCCGGCTTGCCGCAGAGATCTACGGCGAGGATCGCGTCACCGTCATCGACAACCTGCCCGATGCCCTCGACCGGGCTGCCGCGCTGGCCGATGAGGGCGGCGTGAGCGGGGCCGTGCTGGCCACGGGATCGATCACCACCGCTGCCGAGGTGCGGATGCTGCTGGGCCGGACGGACGGATGAGAGCTCTGAGGTTCTACGGCGTTCCGGGCAAGATGACCCGGCGCCTCGCTGGCGTCGTCATCGGCACGCAGGGCCTGGCCGTGTTCTTCGGTGCGCTCGTGGCCCGCGCCCTGGCCGCGGTCAACGGATCCAGCACGCCCAACACGTTCCTGCTGATCGGGTCGCTGCTGGCCGTGGTCTGCATCCTTGACGCCGGATTGCTGCGTCGGCCGTGGGGCGTCACCGTGGGCTGGTTCCTTCAGCTCGCAACCCTGGCCTGCGCGTTCGTCGTCCCCGCGATGGCGCCGGTCGGCCTGTTGTTCGGCGCGCTCTGGCTGACGGCGCTGGTTCAGGGACGCAGGATGGACGAGCACACCAGGCGGGTGGATGCCCAGTGGTATGCCGCCGAGCGCTCAGCCGCCGACGACGCGTCCGAAAACCTGCCGTCACCGCATGACGGCTAGGGTTGCGGACTGTGACGATACAGACGGAACGCTCCCTGGTCCTGGTCAAGCCCGACGGCTTCTCGCGTGGCCTGTCCGGTGAGGTCCTGCGCAGGATCGAGGCCAAGGGCTACACCCTGGTGGCCCTGTCGATCTTCACTCCCGACCGCGCACGACTGGCCAGGCACTACGCCGAGCACGAGGGCAAGCCGTTCTACGAGCCGCTGATGGAGTTCATGGCCAGTGGCCAGGTGACCGCTGCGGTGATCGAGGGCCATCGCTGCATCGAGGGCTTCCGCGCGCTGGCCGGCGCAACGGATCCGACCGTGGCGTTGCCCGGCACGATCCGCGGCGACCTCGGCCGCGACTGGGGCCTGAAGGTCCAGCAGAACATCGTTCACGGTTCGGACTCACCCGAGTCGTCCCAGCGCGAGATCGGCATCTGGTTCCCCGAGCTCGGCTGACCGGTTGGTCTGGCTGGGTGCGTCTGCCGCGTTTGGCCGGAAGACGTCCCCTGTATGTCGGGTGGCTGGGTGCGTCTGCCGCGTTTGGCCGGAAGACGTCCCGGTTCCCCTAGCGCTGGCCCATGGGCTCAGTCCTGAGGGGCCTCGTCCAGACCCGCGATCAGCAGCTCGAGCAGTGAGGCCAGGTCCTTGCGCTGACGCTTTGACAGTGGCCCCAGCACGTCGGACTCCACCATGTCGGACTCGCGCACTGCGGCCTTGAACGTCGCCCAGCCCTCGTCGGTGAGCGTGATCAGGACCCGCGTCCGGTTGTCCGGGTCGGTGGCACGAGCGATCAGGTCCCGCTGCGTCATCCGGTCAAGACGGTGCGTCATCGAGGATGGCGCCACGCTGGTCGCCTCGGCGAGCTGACTCGGGGTCAGCGCCTCGTCCTCGCTGCTGCGCGCCAGGCGGGACAGGACCGCCCACTCACCGGCTGAGAGGTCCAGGTCGGCGAGCTGCCGGGCATACCACTGGTCGAGCTTGTGGGCCAGGCCATGGACCGCGGTGATCACGCGTTGAACCGACTCGTCGCCCCCCGCGGCAACGTACGCCGCGACGTCTGCGCGGTACTCGTCCTGAGCCGTCGGAGGGGTGCGCTTGGCCGGAGGTCTGCGGGTCGTCATACCTCATCTTGTCATGCTAAGATTTCAATATCGAAGTATTCGATATCTAAAACTGCCACATGCAAGACATGTGGCCGATCACGTGGAGGTTGTGGTGAAGCGCGCACGGTTGCTGGTGTTGGCGTCGACGGTCAGCATGCTCGGCTGGGGCTCGATCCTGCCCTACCAGTACGCCTACGCTGCGAACACCCGTGGCTGGGGCGCGCTGGTCGCGGCCGCCGCGGCAAGCCTGTTCTCGGTCGGTGCTCTCCTGGCGGCCCCCATCGGTGGTCGGCTGGCCGACCGGTTCGACCCTGCGCGGGTCACCGTCATCGCCAAGGTCGTGGCCGCCGCCGCCACCGCGTTTCTGATCGTCGCCGGCACCCCGGCGCTCTTCCTCGCGGGCATGTTCGTCTTCGGCGCCGGCATCACCGCCGCACAGCCCGCGCAGACCGTTCTGGTGCTCCGCTGGGTCGGTTCGGCTGATCGACGGCGAGTCTTCGCGATGGTGTTCACCGGTGCCGCTGTCGGCATGGCCATCGGAGCCTTCATCGCCGGCTACCTCGTCGACCTCACCCAGATCGACGGCATGTGGACGTCATTTGCCACCGCGGCCATCGGCTTCCTGATCTCCGCCGCGCTGATCGGCATCGCCGGCCACGGCGCACCCGCAGACGAGGTTTCCGTGCCCCAGAACGGCCCGAGCGCACCGAGCGCACCGAGCGCCTCGAGCGCCTCGACCGGGTCCGCGATCAAGGTGATCCTGGCGACCCCGGCTCTCCGCTGGACTGCCGTCATCACCGTGGCTCTCGCGCTCGGCTTCTACGCGCAGTTCGAGTCCGGTCTGCCGGCCTACGCGATCACCGTGCTCGGGGTGCCCGCGCGCACGATCGGCACGGCGTCCGCGGTCAACGCCCTCGTCATCGTCGTGCTGCAGATTGCCGTGGTGAAGTGGACGGCCAAGCGTTCAGCGCCCTCGCTGCTGGTGGCCGTCGGCCTGATCTGGGTGCTCTCGTGGCTGTTGCTGGCCGCGTCGTCGCTCGTGCCAGAGCTGGCCAGCACGATGTTCGTGATGGTGTTCGGGGTCTTTGCGGTGGGCGAGACGATGTACGCCCCGGTCCTCAACCCGCTGACCGCGAGCCTTGCTCCCTCCGGCATGGTCGGCAGCACGCTGGGCATCTTCGCGGCACTGCAGACCGGCGTGTCCGCGGCGGGTCCGATGCTGGCCGGCATCGTCCTCAGCGCGGGTCGCGGCTCGCTGTTCGTCGGGGTGCACGTGGGCATCAGCCTTGTCGCCGTATTCGCGGCGCTCCGGTTGCGCTCGCTGCTGGCCGGCGCGCGTATGGGCAGCCAGCAAGGCGACATACCGGCGACGCTTGAAGAGCTGGTCACCGAGGCTGAGACGGGCGACCTGCGCCTGCCGCAGCCTGCATAGTCCGGGTGGTCCGGGTGGTCCGGCGCGCTCAGAACTGCCCGTTGACCAGTCCCATGACCTCGATGCGCAGGTCGTCGAAGCTCATCTTCGGTTCGTTGGCCTGCAGATCGGCCAGCGCCTCCTCGCGGGTCGGCTCGCCGCCCAGGGCAACGGCCGCGATCTGCGCCGACTCGCTGTGAGGTAGCCGGCGGATGGTGATCCGGGCCGCCGACCTCTCTGCCTGGATGGCATGGGCAAGGACGTCCAGCAGTGCAAGTCGTGCGCTCTGGTCATCAGGTGCAGACGCGTCGACGGGAGTGTTGCCTCCAACGAGGACGACCCGGCCATCGTCTGACAGGGCCGGCATGATGGTCGACGCGGCGCTGAACCGCGCAAGCAGTCCGTCCTCGAGGAAGTTGCGCACTCGTTCGATGACGGCGCTGCCGCGCGCCGGGACGTGAACGGGCAGCTGCACATAGCAGTCCAGCGAGCCGGGAGCGATGCCCGCGACTGCAGCGCCCAGCGCCTCGAGATCATCGACCGCGACCACCTCGGCGCCCGCGTTCCTCAGGGCTGCCGACACTGCGGCCACCTGCTCGGCTGCTCCAGTCACCACTACTGTCGACCCCACTGTGTCTCCCCTTCGCCGTCGCTGTCTGCCGATCGTAGCGAACAACGGTTCTGACACCCGACCGCCTACGAAGTGACCCTTCCCTCAGTGGCAGTGCTGACCCGAAAGCGTGTTCACCGGCGGGTGCGGGTCAGAGCGACTGTCGTGGTTCGAGGTGCGTCTGGACGGCGGTGTCGGGCAGTTCCTTCGTGATCGCTGCCTCGAGTTTTTGGGTCAGGCGGTGACTTCGTTCCACCGTCCAGGCGCCCGGCACTCGGACGGTGAGGGAGACGAAGCGGTGCCGCCCGGACTCACGGGTCCGCACCTCGGCGAAGTCGATCTCCGATGTTCGCAGGGTGTCGAGCACGGCCGTCACGACGGCGAGATCTTCGGCCGGCATCGCGGCGTCGAGCAGAGATGTCAGCGACTGCGAGACCAGCCGGAACCCGGTCATCAGGATGTTCAGCCCGACGATCGCGGCCACGATCGGGTCGAGCCGATCCCAGCCGGTCAGCCCCACCAGCAGGACCCCTGCGATGACGCCGACCGAGGTCCAGACGTCGGTCAGCAGATGCTTGCCGTCCGCGGACAACGTCACCGAGCGGTGAGCAGCACCGGCCCGAAGAAGGAGAAAGCCCACAGCCCCGTTCACGGCCGTGGCGAGGGTCGAGATCCCCAGCCCCAGCCCGACGCTCTCCAGCGCTGCCGGATGCAGGAAGCGCTGCACCGAGCTGAACAGGATGAACCCTGCGGCGACGAAGATCATCAGCCCTTCGATGCCGGCCGAGAAGTACTCCGCCTTGCCGTGACCGAAGTTGTGGTTCTCGTCGGCGGGCCGGGCGGCCACGTGCAACGCGATCAGCGCTACGACGGCGGCAATCAGGTTCACCCCGGACTCGGCGGCATCCGAGAGAAGTCCGACCGACCCGGTCAGCAGGTAGGCCCCGGACTTCAGCGAGATCGTCACCAATGCCGCCGCGATCGACAGCCAGGCGAACTTCGTCAGTCCCGGCGACGTTCCCTCTGGCTCCACGCCAACCTGCGGAAAGGCGATCTTCTTCACGGGCTCAGACTTGCAGAGCAACGTGGGCCAGCTGAGCCGGGGTGGGACTACTTGAAGGACCTGAGGCGTTGAGTCCTTTCGTGACCATCAACGAAAGTCTCCAGATGACCCTCAACGACATACCCCTCGTCACCATCGACGGCGAAGCGACCTCCCTGGCGCAGTACGCGGACAAGGTCAAGCTCATCGTCAACGTGGCCTCCCGCTGCGGTCTCACGCCGCAGTACACAAAGCTCGAAGAGCTGCAGAAGACGTATGGCGACCGCGGCTTCACGGTGCTGGGCTTCCCGAGCAACCAGTTCCTGCAGGAGCGTGGCAGCTCCGAGGCCATCAGCGAGTTCTGCTCCACCACCTACGGCGTCACCTTCCCGATGTTCGAGAAGGTCAAGGTGAACGGCCGCTCTCAGCACCCGCTCTACACCGAGCTGACCAAGTCGGCGGACGCCGACGGCAAGGCCGGCAAGGTGAAGTGGAACTTCGAGAAGTTCGTGGTCACTCCCACTGGCGAGGTGCGCCGCTTCCGCCCGACGGTCCAGCCCGATGCCCCCGAGATCGTCGCCCTGATCGAGGCCTCCCTGCCCGCCGACAGCTGACTGGCGGGCTGCGCTTGCGGTAACTTCGCCCGACTGTTAGGTCTGTACCGATGACCAGGATCACGGCTCGCCGAAAAGTCATCCGCCTGACGGTGGGCGAGCCGTCTGTCACGCGCGAAGACCTGTTGGCGGTCGAAGAACCGCTTGAGATTCGGGTTGGCGGTCGCGCGCTCGCGGTGACGATGCGCACCCCTGGGCACGACTTCGACCTCGCCGCAGGGTTCCTGGTGTCCGAGGGCGTCATCACGCGTGGCGAGCAGTTCAACACGGTTCGCTACTGCGCCGGCGCGACCGACGAAGGCCTGAACACCTACAACGTCCTGGATGTCACCCTCGCGCCCGGTGTCGCGCCGCCTGATCCGAGCCTGGAACGGTCGTTCTACACGACCAGCTCGTGCGGGCTGTGCGGCAAGGCGAGCATCGATGCGTTGCGCACCCAGTCGGCACACGACGTGCGGGGTGACGAGCTGCGGATCGACGCCGGGCTGCTCACCACGTTTCCCGTGAAGCTGCGGACCGAGCAGGCGGTGTTCGACAAGACCGGAGGGCTGCACGCGGCTGCGCTGTTCGATGGCGTGAGCGGAGAGATGCTCGTGGTCCGTGAGGACGTCGGGCGGCACAACGCGGTGGACAAGGTCATCGGCTGGGCGGTCAAGGACGACCGGTTGCCGCTGCGGGGAACGGTCCTGATGGTGTCGGGGCGGGCCAGCTTCGAGCTGACCCAGAAGGCATTGATGGCCGGAATCCCTTTGTTGGCAGCCGTTTCGGCGCCCTCGTCCCTGGCCGTCGAACTGGCCGACGAGGTCGGTATGACTCTCGTTGGCTTCATGCGTGGGAGCTCGATGGTGATGTATGCCGGTCAGGAACGCGTCGTCGTTCCTCGCAGCGTCTCAGCGGCTGCGGACGCGAGCGGGGTCAGTTCGAGCCCTCCTCCGTCGACGTAGGCGATCAGGTCGACGCGCATCGACGGCGGCCAGGTCAGCCGCAGGTGTTTGGCGATCTCGGCAACCGCCTGGTCGTGCGGATGATGGGCCACGTTGGCGGCGATCTGGTTGACCATGCGTACCAGCGCCGCGGGGTCGCTCACAGCTGCACCATGCCCAGCTCCTGGGGCGCCTGCTCGCTGACCGGGGCCTGCGACGTGGGCGCGATCTGGACCGCTGTGACCTTGTACTCCGGGCAGTTGGTCGCCCAGTCGGAGTAGTCGGTCGTGACGATGTTGGCACCGCTGCTGGGGTAGTGGAAGGTGGTGTAGACCACTCCCTGCGGCATCCGGTCGGCGATCTTGGCCCGAAGGACTGTCTGGCCGACGCGGCTGATGATCGCCACCGCGGAACCGTCGTCGATGCCGCGTTCCTCGGCGTCATGAGGATGGATCTCCAGGATGTCCTCGCCGTGCCACTGAACGTTCTCGGTGCGGCGGGTCTGGGCGCCCACGTTGTACTGGCTCAGGATGCGTCCTGTGGTCAGGATCAGCGGGAACTGGCGGCTGGTGCGCTCATCGGTCGGCACGAAGGGCGTGTCCACGAAGTGCCCCTTGCCGCGGACGAAACCGTCGACGTGCATGGTCGGCGTGCCGTCGGGGGCGGAGGCGTTGCAGGGCCACTGCAGGCTGCCGACCTCGTCCAGCTTGGCGAACGAGACCCCGGCAAAGGTGGGGGTCGTGGCGGCGATCTCGTCCATGATCTGGCTGCCCTGGTCATAGTGCATCGGGTAGCCCATCGCGGTCGCGAGCTCACAGGCCACCTGCCACTCCTGCTTGCCGCACCTCGGCTCCATCACCGGGCGAACCCGGTTGATCCGGCGTTCGGCGTTGGTGAACGTCCCGTCCTTTTCCAGGAACGAGGTCCCGGGCAGGAACACGTGGGCGAACGCAGCGGTCTCGTTGAGGAACAGGTCCTGCACGATCAACAGCTCGAGAGCGGCCAGGGCTGCCTTGACGTGCTTGACGTTCGGGTCGGACTGCGCGATGTCCTCGCCCTGGATGAACATGCCGCGGTAGCTGCCGGCGATGGCTGAGTCGAGCATGTTGGGGATCCGCAGCCCGGGCTCTGGGTCGAGAGTGCGAGACCACACCTGCTCAAAGACCTCGCGCACCGTGTCGTCGCCGACGTGGCGGTAACCAGGCAGCTCGTGTGGGAACGAGCCCATGTCGCACGAGCCCTGCACGTTGTTCTGTCCGCGCAGCGGGTTGATGCCCACGCCCTCGCGGCCGATGTTCCCGGTGGCCATCGCGAGGTTCGCCATGCCCATGACCATGGTCGATCCCTGGCTGTGCTCGGTCACCCCGAGCCCGTAGTAGATCGCGGCGTTCGGCGCCGTGGCGTACAGCCGCGCGGCAGCGCGCACCTCTTCGGAGGGAACACCCGTGATCTGCTCCGTCGCCTCGGGGCTGTTCTCCGGGCGGGCGATGAACTCCTCCCACTGTGCGAACGAGTCGTCCTCGCACCGTTGCGCGACGAAGGCCCGGTCGACCAGCCCCTCGGTGACCACCACGTGCCCGAAGGCGTTGACCATGGCGACGTTCGTGCCCGGCTGAAGCTGCAGGTGATGTGCCGCCTCGATGTGCGGGCTGCGCACCAGGTCGATGCGACGCGGGTCGACGACCACCAGCGCGGCACCTTTGCGCATGCGCTGCTTCATCCGGGAGGCGAACACCGGGTGCCCATCGGTGGGGTTGGCCCCGATCAGCAGGATCACGTCAGCCTGGTCGACCGACTTGAAGTCCTGGGTGCCGGCCGACGTGCCGAAGGTCTGGCTCAGCCCGTAGCCGGTCGGGGAGTGGCACACCCGGGCGCAGGTGTCGACGTTGTTGTTGCCGAAGGCGGCCCGGATCATCTTCTGCACCGCGAAGACCTCTTCGTTGGTGCAGCGCGACGAGGTGATCCCGCCGATCGACTTCACCCCGTGCTCGGCCTGGATCGCCATCAGCCGCGAGGCGGCGTAGCCGATCGCCTCGTCCCACGAGACCGGGCGCCACTGGTCGGTGATCGACTCGCGCACCATCGGGGACAGCTGGCGATCACGGTGGGAGGCGTAGCCCCAGGCGAACCGGCCCTTGACACACGAGTGGCCCTCGTTGGCCCCGCCGTCCTTGGCCGGCACCATCCGGACGACCTCGTCACCTCGAAGCTCGGCCTTGAACGAGCAGCCGACACCGCAGTAGGCGCAGGTCGTGAGCACCGTGCGCTTCGGCGGGCCGAGCTCGATGACCGTCTTCTCCTGCAAAGCCGTGGTGGGGCAGGCCTGGACGCAGGCCCCGCACGACACGCACTCGGACGCCATGAACGACTCGCCTGCGGACGCCGAGACCGTGGAGCCGAAGCCGCGACCCGCGATGGTGAGGGCAAACGTGCCCTGCACCTCGTCGCAGGCGCGGACGCAACGCGAGCAGGCGATACAGGCTGCGGGGTCGAAGGTGAAGTAGGGGTTGCTCTCGTCCTTGACCGCGTCGAGGTGGTTCCGGCCCTCGAAGCCGTAGCGCACCTGGGTCAGCCCGACCGCCGCCGCGACGCCAGCCAGCTCGCACTCGTCATCCGCGGCGTGGGCGTCACCGCTCAGACAGTCCTGGGGGTGGTCGGACAGGTAGAGCTCGGTCACCCCACGGCGGAGGCGCGTCAGGCGAGGGGAGTGGGTGCTGACGACCATGTCCGGGCCGCACGGGGTGGTGCATGAGGCGGGGGTGCCCTTGCGGCCTTCGATCTCGACCAGGCACAGCCGGCAGGAGCCGAACGGCTCGAGCGAGTCGGTCGCGCACAGCTTCGGGATGTCGACGCCGGCGAGGGCTGCGGCTCGCATCACTGACGTCCCCGCGGGCACGCTCACCGGTATGCCGTCGATCTCAACCCTGATCTCAGGCTCACCGGGGCGCGCGGGAGTGCCGTAGTCGGGTTCCTTGAGCAGCGTCATGGCCGGGCACCTTCCGATCGGTCCAGGTCTTCGGGGAAGTGTTCCAGCACGCTGCGCACAGGCATCGGGGTGAGTCCGCCCATAGCGCACAGTGACCCGTCGGTCATCAGCTCACACAGGTCCTGCAACAGGACGACGTTGGCTGCCCTCTCGTGGCCGGCGACGATCTTGTCGATCACCTCGACCCCCCGGACGGCGCCGATGCGGCAGGGGGTGCACTTGCCGCAGGACTCAGCCGCGCAGAACTCCATCGCGAAGCGAGCCTGGACGGCCATGTCGACCGTGTCGTCGAAGACCACGATGCCGCCGTGGCCGACCATCGCCCCGGCCTCGGCGAAGGCCTCGTAGTCCAGCGGCAGGTCGAACTGGTGAGGCGGCAGGTAGGCCCCGAGGGGACCGCCGACCTGGACGGCGCGGACCGGCCGGCCCGAGGCGGTGCCACCGCCGAACCGCTCGAGCATGTCTGCCAGGGTGATCCCGAAGGCGGTCTCGACGATCCCGCCACGAGCGACGTTGCCGGCCAGCTGGAAGACCTGGGTGCCACGTGAGTGGCCGACGCCGAAGTCGCGGTAGAACTGGGCTCCGTGGGCGAGGACCACCAGGACACTGGCCAGCGACAGCACGTTGTTGACCACGGTCGGTTTGCCGAAGAGTCCCTCGATCGCGGGCAGCGGCGGCTTGGCACGGACCACGCCGCGCTTGCCCTCGAGGCTCTCGAGCATCGAGGTCTCCTCGCCGCAGATGTAGGCGCCCGCGCCGACGCGGATCTCGAGGTCGAAGCCGTGGTCGCTGCCCAGGATTCGTGAGCCGAGCCAGCCAACCTGGTATGCCGTGTCGACGGCCGCGCGCATGGTGGCCACCGCGTCGGGGTACTCCGAGCGGATGTAGACGAAGCCCTCGCGGGAGCCCACTGCGATCCCGGCGATAACCATGCCCTCGATCAGCATGAACGGGTCGCCCTCCATCAGCATCCGGTCCGCGAACGTCCCGCTGTCGCCCTCGTCGGCGTTGCAGGTGACGAACTTGGGGGAGCCCGGTGCGTTCAGGACGGTGCGCCACTTCACCCCGACGGGGAAGCCGGCGCCACCGCGGCCACGGAGTCCGGACTCGGCGACCTCGTCGCAGATCTGCTCCGGGGTCATCGTCAACGCACGGCGCAAGGCGAACAGCCCGCCGTGCGTCTCGTAGTCACGGGTGGACAGGGGGTCGATGACACCGACCCGGCTGAAGGTCAGGCGGTCCTGCTCGGCGAGCCAGGCGATCTGGTCGGTCGGGCCGAGGCCCAGCTTGTGGGCGTCGCCGTTCAGGAAGCCTGCCGCGAACAGGCTCTCGACCTCTTCCGGGGTCACCGGGCCGTAGGCAACCCGTCCCTGTGCGGTCACCACCTCGACCAGTGGCTCGAGCCACATCATCCCGCGGGAGCCGTTGCGGACCACCTCGACGGCTGCGCCGAGGCGGGCCGCCTGCTGCTGGATGGCTGCCGCGACCTGGTCCGCGCCCACGGAACACGCTGAGGAGTCTCGGGGGACATAGACGGTGGTCATCCGAGCTCACCCCGGTTGGTCATGTCGCCGCGGGCCAGCCGGTCGAGATCGGCGGCTGTGACCCGGCCGTGCATACGACCGTCGACGGCGACCGTGGGCCCGAGTGCGCAGTTGCCCAGACAGAAGACCTGGTCAAGAGTGACCGACCCGTCGGCAGTGGTGCCACCGAAGCCGACGCCGATGGAGCGGGTCGCGTGCTCTGCTAGAGCGTGCCCGCCCACCGACTGGCACGCCTCGCCACGACAGACCTGGACCCGCACCCTCCCGGGCGGGGACGTGCGCAGGTCCGGGTAGAAGGTCAGCACCCCGTAGACGTCGGCGCGTGAGACGTTGAGAGTCTTGGCGACCAGCGGAACCGCACGCGGGTCGACATACCCGAAGGTCTTCTGCAGGGCGTGCAGCACCGGCAACAGCGGCCCCCGCTGCAGGGCATGCGAACGGATCGTCTCCAGTGCCGCGTCGTGCGACCACGGTGCGTGCTTCGGGGATACGTCGTTGAGCATCGGTGAGTAGCCCTTCGTGAGGTGTCTCGGGTCACGACTCAGGATAGGCCGACGATGTTGCCGTCCTCGTCGATGTCGATCCGCTCGGCGCCCGGGTGCTTGCTGAGCCCCGGCATGGTGCGCATCTCGCCACAGATGGCGTAGACGTAGCCGGCGCCGACAGCTGCCCGGACCTCGCGCACCGGCATCCGCCAGCCGGTCGGGGCACCGCGCAGGGTCGGGTCCGAGGACAGGGACAGGTGGGTCTTGGCGATGACCACGGGGAACTCCCCGTAGCCCAGCACCTCGAACCGGGCCAGCTGCTTCTTCACCGACGGCAACAGGTCGATGCCATCAGCGCCGTAGACCTCTTTGGCGACCTTCTCGATCTTGTCGACCAGCGGCAGGTCGAGGTCGTAGAGGTACGCGAACGAGTTGGGCTCATTGGCTGCCTCGACGACGAGCGCAGCCAGCTCCAACGCACCCTTGCCGCCCTCGGCGACGTGCCGGGTGATGGCCACTTTGGCGCCGGCTTCAGTTGCGATGTCGACGATGGCCTGGAGCTCTGACTCGTGGTCGGTGGGGAACGCGTTGATGGCCACCACCGGTTGCACCCCGAAGCGCCGCACGATCTCGATGTGGCGCAACAGGTTCGATGCGCCGAGCCGGACGTCCTCGGTGTTCTCCTCGAGCATCTCGGGTGGCAGCGCGCGGCCGGCGACGACCTGGTAGCGACCGGAGTGTGTCTTCAGCGCGCGCACGGTGACCACCAGGACCGCGGCATCCGGCGTCAGCCCGGACGCCCGGCACTTCACGTTGAAGAAGCGCTCAGCGCCCATGTCGGAGCCAAAGCCGGCTTCGGTGAGCAGGTAGTCCGACGTGCGGATGCCGAGCAGGTCGGCGACGACCGAGGAGTTGCCGGTCGCGATGTTGCCGAAGGGCCCGGCGTGGATCAGGGCCGGCGTGTGCTCCAGCGTCTGCAACAGGTTGGGCTTGATCGCATCACGCAGCATGACCGCCATGGCGCCTGCCGCCTTGAGGTCCTCAGCGGTGACCGGCTGGCCGGCATAGGTGAAGCCGATGACAATGCGGCCGAGGCGCTCGCGAAGGTTCCGCAGCGAGGTCGACAGCGACAGGATCACCATCACCTCGCTGGCGGCAGTGATGTCGAAACCGGCCTGCCGCGGCACGCCGTCCATCCGCTCACCCAGGCCCACGACGATGTTGCGCAGGGCGCGGTCGTTGACGTCCATCACCCGTCGCCAGGCGATCGTGCGGGTGTCGATGCCCAGCTCATTGCCGTGGTGCAGGTGGTTGTCGACCATGGCGGTGAGCAGGTTGTGCGCCGAGGTGACCGCGTGGAAGTCGCCGGTCAGGTGCAGGTTCACGGCCTCCATCGGCACGACCTGGCTGTAGCCGGCTCCGGCCGCCCCGCCCTTGATGCCGAACGTGGGCCCGAGCGATGGCTGCCGCAGCGAGAGCATCGAGCGGTGCCCCAGCAATGCCAGACCCTGGGCCAGCCCGACCGAGGTGGTGGTCTTTCCCTCACCCAGCGGCGTGGGCGTCACCGCACTGATGACGATGTACTTCGCTTTCGGCTGGTCGGCCACTGCGTCTAGAGCGGTCGGCGCGACCTTGGCGATATAGGTGCCGTAGCGCTCCAGGTGCTCGGCCGCGATGCCTGCCGAAGCCGCGACCTCCTCGATCGGAAGCAGGGTGGCCGCACGGCCGATTTCGAGGTCGCTGGGGAAGGGGGTCGTCATGCGGACAGCATGGCAGCCGTCACCTCGTTCGTGGTA
>JBBRWQ010000078.1:0-15164 GCA_038249115.1 Actinomycetales bacterium
CCCCAGGCGTTGGTGGTCGTGCTGTCTATATCGGCAGAGATTGTGCCGCCCTCCACCAGCATGGCCAGGTTCTGGCGGACGGCGGCGACGTCTGGACCTGGCCTGGCTCCGGTCCACTTCACGACGTCGACGTGGCCGTCCTTGTAGAGCACCATCGACGCTGCGCCGGCGCGAAGGGGCACGACGCTCTGGCCGTTCTGCCAGTAGCCGCCCTTGGCGTCAACCATGGTGAAGCCTGAGTTGAACGTGGCCAGCAGGCTGTCCCGCTGTGAGGTCGGTATCTGCGAGGGCGCGGTCGAGATCGTGCCGGGAACCCGGTAGCCGGGATGAAGCGCGAACTTGACCAGCTTCTGGTCGAGCAGGGCCACCCCGACCAGATAGCTGGTGTGCGTGCCGTCCGGGCGCAGGAACGCGGCCCGGATCGCCGGCTTACCGTGCAGGCTGACCAGCGGCTGCCACACGCCCTCACCCGGCAGAGCCGGCTTGGCCAGGGCTGGGATGTTGACCAAGAGTGCTGGGGCCTTGGGCGCTATCGCAGCGGAGGCGACGCTGGAGCCGGGCGTTGGCTGGGCTTTCGAGATCTCGGGGATGCCGCCGGCGAGAGCGCCGCCGACCTTGGGCGGGTCGAGCCGGTACTGGATCTGCTCGAGGGTGTCCACCACCGAACCGAGTCCGTGGAACCGGCCCCACTCGGCCAGCCGCGCCGCCGTGGTGTCTGCACCAGGTGCCGTCAGGGCACCACCGACCGACCACGTCAGCCACAGCAGGAAGACCACCAGCACAACGCCTGCGCGGCGAAGCCAGTAGCGGCGCCCCCAGTGTGCGTCGCGACGTCCACGTCGACCACCAGACGGGCCTCGCCGTCGTTGAGGCCCGTCGCCGTTCGCGGCCTGGTTCTGGTCCGTCTCAACAGCAATGCTCATGTACCGAGGGTGCCTGAGGAAACTTGGTGATTTCTGTGACCCCGCTGCGTTGGGGGACCTCCGTAACAATCGTGTAACGAAGAGCTCAGCCCCAATGCGCTGACCTGCAGCGACGTATCCACAGGGGCGATATCACGCCGCCGGTGTGATGGCGGGTCTTGACACCTCGCATGCATGGCTTCAGGCTGTTCGAGACGGTGTGGGAGCGCTCCCACCGCGATTGATGGGAGCGCTCCCACATGCAGATCGACAGGATCCACGCGACCGGACGGCGTCTGCCTCGGCCGCAGAGTGTCACGGCGATGATGCCGTGCAACTGACAAGGAGTCATTGTGCGTAAGACCACCAGCAGAATGTGGACGCTCGTCGCGGGGGTCACGGGCGTTGCCCTGTTCGCCACGGCCTGCGGCTCGAGCACCCCGAGCACCACGACCAGCACGCCCGCCAGCAGCACGGAGAAGATCACCCTCACCGTGGCCACGTTCAACGAGTTCGGGTACGAGAACCTGCTCGCCGAGTACACCAAGCTGCACCCGAACATCACGGTCACGCAGAAGAAGGCGGCGACCTCGAACGAGGCCCGCGACAACATGAACACGCGGCTCGCCGCCGGCTCTGGCCTGTCGGACGTTGAGGCGATCGAGGTCGACTGGCTCCCCGAGCTCATGCAGTACCCGACCAAGTTCGTCGACCTCAAGGACAAGTCGGTTGACGGCCGCTGGCTCGACTGGAAGGTCGCGCAGGCCACCACCAAGGACGGCGTGCTCATCGGCTACGGGACCGACATCGGTCCTGAGGGCGTCTGCTACCGGTCCGACCTGTTCAAGGCGGCCGGCCTGCCGACCGACCGTGCCGAGGTCGCCACTCTTCTCGGCGGCGCCGACGCCACCTGGGACAGCTACTTCGCAGCAGGCAAGAAGTTCAAGGCCTCGGGCAGCAAGACGCCGTGGATGGACTCCGCCGGCGCGACGTACCAGGGCATGATCAACCAGGTCAAGAACGCGTACGAGAGTGATGACGGCACCATCGTGGCCGCCACCAACCCCGAGGTCCGCAAGATCTACGACACGGTGCTCGGCGCCTCCACGACGGACGGGCTCTCAGCCCACCTCGCGCAGTGGAGCCCCGACTGGACGGCCTCGTTCCAGAAGGACGGCTTCGCGACGCAGCTCTGCCCAGGCTGGATGCTCGGCGTCATCGAAGGCAACGCCAAGGGCGTCACCGGCTGGGACATCGCCGATGTCTTCCCCGGCGGCGGCGGCAACTGGGGCGGCTCGTTCCTGACCGTCCCGGTGCAGGGCAAGCACCCGGCCGAGGCCAAGGCGCTCGCCAACTGGCTGACCGCTCCGGAGCAGCAGATCAAGGCGTTCGTCGCCAAGGGAACCTTCCCGAGCCAGCAGGCGGCCCTCACGAGCAAGGATCTGCTCTCGGTCACCAATCCGTTCTTCAACAAGGCGCCGACTGGTGAGATCCTGGCCAACCGCGCCAAGGCCGTCACGGTCGCCACGTTCAAGGGCAAGAACTACTTCGCGATCAACGACGCGATGCAGCAAGCCCTGACTCGCGTGGACGTCGACAAGACCGACAGCCCGGCGTCATCCTGGGCGAAGTTTCTGACGGCCGTCAAGAACCTCGGCTGAGAACAGAAAGCGCGCTGATCCGTCGCGAGCTCGCTGGCCGACACCGGCGAGCTCGCGGAGGACCGGCTATCTCGCACCCAGTCGCCCTCGTCCCCACCCAGACCCGCGTCGAAGGACTGCCATGACCGTGATCACCACCCCGGAGCGCGGGCCCGCCCCGGAACGTGCGCCTCGGCGGATCGCACTACGCCAACGGATCGGGCGCTGGGACGTCAAGGCATCCCCATACCTGTACATCTCGCCCTTCTTCATCCTCTTTGCCATCGTCGGCCTGTTCCCCCTCGGTTACACAGCCTGGGTCTCGCTGCACGACTGGAACCTGATCGGCGGCAAAGGCGAGTTCGTCGGACTGGACAACTTCGCCAACGTGCTGGCCCAGCCGAACTTCCGGACCGGGCTGCGGAACACGTTCAGCATCTTCCTGCTGTCGTCCATACCCCAGGTGTTGACGGGGCTCGTTCTCGCGGCGGTCCTCAACGCCAACCTGCGTTCCAAGACCTTCTGGCGGATGGGCGTGCTGCTGCCCTACGTGGTCGCGCCTGTTGCCGTCGGCCTGATCTTCTCGAAGATGTTCGCCGACCAGTCGGGCATGATCAACACGATCCTCGGCAACGTGGGGATCGACCCGATCCGCTGGCACGCCGATGTGCTGTCGAGCCACATCGCCATCGCCTCCATGGTCAACTTCCGGTGGACCGGCTACACCACCCTCATCCTGCTTGCGGCCATGCAGGCCGTCCCGTCTGACCTGTATGAGGCCGCCGTGATCGACGGCGCGAGCCGCGTGCGGCAGCTCTTCTCGATCACCATCCCCATGCTGCGGCCTACGATCATCTTCGTCGTGATCACCTCGACGATCGGCGGACTGCAGATCTTCGACGAGCCTCGCATGTACGACCAGTTCGGCCAGGGCGGCGCCGACCGTCAGTGGATGACCGTGACGATGTATCTGTACGAGCTCGGCTGGGGTGCCCAGAAGAGCTTCGGGCGTGCCGCCGCGGTCGCCTGGATCCTGTTCGTCATCATCATCGCCATCGGCCTGATCAACTTCGCCATCACCCGTCGTATCGCCAGTGGCGGGTCCGTCTCCGGAAGGGGCAAGCGATGAGCTCCGTCGCCATGACCAAGCAGACTGCTGGCGCGGGCGCTGCCCGGGCCGTGGCGCGCCGCCGGGCGCGTCAGGCCAAACAAGGTAAGGGCGGCGCGGGCGCCAGCCGCCGGCCAGGCTGGGTCACCTACGTGATCCTCGCGTTCGTGCTGCTTGCCTCGGCCTACCCGCTGTACTACTCGTTCCTGCTCGGTTCCTCCGACGCCCAGACGATCGCGCAGACCCCGGTGCCGTCGCTGATCCCGGCCGAGCACTTCGTCGACAACGTCAAACGCGTGCTGAACTCGGACATCCAGTTCTGGAAGGCGCTGAAGAACTCGGTCATCGTTGCCGCAGTCACCTCCATCTCGGTCGTGGCGTTCTCCACCCTGGCCGGGTTCTCGTTCTCCAAGCTGCGCTTCCGTGGCCGGCGCGGGCTGCTCGTCTTCGTCATCGCGACGATGGCCGTGCCGACCCAGCTGGGCATCGTCCCGCTGTTCATCGTGATGGCCCAGCTGGGCTGGACCGGCAAGCTCGTGGCGGTCATCGTGCCGGGCATGGTCACCGCCTTCGGGGTGTTCTGGATGACCCAGTACCTCGAGGAGGCGCTGCCCTACGAGCTCATCGAGGCTGCCCGCATCGACGGCTGCTCGATGATCCGCACGTTCTGGCACGTCGCGATGCCCGCCGCCCGGCCGGCCGCCGCGATGCTCGCCCTGTTCACGTTCGTCGGATCGTGGACCAACTTCTTCTGGCCGTTCATCGTGCTCGGCTCGAACAACCCCACCCTGCCCGTGGCGGTCCAGCTGCTGCAGGCGTCGTACTTCAAGGACTACTCGCTCATCCTGGCCGGCGTCACGTTGTCGACGATCCCCCTGATCATCGTCTTCGCCGTTGCCGGGAAACAGCTCGTCTCCGGAATCATGCAAGGAGCTGTGAAGGGATGACGAACATCGTCACCAACGCCGGGCCTGTCCCCACGACCGGTGCCCTCGAGTTCCCGCCCGGCTTCTTGTGGGGGGCGGCCACCGCGGCATACCAGGTCGAGGGCGCGGCGCACGAGGACGGCCGGCGCGACTCGATCTGGGACACCTTCGCGAAGGTCCCGGGCGCCATCCTCGACGGGCACGACGGCGAAGTGGCCTGCGACCAGTACCACCGCTACCCAGCCGACGTCGCTCTCATGGCCGATCTCAACGTGGCCTCTTACCGGTTCTCGTCGTCCTGGGCGCGGGTGTGTCCCGACGGCGGTGCCGTCAACCCGGCAGGCCTGGACTACTACTCGCGCCTGGTCGACGAGCTTCTGGGCCGTGGGATGAAGTCCTGGCTGACGCTGTACCACTGGGACCTGCCCCAGTCGCTCGAGGACAAGGGCGGCTGGACCAACAGGGACACGGCCTACCTGTTCGCGGACTACGCGGTCACGATGCACGAGGCCCTGGGCGACCGGGTTGATGTGTGGACCACGATGAACGAGCCCTGGTGCTCGGCCTTCCTCGGGTACACCGCGGGTATCCACGCGCCGGGTCGCCAGAGTGCAGCTGACGGCCTCGCAGCGGCCCACCACCTGATGCTCGGCCACGGCCTCGCGGTGCAGGCGCTGCGCTCGCGTGCCCCGGAGCTGAACCTTGGGATCACGCTGAACATGGACCTGCCCGACCCACTCGACCCCACCGACCCCGGTGACGTCGATGCGGCTCGCCGGATCGATGGTCAGTTCAACCGCATCTTCCTCGACCCGATCCTGCGCGGCCGCTACCCCGAGGACGTCCTGGCCGACGTTGCACCGTTCGGGCTGCTCGACCATGTCAAGGACGGCGACCTGGCGGTCATCTCCACCAAGATCGACACGCTGGGCGTGAACTACTACCACGGCCAGGCGGTCAGCTCCCGTCCCGCGTCCGCGTCGTTCAGCGGCGAGGCGCCCACGGCGCGCCAGACGTCGTCGCCATTCCCTGCCGCGGACGGCGTGTTCAGCCACCCGCGCGGCCTGCCGGTCACCGCGATGGGCTGGGAGGTCCAGCCCGAGGGCCTGACCCGCGTGCTGGTTCGGCTGCATGAGGAGTACACCGGGCCGGCCGGCGTGGCCTTGTACGTGACGGAGAACGGCGCCGCCTACGACGACACCCCGGACACGGACGGGTTCGTGGCCGACGACGAGCGACGGGACTTTATTGACCTGCACCTGCGGGCGATACACGACGCAATCGCGCGCGGCGCTGACGTGCGGGGATACTTCGCCTGGTCGTTGCTGGACAACTTCGAGTGGGCGTGGGGCTACCACCAGCGCTTCGGTATCGTTCGGGTCGACTACGACACTCAGATGCGCACACCTAAGTCCAGCGCCCTCTGGTACGCAAAGGTCGCCAACAGCAACACGGTGCCCGCGCGCCACTGACGGGTACGACCGGCAGATCACCGTAGGAAGGCGTGTTCGATGAAGACCGAGAGCGCACAGGCGAACCCGCCGTGGCCGAATGGCTCGCGGCCGGCCGCGCCCACGCTCGAGCAGGTCGCCGAACACGCAGGCGTATCGCGCTCCACGGCGTCCCGGGCGATCAACGGCGGGCTGCGTGTCTCCCCCGAGGCCCAGGCCTCGGTGGACGCCGCGGTCGCCGACCTCCGGTACATCCCCAACCGCGCGGCTCGCACGCTGGTCACCAAACGCACCAGCTCGGTGGCGCTCGTGGTGCCCGAGCCGGATGAGCGAGTCCTGAGCGACCCGTTCTTCGCGAGCACGATCCACGGGCTGGCCGGTGCGCTGCGCGATACCGACCTGCAGCTCGTCCTGGTGATGGCGCGGCCGGAGGATGTTGCGACTCGCACGCTGCGTTACCTGCGCGGCGGGCACGTGGACGGCGTCGTCGTCGTCTCCCACCACCGCGACGATGTGCTCGCGGAGGCGCTGCATCGCTCGGGTGTGCCCTCCGTCTACGTCGGGCGGCCGTTCGGCGGCGGCGACCACGTGCACTACGTCGACGTCGACAACACCGGTGGCGGACGGATGGCCACCGAGCGCCTGCTGCGGATTGGTCGTCGCCGGATCGGCACCATCGCCGGACCCCAGGACATGTCCGCGGGCCTCGACCGGCTGGCCGGCTGGTCGGCCGCGCTCAGTGAGGCCGGACTTGCGACGGACGCCGTCGAGTACGGAGACTTCACCACTGCCGGCGGCGCGCTCGCGGCGGCGCAGCTCCTGGCCAAGTACCCCGACGTCGATGCCCTTTTCGTCGCGTCCGACCTGATGGCCGTCGGGGCGATGGAGGTGCTGGCACATGCCGGGCGACTGGTGCCGGGCGACGTCGCAGTGGTCGGCTTCGACAACCTGGGCGCGGCGGACACGACGTCACCCACGTTGACCACGATCGTCAACCCCGTCGTCGCGATGGCCCGCACCGCCGGGGAGATGTTGATCGATCTACTCACGGGCAAGAAGGTTGGCCAAGCCCCGGTCATCTTCGCCCCCGAGCTGGTGATCCGCCGCTCTGCCTAGGGGAGAGACGGGGGATGCCCCCATGACGACACCGAACGACGAGGCGATGATCGCCAGGATGGTCTCCGCGGACACGAGGGGATCGTTCTGCCGAGGCAAGCGAAGCCACGCTATGCGCAGATAGCGCACTAGCCACGTGCGGACGCAAGAATTGCACATAGTGCACAGTAGGTCAATGGGTTTCGACTAAGTGCCGCCAGTCAAGCATGCCTCATTCCTATCCGCGCAATCGCGGCAACAAATCGTGTAGAAACGTGCAGTAGAACTGAGCAGTTGCGCTACACTCACCATATGCAGCGCAAGCAGAGACTGAATCAGATCGTCTCGGCGGTGGTCGAGAGGGGGACTCTGGACGTCGTCTCGCTCGCCGAGCGGTTCGCCGTCTCGCAGGCAACCATCCGGCGTGATCTTGAGCTTCTCGAGAAGCAGCGGCTGGTCAGCCGGACCCATGGCGGGGCGACGACCCACGCGGCGTTCAACGACCTGCCGCTCAACTACAAGACCGCACAGGATCTGACCGAAAAGCGCCGTATCGCCCAGCACGCCCTGCAGTTCCTCGGCTCAGCACGGGTCATTGGGCTGACCGGCGGCACGACCGTGACGGAGTTCGCCCGGTTGTTGCTGGACCGAAACGGGCTCACGGTTGTCACCAATGCGCTCAACATCGCCACCGACCTCGTGGCCAACCCAGGGTTACGGGTGTTCGCCGCAGGTGGCGAGGTGCGCAGCAGCAGCCAGGAGACGGTCGGTCCCACGGCAGAGAAGTTCCTCTCGGACTACAACGTCGACGTCTCATTCCTCGGGGTCGACGGTGTGGACGCGGTGGCGGGATGCACCAACTACGATCCGGTCGGGGCGCGGGTCAACGCCGTACTGCAGCAGCGCGCACGGCTGAACGTCGTCCTTGCCGACGCCACCAAGATCTCGAGAGTGGCCTTGGCGCGGGTTTGCGCGGTGTCAGACGTCGACGTGCTGATCACCGACAGTCGGGCCCCGCAGGCCGCGCTGGACCAGATCCGCGAGCAGGGCTGTCGCATCGTCTGCGTGTGACCCGGGCTCAGCTCCAGCTCAGGAAGGGCACGCGGGAACGTGACTCGCACCCAGGCGATGACGCTCACTAATTGATCGAAAACATGCGTGTTAACTGTGCATACTTGTTCGAATGGTGCGCAACATGCATACTGCATGCATGGTCCATGTCACCGCAGCCGCGTCTGCCAGGCGGCGCGAACTGTGACAAGTCCACTGTTGGACACGGTCCAACGACACAAGCGTGGAGAACCGGTGGGTCTGACCTCCGTCTGCTCAGCCCACCCCTTGGTGCTCGAGGCTGCAGTCCTGCAGGCCCGGGACACGGGAGGGTATGTCCTGGTAGAGGCGACGTCGAACCAGGTTGACCAGACCGGCGGCTACACGGGCATGCGTCCCGACGACTTCCGAGAGCTCGTGCACGGCATCGCCAGCCGATGTGGTCTGCCACTTGAGCGAGTAGTGCTCGGTGGCGACCACCTCGGGCCCAACCGTTGGCGCAAACTGCCGGCAGAGGAGGCGATGCAGCACGCCGAGGTTCTGGTCGCGGCATACGTCGCAGCGGGTTTCACCAAGATCCACCTGGACTGCACCTTCAGCTGCGCGGACGATCCAACGCCCATCACCGACGACCTTGCCGCGGACCGGGCTGCCCAGCTGATCCGGGTCGCGGAGAGAACTGCCACGTCGGATGGCCGGGTCAGCGAGCTGCGCTACGTCATCGGCACCGAGGTTCCCGTGCCCGGTGGGGCGCACGAGACCCTCGAGGAGCTCCAGCCAACCAGCGCCGGGGCCGCTCGAGCCACCCTGCGACGCCACCACCAGGCAGTCACCGAGTTCGGTCTCGACGACGTGTGGCCCCGCATCATGGCCCTGGTTGTGCAGCCGGGTGTGGAGTTCGACCACCTGCGTGTCGTGGACTACCAGCGCGAGCGGACGGCTGAGCTCCGGGAGGTGCTCGACGATGAGCCGAACATGGTCTTTGAGGCCCACTCGACCGACTACCAGACCATCGAAGCGCTCACCGCCCTCGTCGAGGACCACTGGGCCGTGCTGAAGGTCGGCCCCGGGCTCACCTTCGCCTTGCGCGAGGCGTTGTTCGCCCTTGCGGCCATAGAGGAGGAACTGGTCGCCAACGCCGACCGGTCCCACCTTCCCGAGGTGCTGGAGCGACGGATGCTCGCCGATCCCAGCCAGTGGGAGGGCTACTACCCCGGGGATGCCGACGAGCAGCGCATCGCCCGTCGCTACAGCTACAGCGACCGGCTGCGCTACTACTGGCCGGACCCGGAAGTGCATTCCGCACAGGACCGACTCCTGGCGAACCTCGCCGCAGTCGAGCTCCCGCTCCCCATGATCAGCCAGTACCTGCCCGACCAGTACACGCGCATCCGCCGTGGCGAGCTCGCCGCAACGCCTCAGGCGCTCGTCATCGACCATGTCCGTGACGTGCTCCGCGCCTACGCACGAGCCTGTGACCAGGCGAACTGAAGTGCGGTCGGGTCGGTATGCCGGAAACTCACCATGACGGTGAATCACCCTCGTGCTGAAGGGAGTGACGATAGCGTTACCGCTGGTGATCGTTATGCAATTCGTATTTCAATCACGTTCAAACATGAACGCGAACGCTCGTGTTTTTGGAGGACTCAATGTCTCGAAGAATGACCGCATTGATCGCGGGGGCAGGCGTTTCGGCGCTGGTGCTCTCGGCTTGCAGCGGGGGTACTGGCGGCGGTACGGCCGCCGGTGGATCTGGGGATGGTGCGAAGAAGGTCACCTCGATCAAACTGGTGGCCGCGGAGTACTCCAAGGACCACACGGCCGCGTTCTGGAAGCAGTTCGCTGAGAAGTACAAAGCCAAGACCGGCGTCACTCTCGAAGTGCAGGTGGTCAGCTGGGACAGCATCGACCAACAGAGCTCCACGATGATCCAGACAAACAACCCGCCGGACATCCTGAACCTGAACGTTTACGCGAGCTATGCCAAGGACAAGCTTCTGTACTCCGCAGATGAGGTGCTGTCGCCGGCAGTGAAGTCGGACCTGTTGGATGCGTTCGTCAAGAGCGGGACGTACCAGGACAAGATGTACGGCATGCCCGACCTGTCCTCGGCGCGGGCGCTTTTCTACAACAAGGACCTGTTCACCAAAGCCGGCATCGCCGCTCCGCCCACGACCTGGGCCGATTTCGAGGCCGACGCCAAGAAGATCCAGGCTCTGGGCGACGGCAACATCGGCTACGCGATGCCGTTGGGCCCGGAGGAGTCCCAGGGCGAGTTCTCCATCTGGACCTTCAACAACGGTGGTGACTGGAAGGCCGACGGCAAGTGGGTCATCAACTCCGCCAAGAATGTCGACACCTTGCGCTTCATGAAGAAGCTGGCGGTGGAGGACAAGGTCACCCAGAACAACCCGGCCAAGACCAACCGCGCACAGGCGTTCGACCTGTTCAAGTCCGGCAAGGCCGGCATGGTCGTCGGTTTCTCGCCCCTGGCTGGTGCTCTGGACACTGACAAGAAGGTCAACTACGGCGTTGCGCCGATGCCGACCAAGGACGCCGGTGGCACCCCTCAGACATTCGGCGTGACCGACTATCTGATGGCCTTCAAGAAGGCAGGCAACCAGGACGCGATCAAGGCGTTCTATGAGCTGTATTACCAGCCGGACCAGGTCAACACGTTCATCAAGGACGAGGGTTTCCTGCCGGTCACCAAGTCCGGGCTCGAGGTCTTCGCGTCCGACCCCAAGCTCAAGGTCTACCTGGACACCCTGCCCAACGTCCACCTGACTCCCACGGACGACCCGACCTGGGACAAGGTCAAGCTCGCGGTGCAGCAGAACCTGGGTGCCGGCGTGGGCGCCAACGGTGACCCTCAGGCGGTGCTGGACGCCCTTCAGAAGACGGCTGAGAGCGGCAGCTGACCGATGGCTGACTCGCTCGAGGACGCGGTGGCAGAACGGGGCCGTATTCCGGCCGCTGCCACCGCGTCCCCGTCGTCACCAGCTGGGTCGCCGTCGTCTGGTGGGTCCTCGACCGGCCGCCGACGGCGCACCCTGCATAGCGGCACGTCGATCTGGGTAGCTTTGCTGTGGCTGGGTCCGGCGCTGCTACTGATCATCGGGGTGGTGGTCTACCCGGCCTACAAGTTGGTCAGGGCGGCGTTCAGCCAGTACTCGATCACCGGTCTGCGACTGGGCGACGCGGGGACCACGAACTTCGAGAACGTCCTGAACCACAGCTCGCTGACCACGGTGCTGGCCAACACCGTGATCTGGGTCGTGGTGGTCGTGGCGCTGACCGTGTTGATCAGCCTGGGCCTCGCGCAGTTCCTGGCCAAGGACTTCTTCGGTCGCAAGGTCGTGCGCTGGGCGATCATCGTGCCGTGGGCGGCGTCCCTGGTGATCACCGCCAAGCTGTTCACCATGATCTACGACTACTACTACGGCACGCTCAACCTGATCCTGACGACGTTGCACATCACCAGCGGACCGATCGACTTCCTGGGCGATGACCGCTGGACCATGGCTTCGATGATCCTGGTCGGGATCTTCGTGTCGGTGCCGTTCACGGCATACGTCTTCGTGGCCGGACTGAACGCGATCCCGGACGACGTCTATGAAGCGGCCAAGATCGACGGCGCCAGGCCGTGGCAGATCTACTGGCGGATCACGTTGCCGTTGTTGCGTCCTGCGATGGTCGTGGCCAGCGTGTTGAACATCATCTACGTCTTCAACTCCTTCCCGATCGTCTACACCCTCAACGACCGCAACCCCGGCTTCCTTCATGACACCACCATCACGTTCATGTACAAGCTGGCGTTCAAGAGCGCAGAGAAGGACGTCGGCATGTCTGCTGCGGCCGGGATCTTCAACGTCCTACTCATCCTGGTCGTGATCGCGATCTACCTGCGCACGCTCAAGTGGCAGGAACAGGAAGACTGATGGCCACCGTGACCGACACCGCGCCCCTGCCTCTGGGCCCCCGTCGCAAGGTGGGCTGGGCCCGTACACGCCGTTATGTTCTCCCTTTGGTCGGCCTGGCGGTGGCACTGGCCTTCCTGGGCCCCTACATCGTGATGGTGCTGAACTCACTGCGGCCCAGCAGTGACGTGGTCCAGACCCCTCCGACATTCCTGCCACGCACATGGCAGTGGTCGACCTACGGTGATGTCCTGGGCGACCAACGATTCCTGAACTGGCTCAAGACCTCGCTGCTCGTCGCGAGCTCCTCGACCGTCATCGTGGTCCTGGTTGCGGTCCCGGCCGCATACTTCACCGCCCGGTTCCGCTTCCCCGGCCGAACCGCGTTCCTGTTCCTCGTCCTGGTCACCCAGATGTTCTCCCCGACCTCGTTGGTCGTCGGCCTCTACCGCGAGTTCTTCGAGCTCAACCTGGTCAACACCTACCTGGCGATCATCTTGACCAACTCCGCGTTCAACCTCGCGTTCGCGGTCTGGATCCTGCACGGCTTCTTCTCCTCCATCCCCAAGGAGGTCGAGGAAGCCGCCCACCTCGACGGTTGCAGCCGCGTCGGGACCCTGGCCCGGATCATGCTGCCTCTGACGATGCCCGGCGTCGTGACCGCCGTGATCTTCACCTTCATTGCCGCCTGGAACGAGTACGTCGTCGCCCTGACCCTGATGCTCGACGATGCCAAGAAACCGCTCACCGTCGGCATCACCTCGTACGTCACCGGCTACGAGCAGCACTGGGACCAGCTGTTCGGAGCCTCGGTCATCGCGATCATCCCCGTTGTCATCCTCTTCGCCTTCATCGAGAAACACCTCGTCGGAGGACTGACCGCAGGCTCGGTCAAGTAGCAGCCACAACACCAAGACAAACAAAGGGTTCTTCGGGGCCGACCGCTGATCAGGAGACCACCGTCATGACAGATACACAGACATACGCCGCGCAGGCCGGCGCACATATGGAGGCCGAGCTCGTCTCGCAACCCGAGGCGTGGGAGCGGGCGGTGGGGCTCACCGACGAGCGTGCCCTCCTGCCGGCGCCAGGCGAGCGCATCGCCGTCGTCGGCTGCGGAACCAGCTGGTTCATGGCGCAGTCCTACGCGGTGCTGCGCGAGTCGGGCGGGCACGGCGTGACGGACGCGTTCGCGGCATCCGAGGCATTCGTCGATCGCGGTTATGACGCCATCGTGGCGATCACCCGCTCGGGCACGACGACAGAGGTCCTCGAGCTCCTGAATGGTGTGCGGGGCCGCACCCGCACGATCGGCCTTGTGGGCGACCCGAACACGCCGCTGGTCGACCTGGTCGACGACGTCGTGACGCTCCCCTTCGCCGACGAGCAGTCCGTCGTGCAGACGCGTTTCGCCACGACCGCGCTGGCATTCCTTCGCGCCTCGCTGGGCGAGGACATCAACAGCGCCATCGCGGAGGGACGCGAGGCGGTAGTAGCCGAGCTCGACGAGGAGCTCCTCACGGCCGCGCAGTACTCCTTCCTTGGCTCCGGCTGGACCGTCGGACTCGCCCACGAGGCCGCACTCAAGATGCGCGAGGCCGCGCAGTCCTGGACCGAGTCGTACCCGGCCAAGGAGTATCGCCACGGCCCGATTGCGATCGCGGCGCCAGGCAGGGTCACATGGATGTTCGGCACGGCACCAGATGGCCTCTCCGCCGACATTGCCGCGACCGGAGCGCGCTACGAGAATCGCCCCGTCGACGCCATGGCTGACCTGATCAGGG
This sequence comes from Actinomycetales bacterium, assembly GCA_038249115.1. GTDB lineage: Bacteria > Actinomycetota > Actinomycetes > Actinomycetales > Dermatophilaceae > UBA4719. The sequence goes on from JBBRWQ010000078.1 coordinate 13,877, forward strand.
CGCAGCGCGTGGCCCTCGAACGCGCCCGCCGCGCAGGGCTCGACCCCGACCAGCCGCGCAACCTCACCCGATCCGTGATCCTCGACTCGTGAGCTTGTGAGCTGGTGAGCTCGTCCACCGCGGGGCATCCGTCGCCGTCGCTCGGCGCCGGCAGCGCCGTGCTCGCCTTTGACGTCGGCGGCACGGACATGAAGGCGGCTCTGGTGGATGACGTCGGCAACATCCGCACCGTCGTGCGGGTCCCGACGCCGCTTGACGGTGAGGGGACCGCCGATGCTGTGGTTGCCCGGGTCGGCGAGCTCGCCAGGGAGCTTCTCGTCAGCCATCCGGATGTCCACCCGCAAGCGGCCGGGCTCATCGTGCCCGGCCACGTCGACGACGAGAACGGCATCGGGGTCTTCTCGGAGAACCTGGGCTGGAGCAACTACCCCTTCCGTGACCGAGCCGAGGCCACCCTCGGGATGCCGGTGTCGTTCAGTCACGACGTGCGGGGCGCGGGAGAGGCCGAGTATCGACTGGGTGCCGCAGCGCAGTTCCGGGATGTCGTCGTCATGGCCATCGGCACGGGTATCGCCGGCGCGATCTTCATCCAGGGAACGCTTTACACGGGTCACGGTATGGCCGGAGAGATCGGGCACTCGAAGGTCACTGACGGCCCTCAGTGCGCCTGTGGCGGCCACGGCTGCCTCGAAGCCGTTGCCTCAGCCGGCGCCATCGCCCGGCGCTACACGCAGGCGACCGGACAGGTCGTCTCCGGCGCGAAGGACGTTCTGGACCGGGCGGCCAATGGCGACAAACTCGCCACAGAGATCTGGGAGAGCGCCCTGGACGCCCTCGCGCTCGACCTCTCGCACACCGTCGCTCTTCTGGCGCCTGAGGCGATCGTTATCGGCGGCGGGCTGTCCCAGGCCGGTGCGGACCTCTTCGAGCCTCTCGAGCGGCGCCTGGACTCGATTCTCACCTTCCACCGCCGACCCATACTGCTTTGTGCCAGCATCGGTGAGAACGCTGGTGTGATCGGCGCGGCGCTTCGTGCCCGCGACCGCATCGGCGAGAACTCGGAGCGCCCCAGATGATGACGATCTTGCTGACCGGTCGCCTTGTGACTGCGCACTCCGTCATCCCAGGCGGAGCTTTGGTGGTCGAAGGCGACCGGATTGTCTTTGCTGGCAAGGCTTCCGAGATTCCGCAGCAGTGGAAAGACGTAGCGCCTCCCACCGGCTGGACCGGGCGGCACACCTTGTTGCCGGGGCTGGTCGACGCACACTGCCACGGCGGCGCGGGGGGC
>JBBRWQ010000079.1:0-14463 GCA_038249115.1 Actinomycetales bacterium
CGCACAGCTCGAGAGTCACGATCGCAACTCTGTATGACGGGGTCGGCAGTCGGACGACCAGTGCCGAATGTCGAGGGCGATCACCGCGTGCCTGGCATCGCCCGCACCGGGGGACGTATGCCGGCACGTGTCCGAAGACGTGCCCTGACGAGGGTGATTGGCTACTTGAGGTCTGCGGCGACGAAGGTCGGGATGGTGATGCAGCCACCGCGCCTGCCGACGGCGAGCAGACCGGCCGCGTCGCCGGCTGCGTAGCCGTTGGGCGAGGCCGTAGTCACGGTCGGGTTCATCAGCAGATGAATGTTGCTCACGTGCTTGAGCCCCGCGGTGTGACCGAGCTCGTGCAGCAGCAGGTTGCCCCGGCGGACGCCGGTGCCGAACCCCGGTTTGAAGAAGCGCAGCAGGTCAGGTGTGTCGACCACGACGAAGCCTCTGGTGATCGCGCTCGCATAGGTCGTCGTGGTCCCGTTCGAGTAGCTCCACGAGGAGCTGCTGGTCCCGCCGTATGCGGCGGACGTCCCGGCCAGGGGGTAGTTCGTCTTGGCAGGTGTGGTGTAGGCGACGATCAGCTCGGCAGACTGCCTGGCCCAACTCCCGACGCGGGGCACCTCAGCGGTCGCCCCCCGGTAGATGTACAGGAAGCCGGTCTTGGCGGCCAGCACGCGGATCGCAGCCTGCGTCTCGGCCAAGATGACGGTGCGAGACGCGGTCGGGACAGCTGCCAGGTTGACCTTGTAGGTGATCAGCTGGCACGGGTTCCACCGGAGCAGGACCGTCTTGCCGCTGCCCAAGGTCACGAAGCTCGCTGAGTACGACGCGGTGAGGGCTGTAGCGGCGGGGGCTGGGATCAGGACCGCACCCACAGCCGCCACGGCGGTGGCAATGACCATGAAACGGGTGCCGAAAATTGACGGACGCATGAGATCTCCTGGAAGAAACAGGCAGATAAACTACGTCACGTCGACGACGCTGCCTACGCCAATCGTGCCAGTGGAAATCCCAGGTTTGCTACGGTTTTTGGACTAACATTTCTAGCCAAAAGGACTAGAAGCGCTGGTCAGGGGGCATGGCATACTGACGGGCCCGCCGCCACGGAGGATCCCCCCGTATGGCGATGAGCGGTCAGGAGCCGATCTGCTCGCGCGCCTTGGCGCGCTGGCGGGGTGACTCGGGGGCATAGCCGGCGCGGTAGTAGGAGTACGCGTCGCCGCCCTTGGTCGGCATCAGGTTGATGACCAGTCCCAGCAGACGGCCCAAGTGCCAACGGGCTCGGCCTGCGGCTTTGGCACGGGATAACGCCGAGTCGGCGTCGCGCATCAGGCTCTCGGGTGTCGAGATCGAGGTCGAGATGGCGATGCCGATTGAGGCGGTCGGCACAATCCGGTGACCTTGTACCTTCAGGTCGGCCCCGATCGAGGCGGACACCCTCTCGGCGCAGTGTTCGATCTCAAGGCCGTCGCGCTCGTCGGGGACAAGGATGACGAACTCATCGCCGCCAAAGCGCCCGACGCGGTCCCCCGGGTGCAGTGCCGCCACGATCCGGTCCGCCACTGTGGCCAGAACCTCGTCGCCGGCACCGTGTCAAAGAGACTCGTTGACGACTTTGAAGTTGTCCAGGTCGACCAAGAGTGCCCCAACCGACGTGCCCAGACGCTTTGCGGCACGCAGATCGAGCGCCAACATGTCCAGGATCCAGGCCCGGTTGTGCAACCCCGTCAGCGGATCGTGCAGGGCCTGGTAGGTCAACGCCTCCTGAGCCTGACGCTCAGCTGTGATGTCCTCCACCTGGACCATGAGCAGGTTCGGCTGGCCGTCCGCGTCGCGGATCAGCACGGTCAACCGTCGGACCCAGACCGTGGCGCCGTCGGCCCGCAGCAGAAGCAAAGTCTCGGTGCCCCCGTTGCTCTCTCCGGCGATGGTTCGAGCGCGGGCCCGAATAGCTTCTTCGACGTCGGTAGGGGGCACGAAGTCAGGGAGCTTGTGTGCCAGAAAATAGGCTACGTCGTAGCCAAGCAGATCGCACATTGCGCGGTTGACGACACGGAAGGAACCGTCCAGGCCGGCCAAGGCGATGCCGAACGAGGCGGACGCCATCACGGTCCGGACCAGATCCTCGGCCGCAACCAGGCTCCGCGCGTTCTGGGCCGCTTGCCTCGCCTCGGTCGCATCGCAGACGATCTCGGACAGGCCCACGACCGTACCGTCCGAGTCACAGATCGGCGAGACGGTCAGCATGACCGTGAAGAACGTGCCGTCCTTGCGGCGTTCGACCCTCTCGAAGTTGACCACAGACTGGCCGGCGCCGACCTGCGCCAGAACGGCAGCGGCCTCGCCTGTTCGATCCTCCGCGCTCAGCAGGACGACGGACGTGCCGATGATCTCCTCGCTCGAGTATCCGTACAGTCTTGCTGCGGCCGGGTTCCAGCTCGTGATGGTGCCGTCCAGCGTGCTCGAGATGATGGCCTCGCCACTGAACTCGACGACCGCGGCTAGATACTGGGCAGCCTCGTATCTCTGCCTCAGTTCAGTCACGGTGTGAACGACTTCGGGGGTGCCGCTGACCGCGCCGGCCTTGGGCTTGATCGCGTCATGCACCGCGGCAGCCACCAAGACGTCGTCCTCAATGTCTCGGGAGGGGGATCTTCCGCCCTTCGAATGCATGTGCCCTCCCCTCGAGTCCTTCGAAGGACTCGAACTGTAGGTGACGACCCCGGCGAGATGCAGTGACTCGGATGGAGCGACTCAGTCAGCGCGATTGCTCAGTGGGGCTAACTCAACGGTATGTCGTACCGGACCTACGTAGATATACGTCAAAAGCGCATACGCACCATGTGTCTGCTGCCCAGGACGGAGATCGCGCTCATGAAACCAGCCCCGTCCAATCGGGCTGGGGCCGGCCTCCGCCATTGGCGGGTTGTTGGCTGGCCGGCCACCCACCTGGTGTGGATCTGTCAGGCCGGTATGGCCACCCACATCGGGCCAAGGTTGGTTTGGACGATCACTGCCTCCACGGCATACCGCGAGCCGCTGATGTCGTTCCGGTTTCCCCAGCTGAACTGATGGCCTGGGCCAACACCGCGGGACAGAGGCCAGCGCTCGTTGTCATGGGCGCCACCTCGGCACACCGCGTATCTGGGGTTCATCTCCCGAACGCTAGACCCGAGAATGGATCGGCGCAGCGAGATGACCAACTTCTTACTGTTGCCGGCACGGCCAATCTCCGGGTCCGGGTTGTTCACGGGTAACGCCAACTGACCTAAAGCGGCACAATCAGGCCTATGTTGTCCCACTCGTCGGTACGCCGCCCGCATTCATCGTGGCTCCGCCAGATATCCCCCGGTCTTGCGACCGCCGTGGCAGCCTCAGCCCTTGGCCTGGCACTGCTCACCACTGTGATCAGCGCGACGTCGGCGGCGGCACACGCCGAGCTGGTCACAATCACGCCCGGGCAGAATGCCCGGCTGACCACTGCGCCCACAGAGGTCGTCCTGGAGTTCAGCGAGCCGGTGAGCGCGTCGTTTGCGACTGTCCTGGTCACGACCGCAGGCGGGGCCGCTGTGACCAGGGGCAAGCCTGCGGTCGTCGGCGCCAGGATCACTCAGGCGCTGAACCCGCGCCTGGACGCAGGGGCCTACCGGGTGGCTTTTCGGGTGGTCAGCGCGGACGGCCACGCGGTGACCGGTGAGTCAGGCTTCACACTGTTGCTGGCCCCGAGCGCCAGCCCCTCGACGTCAGCTCCGTCGGCTTCTCCTCCGGCAACGCGCTCACCCGTCACCCCTGACCTGACACCCGCCCAGAGCCCTCGCGCTAGCCCGGATAGCGGACCGAGCCGGCTCATGACGGTGATCGCCGGAGTTGTCGGACTCCTGATTGCAGGCGCCGGACTGCTGGTTTGGCGACGCAAACGGCCGTGAGCCGAACCTGATTTCCGACTAACACAGCACGCCTGCTAGCCTCTCTCCTCGTCGCGCCGTTAGCTCAACTGGCAGAGCAGCTGACTCTTAATCAGCGGGTTGGGGGTTCAAGTCCCTCACGGCGCACCATAAGTGCAGGTCACAGGCCTGCGGGTGGCGGTCCTCCTCACCTGGAGGGCCGTCACCCACACTTTTTGACTCTTAATTTGCAGGGCTCACTTGTACGGCACCTTTGCGCCTCCGGGATGTCATAGGCACCTTCCAGCTAGGCGTTCATGCTGATCCGATCCTCTTTGAGCTGTATTGGGCCACTCCGTGGCCGCCCACGTGAGATACCTCCCGGGCGTGGTCTTCCCTAGCGCATCCAGTAGGGGCCAGCCACCCGGGCGTCCACCACCTTGGGACCCCAGCTGGTCAGCGACAACCCGGGTGAAGCCCTTGCCTATCGAGTAGCGTGGCCGTCGCCTTCCTGATCCCGCGCGAGGTCACCAGCCGAGCCTGATCGGCCTTGTGTCCAAGCGAGCCGACCTTGATGTCTAGCTCGACCTTGACTTGTCGGTCAAGGCCGGACTAGACTAACATGATGACGAAGCGACGAGACATCATCAATATCATCGCTGCCGCCGCGGCGGCTCAAGGCGTCACCTTCACAGTCGCTCGTGAAGGGTCACGGCACACCGTCTACAACCTGGATGGCATCAAGATCCCTATACCCCGCCACAACGAGATCGGTAACCGGATGGCCGAGGTCATCTACAAAGAAGTCGCCGCCAAACTCGGAAAGGACTGGTGGAAGAAATGAGTCGCAAGACCTACACCTACAACATCACCCGAGACGGCCGGTTCTGGCTCGTTCACGTCCCAGAACTTGACCGCTTTACCCAGGCCAGAAACCTGCGTGAAGTCGATGAAATGGTGGTCGACTTGATCTCGGTCATCACCGACCAACCCACCACATCGTTCGACTGTCAGCTCGGCGCCATCGAACTCCCCGAATCGGTTACCAGCCACCTCGACACCGCCAAACAGCTAAGGGAGCAGGCAGCACGATCTCAACATGGCGCCGCCGAGGAGGCCCGCAAAGCCGCCCGCGAACTCTCCGAAGATGGTGTACCGCTACGTGACATCGGCCGACTAATGGGCGTGTCGTATCAACGCGCACACCAACTCGTCACCAACTCATAAACCCGTATCTCGAGGGTGCCCGGCCGACACCTCGTAACAGACACGTGCGGCCTCTTTACTCCGGAGAGCGGCTGCGCGGATTGGGCATGTCCGGAGATTGGCCGGATCCTCCCTGGTTGCATTCGCCTCCCTGACCGTCGCCGGAGTGCCCCCTGCTGCAATTGTGCTTGTCCACCAGACCGCTCATCGCGAGCCACGAGCGCGCGACTCGCCCCAGATCCGGTTGTTGATGGTGGCTTCTCGATCCCGTATCGAGGACCGATGGTGCTCCTCGGCAATGCGTAGGGTGCCCTTCATGCGCACCGACGACATCGCGAGACTTCTCCTTGGAACATTCGTCCGACCTGCTGAGGAGACCGGCACTGGGCAGCCACGCGTGGAGGCGGTCTACGGCTACTTGGTCCGACACGATCACGGACTGGTGCTGCTCGATACAGGGCTGGGAGAGGGCGACCCAGAAACAGAGGCTTGGTACCGACCACGACGAATCCTGTTGGAGCAGGCGCTGGACTCACGCGGCGTTGCCCTGGCCCAGATCGACCTTGTGGTGAACTGCCATCTGCACTTCGATCACTGCGGCGGCAACCCACTTCTGGTCGGGACCCCCGTCGTGTGTCAGCGACAAGAACTCGCGGCGGCCCAGGCGGGCGACTACACCATGGAACACCTCGTAGACCATCCCGGCATCCGGTACGAATTGCTGGACGGTGAAGCGGAGATCTGGCCAGGCGTCCACGTGATCCCCACTCCTGGCCATGTCGAGGGCCACCAGTCGCTGGTGGTGGAGTGCGACGACGGCTCGGTAGTACTTGCAGGCCAATCGCACGACACTGCGTCCGCATGGAGCGCGGATGCCCTCGCCGCAACCGCCGTCAAACTCGGCCACACCGAACCAATACCGACGGCACCTATGTGGATGACACGACTGTTGGCGTTCGACCCGAAACGGGTCCTCTTCGCCCACGACGCCGCAGTGTGGGAGCCAAGGTAGGAACGAGACGATTCACTTTCGGGAGCCTCCCGCAACTTCCGCTCATCGCGGCGAGTTCAGGCGGTCAACGCAACGCCTCCGCCGGCGGTTCGACAGTGTCGACGTACAAGAGACAAAGCCCGCCAGGGAGAGCTGCTCGTTTGCCTCACCCGCAGCGCTGACCACGAAGCGGACCGCATACGAACAGCCCAGCGCTACCGGTCGCCCCCCATTCCGGGCGTGTGGGTGGTCGCCAACAGACACACTTTTCACCACATCTTTTGGCCACAGGCAACGACAAATGGCGACAGCCGTCCGGTCGTGAGAGATCGCGGATTTCATTGCAGCGCAATGGTTTCCAGGGCAAGCGGCACGTTGGCACAGGTGAGTAGTCAGAATCAGCGGGTTGGGGGTTCAAGTCCCTCACGGCGCACCATATGTGCAGGTCACAGGCCTGCTGGGTGGCGGTTCTTCCTCCGGGAGGGCCGCCGCCCACATTTTTTGACTCATAATTTCAGGGACCACTCGTACGGATCAGTACTCGTCGGTTCTCGTGACGGCTGCACGCGAGATTCTCCGTCAGAATAGTGACGCTGTGTTACGGTTTTGACATGACTGGTTGGGATGCACTCTGGGAGATCGCAGCTGACCAGCACGGGTACGTCACCGTGGAACAGGCCGAGGAAGCGGGCGTGACATACGACGCCTTGAAGCAGGCTGCCTGGCGTGGGCGCGTGGACCGGCCCGTCCGTGGCATTTACCGGCTCCCGACCGTGCCAGCGACCGGCTATGACCTCGAAGCTCTCGCCGTCCTGTGGACTCGTGACCCCGCGGCCGCCCTGTCGCACGAGAGCGCCCTCGCCGCGTACGAGCTAGGCGACATCAACCCTTCGAAGTACCACGTGACCGTTCCCCTCGGGCGCCGCATCCGCAAAGCCGGCGGCGAGGGGTACGTCATCCATCACCAGCACCTGCGCCCCGAGCAGGTCACCTGGTGGGAGGGCATACGCACCGTGACCGCGCTGACGGCGATCGAACAGGCACTCATCTCCGGTGTGCCCACCTACCTGCTCCGGCAGGCGATCATCGCCGCGTACAAGAAGGCGATGATCCGTGACGCGGACCGCCGGCGCCTGACCGCGCACCTGACTCAAAGAGTCTCATGAGCCAGTCCCCGTTCAGCGAAACCATCAGCAAACTGAAGCCCAAGGAGAAGGAACCTCGGTCTGCCCGTGTCCTTGACGGTTGGGTCGCTCAGGCTCAGCAGACGATTGGCGGAGAAATCAGTGGCGGCCGGCTTGGGTGGCTCATCGCTTCCACGGTGGTCGTCGCAGCGCTGCAACGTGCAGTCGATGAGGCAGGTCCGTTGTTCCTCCTCAAAGGCGGAACACTCCTGCAGCACCGCCTCGGCCTTGACGCACGCGCAACGAGCGACGTCGACGGCCTCGTCCGTGGCGACCTGACCCGATTCCTCGTCGTCCTAGACGAAGTCATCAAGGAGCCGTGGGGCACGCTGAGCATTGAACGATGACCAGTCGAGTACATCAAGACACCGTCCCGGATCACGAAGCCGATGCGCTTCAACGTGAAGGTGCGCGTCGGAACGACGACTTGGCGCAAAGTACAGGTCGAGGTCGCTCCCGACGAAGGTGGTGCCGGGGACCGCTCCGAGGTCGTCACTCCACCTTCCCTCGCAGGATTCGGGCTACCTACCCCGGACACCCTCGCGACGCTGGCCTTGCGGTTCCAGATCGCCCAGAAGTTCCACGCATGCACCGACCCGCACGACCCGCCTGCGGCGATTAACGACCGGCCACGCGACGTCGTCGACCTGTTGCTGCTCCGTGACCTCGCACGCACGGAGGGCCGCCCGACGTTGCACGAACTTCGGGTTGCTACGGAGGCAATCTTCGCGGCTCGTGCTGCTGATGCCCGTGCGCTCGGCCGGACCGAACGCACATGGCCATGCGCAGTTGTAGCCCATGAGCACTGGCGGGCCGACTTCGCAACCGCACGGGTCGGCTCGTACGTATACGTCACACTCGAGGATGCCGTCGCCGCAGTGAACACCTGGATCAACCAGATCGCGGCAGCCACGTAGATCCAGGTCTCGGGCATCGAGCGCTCGGGCTGCAGGACAGGAGAATACGGTGGGTTTCCACACACCCCGTTGTAGTCAGGCGTCGGGTCGCCAACGCACACACTTTTCGCCACATCTTTCAACCACGGACAACGACAACTGACCACAGAGGTCCAGTGGCCAGAATCGCGAAACTCGTTGCGGCGCAATGGTTTCCACAACTAGCGACAACTGAGCACACCTGAGTAGTCAGAATCAGCGGGTTGGGGGTTCAAGTCCCTCACGGCGCACCATATGTGCGGGTCACAGGCCTGTTGGGTGGCGGTCCTCCTTCACGGAGCTGGTCCACGAGGACGACTGGCCTGCCCTTGCCTCGCTCATGCAGGACGCACACGCGCAGGGGCACGATGTCGCCGCCGCCGCCCGCGCCCTCGTGGGTGAGCGCCCATTCCCTCCCGCGCGACGGGACCTCACTATTGACCTCGACTTCTGACTGAGATCACCCCGGTGTGCACCGAGAGGACCGTGACGTTGCGGGGGACGTCTCAGCCCGTTGACCGGCCGCACTAACCTGTTGTCCTTGGCCACGTCACCGAGGGAACAGTGTGTTAACGCGATCATGGCAGCCCAGCAGCCCGTGAAAGAGCACCACAAGACCCCGAGGGTCCGCCGCACGTCCACGACTCTGGCCGATGGCCGGGAGCTCATCTACTTCGACGACTCCGAGCCCTTTCTCAGCGGCGCGGCGACTCGCGAGGTGGTTGATGAGCGCCCGCTGGACGTGCGCCCATCGGCGGGCACCATGCGTCTGGACGCGCTGACCGGCGACTGGGTCACTATCGCCGACCACCGGCAGAACCGCACGTTCCTGCCCCCGGCCGACGAGTGCCCGCTGTGCCCGACCGGCGGAGGCACGATGCCCTCGGAGATACCCGCCCGCGAGTATGACGTGGTGGTCTTCGAGAACCGTTTCCCCTCGTTCGCCGGGGGCTCGTCCTTCGCCGGAGTGGAGTCCAGACCCGAATCCGTGGTCCACCCGCTGCTCGCCAGGGCGCCCGCGCTGGGTCGCTGCGAGGTCGTCTGTTTCACCAGCGACCACGACGCCAGCTTCTCGTCCCTGTCGGCGTCCCGGGCCCGCACCGTCGTCGACGTCTGGGCGGACCGCACCCGCGAACTGTCAGCCATCGACGCAGTGGAGCACGTCTTCTGCTTCGAGAACCGTGGCCAGGAGATCGGGGTCACCCTGCACCACCCGCACGGGCAGATCTACGCCTACCCGTTCGTGCCCGCCCGCACCGCCTCGTTGCTGCGGCAGGCCACCGAGCATCACCGGCGCACCGGCCGGCTGCTGGGCGCCGACCTGCTGGCCGCCGAGGTCGAGGCCGGTTCGCGGGTGGTCATCAGGGGCACCCACTGGACGGCCTATGTTCCGTATGCCGCGCGCTGGCCGGTCGAAGTGCACCTCGTGCCCAACCGTGATGTGCCTGGCCTGGTCGCCCTGGACGACGACGAACGCGACGAGCTGGCCGTGGTCTACCTCGACCTGCTGGGCCGGCTGGACCGCTTCTACCCGGGGCCGGACGGCTCGCCGATCGCGATGCCTTACATCGCCGGCTGGCACCAGGCACCGGTTCGCCAGGGGCGCGATGTCTCCCGACTGCACCTGCAGGTCATGTCGGTGCTGCGCGCGCCGGGCCGGCTGAAGTATCTCGCCGGATCCGAGTCAGGGGTCGGTGCGTGGATCAACGACGTCTCCCCCGAGGCTGTGGCCGCCAGGCTGCGGGAGGTGGGCTGAGATGCCTGCTGCCGAAACCACTGTCGCGCAGTCGTTCTCGGAGGCTTTCGGCTCGGAGCCGTCCGGGGTCTGGTCCGCGCCGGGACGGGTCAACCTGATCGGCGAGCACACGGACTACAACGCCGGGCTGTGCCTGCCGATCGCCCTCCCCCACCGGACGTTTGCGGCAGTGAGGATGCGCCAGGACCGCAGGCTGAGGCTGCGATCACTGCAGTCGGCGGAGCAGTACGACCTTGAGCTGGATGACGTGCGGGCCGGCAACCCACCCGGCTGGGGCGGCTACGCCGCCGGGGTGCTCTGGGCGCTGGAACAGGCCGGCCAGCAGGTTCAGGGTTGTGACCTCATGGTGGACGGCCAGGTGCCGCTGGGCGCCGGACTCTCCAGCTCGGCGGCGCTCGAATGCTCAGTGGCGGCAGCGATGTCCGACCTGTGTGACCTGGGCCTGCTCGCTGATGACGGCGCCCGGACGACTCTCGCCGCGATCTGCGTCAACGCCGAGAACACCATCGCCCAGGCCCCGACCGGTGGCATGGACCAGTCCGCGGCACTGCTTTCCAAGGCAGGCCATGCGCTGATGCTCGACTGTCGAGATGGCGCGATCGCCCAGGTGCCCTTCGACCCGGCCGCCCATGGCCTGTCGCTGCTCGTGATGGACACGCGCGCTAAGCATGCGCTGGTAGACGGGCAGTATGCGGAACGGCGGCGTAGCTGCGAGGAGGCCGCCAGAAAGCTGGGTCTGTCGTCGCTGCGCGAGATCGCCTTCACCGACCTTGACAAGGCCCTGGACCAACTGCCGGACGCCCTGGTCCGGGCGCGTGCCAGACACATCGTGACAGAGATCGAACGGGTCCGCAGAACCGTGGCCCTGCTGCGTGCCGGCCGCCCTGGCGACGTGGGCCCGCTGCTCGACGCGTCGCACGTCTCGATGCGCGACGACTTCGAGATCTCCTGCGACGAGCTCGACCTGGCGGTCCGGGTGGCCACCTCCCAAGGCGCTCTGGGCGCCCGGATGACCGGAGGGGGATTCGGCGGCTCAGCAATCGCGCTAGTGCCGGCCGAGCGGACCTCCGAGGTGAGCTCGGCCGTCATGCAAGCCTTTGCTGACAAGGGGTTCGGGGAACCTCACTGCTTCGCCGTCATCGCGGGAGGGCCTGCCCGGCGCGAGTCCTGAAGGCCTGCCCGAAGCGAGACCCCACCCCCCCCCGCGAGAATCTTCGCGACCCACGGCGAGCCCGAAGGGCTCTAAGATGCTGACCTGCACAGACGTCATCTGACGTCCCCGAAAATGCCTACGAACTGCGGAAGCCCGGTCAAGGGAGTAACGTGCGGCCCGCCTCACAACTCTTTATTCGGGGAGCCGCAGTGATCTTTGCCGGTGCGGAGCAACAGTTCCGACTTGACGCGAACTGGGTGGACTACCTCCTGATCGCGCTCTACTTCGTCTTCGTGCTCGGGATCGGGGTCGCCGCGAAGCGCTCCGTGTCCAGCAGCATCGACTTCTTCCTCTCCGGACGATCGCTCCCCGCCTGGGTCACCGGGTTGGCGTTCATCTCCGCGAACCTGGGCGCCGTCGAGATCATCGGGATGTCGGCCAACGGGGCCAAGTACGGCCTGCCGACGGTGCACTACTTCTGGATCGGCGCCGTGCCCGCGATGCTCTTCCTCGGCATCGTGATGATGCCCTTCTACTACGGCTCGAAGGTGCGCTCCGTCCCGGAGTTCATGAGGCGTCGCTTCGGCACCGGGGCCCACCTGGTCAACGCAATCAGCTTCGCCGTGGCCCAGCTGCTCATCGCCGGGATCAACCTGTACCTCCTCGGCAAGATCGTCAACATCCTGCTGGGCTGGCCGCTGTGGGTCTCCCTGATCGTTGCCGCCGCAATCGTGTTGTCCTACATCACCCTCGGCGGACTTTCGGCGGCTATCTACAACGAGGTGCTGCAGTTCTTCATCATCGTCGCGGCGCTTCTTCCGCTGACCATCGTCGGCCTGCACAAGGTCGGAGGCTGGGGTGGGCTGAAGGAGAAGGTGTCGAGCAGCACCGGCGGGGCCGAGCAGCTTTCGTCATGGCCTGGCACGGCGCTCAGTGGATTCGACAGCCCTGTGCTGTCGGTGATCGGCATCGTGTTCGGTCTCGGCTTCGTGCTGTCCTTCGGTTACTGGACCACCAACTTCGTGGAGGTCCAGCGGGCGATGGCGTCCAAGTCGATGTCGTCGGCGCAGCGGGCTCCGATCATCGGCGCCTTTCCGAAGATGTTCATCCCGTTCATCGTGATCATTCCCGGCATGATCGCCGCGGTCCTGGTCACCGAGATCACCAAGTACAAGGCGTCTGGCGCTCCCGAGGGAGGTGCCATCGACTACAACAACTCGATCCTCTACCTGATGCGTGACCTGCTGCCCAACGGCATGCTCGGGGTCGCGATTGCCGGTCTGCTCGCATCGTTCATGGCGGGTATGGCGGCCAACATCTCGGCCTTCAACACGGTTTTCTCCTACGACCTGTGGGAGCAGTACGTCGTCAAGGACAAGCCGGACGGCTACTACACGAAGGTCGGTCGGCTCGCAACGGTCGCCGCAACGGTGGTCGCCATCGGCACCGCGCTCATTGCATCGCAGTACTCCAACATCATGGACTACCTACAGACCCTGTTCGGGTTCTTCAACGCGCCACTGTTCGCGACATTCATCCTCGGTATGTTCTGGAAACGGATGACCGGCACCGCCGGGTGGGCGGGACTCGTCTCGGGAACGGGGGCAGCGATCACCGTCTGGGTGCTTGGCGGTGATGTCCTAGGTGTGATCGGTATCGAAGGTCAGGGTGGTGCGTTCGTCGCCGCAGGTGCGGCCTTCGTGGTCGACATTGCAGTCAGCGTCGCAGTCAGCCTCGGCGGGTCCCCCAAGGACGAGGCCGACCTGAAGGGTCTCGTCTACTCGTTGACACCGAAGAAGGACTTCCACGATCCGACCGAGCCGGACCTCGCCTGGTGGCAGCAGCCCACCAAACTGGCCGGGATCGCACTGGTCATGGTCATCGCCCTCAACTTCCTCTTCTTCTAAAGCGATAAGGAGTGCTCATGTCGACCCCGACGAAAGCAGACTCAGCGCACAAGGCCGGAGCCTTTGACATCCGCACCTTCATCGCGCTGCTGATCGGCATTTACGGCATCGTGTTGATCGTGATGGGTGTCTTGTCGAACAGCGACACCGACATGAAGAAAACGGGCGACCTGAACATCAATCTCTGGGCAGGCATCGGGATGCTGGTGGTTGCCATCCTGTTCCAGGCGTGGGCGATGTGGCGCCCCATCGTCGTGACGGAGGTCCCCGCAGAGGAGGACTGAACTGCTCGCGCACGGGCGACCTGAGGGACCACGAAGCCCATGCGGGAGAACGTTCTTAGTGCGAGAGGATTTTGAAGCCCTCGCCTACCGGCCCGCCTCTCACGATCTCGCACAATCGTGGTCGGGGCACCGCTGTCGGGGGAGAAAAACCGTCGTCTGCGAACGGCTGCCAGAAGGCCGGTTGACGTTGAGCACGGCGGCGGTGCCGAGCCGCAAGGAACTGACTGAATGGCAGGACACCCCAGGCCCGATGACGGGAGCCAGCTGCCCTGGCGACTCTGCTCAATCCGAGCTTCTTCATCCGTCGTGTTGAGGAGGCCTGATCATCTGTCACCAAAGTTGCCGCACTAGGCCCCGCGGCGCATAAGCAGATGCCACCCAAGATCGGTCAGGCGATAGGCGGCCATGTAGGGATTCGCGATCCGGTCGAACGAACCGGTGGCCTCAAGTGGAACTAGCCCGTCCGTGTCCGCCGGACCAACCTGACCCGTGTCTGGTTGGCCGAATTTTGCCAGATCAGTCCGTGAGCGGCACCGGAACCTTCCTGCCAAGCGAGGACAGCCTCCTCGCCCACGCCCCCGAACGCGCGCTGAGCCGCCTCTCTGATCATCCGGGTCGTGTTCAACGTCTGCTTCTGGCCGTCAAGCAACCGCTTTTCGTCTAAGAGCGCGCGCGGATAGGTCGTTTAGTCGGTCTAGTGTTTGGCCCATTTGACGAGTTTGACGGTCAGGATGAGGGTGACGGCGAGGGCCACTTGTCCGAGTCGTTGTCTGCTGAACCGGTCGGTATTGCGGCGGAGCTGGCCGAAACTTGAGAGCCAGGAGTTGGTGCGCTCCACGGGCCAGCGCAGTCTGCCAGCCTTGGTCGGTGGCTGTGGATAACTCGCCGCCGGGTCGGAGGGTGGGGCAAGACTTGAAGTCGAAGCCCCTAAGGGCGGGTCCGGCCGTTGGCGGTTACCACTGCCGCAAATCGAGGCAATCGCACTAGTGGCTTCACCAAAGGGAGGTGGAGTGCGAAGGCACGTGGCATGCACGCCCCGGGCGGATGGTGGGTACCCTGCCGGCGTGAGCATCGTCGCGCGGCTGGACCGCTACCAGCGAGAACACGGCTGGTCGGGATTCCCGCTGGCGGTCGCATACAAGGTCCTCGACGACCGGGCCCCCTACCTGGCGGCG
>JBBRWQ010000080.1:0-14384 GCA_038249115.1 Actinomycetales bacterium
GGTGGAGGAACGACGATGGCAAACCCGGTGTTCGACCGGCTCGACAAGCAGATCGCCAAGGGCGACTACGCCACTTTTGATCGCGGATCCTCGGCCACCACGGCGAGCGCCGGAAGTGGCGTGCAGGACAGCCTCAACTCCAGGCAGCTCCAGGACCTCTACAACCAGCCGTCGGCGCGCCCGGTGCAGATGGGTCGGGTGACCCTGGATGACGTGGTGATGAAGACCCTCGGGCTCTTCTCCATCGTCGTCCTGGTCGCCGCGGCCACCTGGATCACCGTGGCCGACCCTGAACGCCAGCAGCTCAGCCTGCCGCTGATGCTCGGCGGCATGTTCGGAGGCCTGGCGGTCGGCCTGATCATCGCCTTCAAGAAGACCATTAGCGTGCCGCTGATCGTGCTCTATGCGGTGCTTGAAGGGTTGCTCGTCGGGGCGATCAGCATGGTCTTCGAGCAGCTGTATGAGGGAATCGTCACCACTGCGGTGATCGCGACGGTGTCGACCTTCGCCGGGATGTTCCTGGCCTGGAAGTTCGGCATCATCAGGGTGACCGACAAGTCCCGTCGGATCTTCGGCATGGCGATCATGGGCTACCTGCTCTTCAGCCTCGTCAATGTGGCTGCGGCGTTCATGGGTGTCGGCGACGGCTGGGGCTTCGGCGGCAGCGGTCCGATGGGTATCGCCATCTCCGTGCTGGGGGTGGGCCTGGCGTCCTACTCGCTGGCGATCAACTTCGACTCGGTCGACCGTGCGGTCAAGGCTGAGCTGCCCGAGAAGTACTCCTGGCTGATGGCCCACGGGCTGATCGTCACCCTGGTCTGGCTCTACCTCGAGATCCTGCGACTGCTTGCCCGCCTGCGCGAGTGACCGTTTCGCACGCCCCGACGTCGCCTGTTCCCCAGGAGGTATCGACCGAGCTACAACGCGTGGTCGAGCGATGGCGTCAGCTGCCCCTTGACCGCGCGCTCTCGTATGCCGGTCGCGTCCGCGCGCTCGTCCAGTCCCTGGCCGACGGGGTCGCCGAGGCGAAGGGGATGGCGGCGTCGGCGGTTCCGGACTGCGGTCCGGCGACGTTGATGGACCAGCTCACCGTCATGGTCTACGACGCCAGCGCCGCCGCGGTGACATCGACTGCGCTGATCTCAACGTTGGCGGACGACTTGACGCGCCTGCGTCGAGAGCTGGTCTGACCGGCATACCCCGCTCAGCTGAGCCGCTCGTAGATGATGGCCATGCCCTGGCCACCGCCGACGCACATCGTCTCGAGCCCGAACTGCCCGTCGCGGGTGGCCAGGCCGTTGAGCAGCGTCGTGGTGATGCGGGCGCCAGTGGAGCCGAACGGGTGGCCGAGGGCGATCGCGCCACCGTGCACGTTGAGCCGGTCAGGGTCGATGCCCAGGTCGTCCATGGAGGCCAGCACCTGCACGGCGAACGCCTCGTTGATCTCTACCAGGTCCATGTCGTTCATGGTCATGCCCGCACGCGCGAGTGCCTGACGAGACGCCTCGACCGGGCCCATGCCCATGATCTCCGGCGACAGGCCGGTCAGACCGGTGGACACGACGCGGGCGAGCGGCGTGAGGCCAAGCTCGCGGGCCTTGGTGTCGCTCATGATGACGACTGCGGCTGCGCCGTCGTTGAGCGGGCAGCAGTTACCGGCGGTGATGGTGCCGTTCTCGCGGAACACCGGCTTGAGTGCTGAAACGGCCTCGAGGGTCACGCCGGCGCGCGGGCCGTCATCGGTTGAGACCACGGTGCCGTCCGGCGTGGTGATCGGGGTGATCTCGCGGGCGAAGAAGCCATCGGCGATGGCCTTCTCCGCGCGGTTCTGGCTGCTGACGCCCCATTCGTCCTGACGAGCCCGTGAGATGCCGCGCAACGTCGCCACGTTCTCCGCGGTCTGACCCATCGAGAGGTAGACATCGGGCATCAGCCCCAGCTCGCGAGGGTCGGTCCAGGTGCTGTTGTCGGCGGCCATCTGGGCGCTGCGTGCCTGGCTCTCGGCGAACTTCGGGTTCTGGGTGTCGGCTATCGCCCCACCGGGACCGGCGAAGTCCTTGTAGCGCGACACGCACTCGACTCCGCCGCTGATGAAGATGTCACCCTCGCCGGCCTTGATCGCGTGGAAGGCCATCCGGGTGGTTTGCACCGAGGACGCGCAGAAGCGGTTGACGGTGGACCCGGGCAGGTGGTCGAAGCCGGCAAGGATCGCCACGACACGGGCCATGTTGGCGCCCTGCTCGCCCGACGGCTCGGCGCATCCGAGATAGAGGTCCTCGACGAGCCGGGGGTCCAGGCCGGGGATCTTGGCCAGGACCGCGGTCACCACTGCCGCCGCCAGGTCATCCGGACGGACGTCCTTGAGCGAGCCTTTGAACGCGCGGCCGATGGGGCTTCGGGCGGTGGAGACGATGACGGCTTCGGACATGATTCCCTCGTTCCTTTCGTGGGACAGCTCAAGCGTTCTCGGGACCACTCAAACAGATCGAGCCCGCGGACAAGAGAGTCGGCCAGACCTGCCGTTGATGTTATTGCGGTGACACGCCCTTCGGGGTGTGGGCTTCGTCTCGTGCCGTCGGCGCCGCCTCGCCTGCCGGAACCGGTATGCCGACCGGCTCGGCCGTGATGGGGGTCAGCTCGCTTGCGTCCGGGATCGGACGCTGACGTCGGCGCAGGACCATGGCCCAACGTCCTCTCGGACCGCGCGGCTGACCCCCGACCGCCGTCGCGCTCACTTCGGTCCCGGCGTCACGGACAGCCTGCACGGCGGCGACTGCAACGGGGTCCACGCGTTCGCCGCGTCTGATGTCAGGACGGCGGTCGACCTGGTCCGGCCAGAGCCCCAGGGCGTCACAGACACTCGGCAGCAGGACCGCGGCCACCCGGGCATACCCGGCGGGCGACGGGTGGAACCGGTCATGGCTGAACATCTCGCGTGAGCTTCCGAACTCGCCGCCGAGAAGGTCGCCCAGCGAGACGGTCCGGCCACCGGCCTCGACCACGGCGACGGTCTGGGCGGCGGCCAGATCTCGGCTCCATCGACGGGCCAGCAGCCGGAGCGGCTGGGGCACCGGCTCGATGGTGCCAAGGTCGGGACAGGTCCCGACGATGACCTGACAGTCGATAGCGACAAGGCTGCGGACGGTTTGTTCGAGGTGCCGCACGGCAACGGACTTGTCGATCCGGTGGGTGACGTCGTTGGCACCGATGAGGATGACGGCGACGTCAGGCGTCGGGACCTCGTCGAGCGCGGAGGCGAGCTGGACGTCCAGGCCCGACGACTCGGCGCCCACGACCGCGACGTTGGTCAGCCGGACCGGTCGACCGCTCAACGCCGAGACTCCGTGAGCGATGATGGCGCCGACCGTCTGATGTGCCGCGTCGGCCCCCATGCCCGCAGCGCTGCTGTCACCAAGCACAAGGAGCTGGAAGGGCTGACCCGGCCCAGCGCCATACACGGCATCGTCGTCGGGGGCACCGTCGAACGGTTGCCCGACGAGACGTCTGGCCAGCAGCGTCTCGGCCTTGAGCACGCCGTAGCCCACGAGACCGATCGCGCCAATCCCTGCAGCACCGATCCCGCCGCCGTAGGCAGCCGTCGCCGCGATCTTGCGCGCGCGTCGTGCCCTGCCCATGCCGTTAGCCCCTTCGCCGTTGGTGTTCTCCCACAACCGTAACGAGGGGGCGCAAGGTTTTGTCCCGAATTCGGCAACCGGCCAGGCGGAGCGCGGTCACGTGTCGTGTCCGGAGTCTGGGACGATAGCGGCGTGAAATATGCCGAGAACATCGCCGACCTCGTCGGGAACACACCCCTGGTCAAGCTGAACCGTGTGGTCAGGGACGCCGACGGCCGAGACGTCGTTGCCTGCACCGTCCTGGCCAAGGTGGAGTACATGAACCCGGGGGGGTCGGTCAAGGATCGCATCGCCGTTCGGATGATCGACGCGGCGGAGGCCTCCGGTGAGCTCAAGCCTGGTGGCACCATCGTGGAGCCCACCTCGGGCAACACCGGCGTCGGGCTGGCGCTGATCGCCCAGCGCCGCGGATACAAGTGCGTCTTCGTCTGCCCCGACAAGGTGAGCGAGGACAAGCGCAACGTCCTCAAGGCCTACGGTGCCGAGGTCGTCGTGACCCCCACCGCACTACGGCCGGAACACCCTGACTCCTACTACTCAGTGAGCGACCGGCTGGCCAAGGAGATCGAGGGCGGCTGGAAGCCCGACCAGTACTCCAACCCCGAAGGTCCCATGAGCCACTACCTGTCGACCGGCCCTGAGATTTGGGCCGACACCGACGGCAAGGTCACGCATTTCGTCGCCGGCATCGGCACTGGTGGCACGATCACCGGCACCGCCCGCTACCTGCTCGAGGTCTCGGCCGACCGCCCCGGCGGCAGGGTGCAGATCATCGGCGCCGACCCGGAGGGCTCGGTCTACTCTGGCGGCACCGGCCGTCCGTACCTCGTAGAAGGTGTTGGCGAGGACATGTGGCCGCGCGCCTATGACCCGTCCGTCGTGGACCAGGTCATCGCGGTGTCCGACGCCGAGTCCTTTGCGATGACCCGGCGGCTGGCACGCGAGGAGGGGCTTCTCGTCGGCGGTTCCTGCGGTATGGCGGTCATCGCGGCCTTGCGTGCGGCCCGCGACCTGCCGGCCGATGCTGTCGTGGTGGTGCTCCTGCCGGACAGTGGCCGCGGCTACCTGTCCAAGATCTTTGACGACACCTGGATGGCGTCCTACGGCTTCCTCCACCAGAACGGCGAGCGCACGGTCGGAGAGATCCTCAAGGCCAAGGCTGGTGACCTCCCGGCGCTGGTGCACACGCACCCGACCGAGACGGTTCGCGACGCGATCGCGATCCTGCGTGAGTACGGCGTCTCGCAGATGCCCGTCGTGAACGCGGAGCCACCGGTCGTGGTTGGCGAGGTCGTCGGCTCGGTCAGTGAACGCGACCTGCTGTCCGCGCTGTTCGCCGGCACGGCACATCTTGCTGATCCGGTGGCGAAACACCTGAGCTCGGCGATGCCACTGGTCGGTGCAGGTGAGCCGGTGTCGACGGCTCGTCAGATCCTCGAGACCGAGGACGCGTTCCTGGTGGTCAGCGACGGTAAGCCCGTTGGCGTGCTCAGCCGCGCCGATCTGTTGGGCTTCCTCGTCGACTGACCGTCCAGGCCTCAGCGCCGCGTCGACACCGTGACCGTGAACTTCTCGTTGCTGCCCACGACTCGGGTCGGCCCGACCGTACGGGTCAGCGCTCTGTCATAGGCGAGATGCGAGTTGAACACTGTCCACAGCTCGCCGCCGGGGGCGAGCACGCGCCCAGCCGCGTCAAACAGACGCAGGGCCGCCCCGGCGTACACCGAGGTGCCGATGTGAAACGGCGGGTTGCACACGATCAGGTCGACGCTGGCATCAGTCAGAGTGGACATCGCGTCGTCGCGCAGGACCCGCACACGTTCGGTCAACCCGTTGGCCGCCGCGGTGGCAGCCGCCGATGACACTGCGGCCGACGACTGGTCGGTGGCGAGCACGCTCAGCATCGGGCGGTCCCGGGCCAGAGCCGCGGCCAGGACACCGCTGCCACAACCGAGGTCCACAACTGTCGCAGCAGTCGGGTGCATCCGGTCGAGATAGCCCAGGAGGAGACGAGTCCCCATGTCGACTTTTGTCCCCCCGAATGCGCCGCCATGGGCACAGACCCACAGGTCGAGGTCGAGATGGTGCTGTCGCATGGGGTATGCCGTCGCGCCGAGCTCCGCGGCCGGCCGAGGGCCGCTGGCCATCAGGACGCGGGACTTCTGCTGCGCCAGCGATGCCCGTACGTCGGTGAAGCACTCGTTGAGCACATCGTTCATGGTGCGCGTCATGTGCTTGACCCGGCCGCCGAGGAACATGGTGATCTCGGCGTCTGCATGGACAGCCGCCAGCTGGGCGATCTCGCGGAGCGCTTCGAGATGTTTGGGGAGCTGGCCGATGACGACCGAGGCCCCGGCGAAGAGCTCTGGTGCCATGGGCAGGTGCCGGAACCCGTCGGTCAGCCCCGCCCGAGTCGCGCCGAGCTCCGCTCGAATGGCGTTGTGTCTCGAGGCTTGTTCGCCGGTGATGGGGTCCTGATGCACTCGGACGTCGTCGGCAGCGTGCAGCGCGATCGCCCCGAGCGTCATCGCGCCGTAGCGGTCTCCGACGACGACGACCCGGCCGGCGCCAGCTGTCTCGATGTCAGCACCGGCCTCGGTCAGGACGAGTCGGTCGGTCGCATCGACGGCCACGAGGTTGTCTGCCTCAAGGTCGGGAAAGCGTCTCAGGAGCGCGAAGTCGAAGGCTTGGCTCATCGAGGACAGCCTGCCATCGGTGAGCCGGCCTAGTTCGGCGGGAGGACGTCCGTCTGGGCCGGCGCCTGGTCCTGGCGAACCAGGCCGACCGGGCAGGTCATGCCGTTCGGCCCATGGTTGCAGTAGCCGCCGGGGTTCTTGTGGAGGTACTGCTGGTGGTAGTCCTCGGCGTAGTAGAAGCTGCCGGCGGCATCGGCGGACCGGACCTCTGTCGTGATGTCACCAAAACCGTTCTGCCGCAACACACCCTGGAACGCGTCACGTGTTGCCGTTGCCGCCGCCTCCTGCCCCGGGGTGGTCCAGTAGATCGCGCTGCGGTACTGGGTGCCGCGGTCGTTGCCCTGGCGGAAGCCCTGCGTCGGGTCGTGGTTCTCCCAGAACTCTTTGAGCAGAAGCTCCGGGGAGGTGAGCGACGCGTCATACGCAATCAGCACCGCCTCGGTGTGCCCGCTGCGGCCGCTGCACACCTCTTCGTAGGTCGCGTTGGGGGTGTGGCCGCCCATGTAGCCGACCGCGGTGGTCACCACGCCGGGGAGCTTCCAGAAGATGCGCTCGGCACCCCAGAAACAGCCCATCGCGACATACAGGACCTCGGTGCCGGCTGGCCAGGGACCATGCATCGAGGTGCCCAGCACCTCGTGGCGGTCGGGGATGCCCGGCAGGGGTGTGCTCCGTCCGGGCAGGGCGTCGTCAGGGGCGGTCAGGGTGCGCTTTTCGGATCCAAACATTAGTCAAGTCTCACATGATTCGACCGGTCGGTGTCCAGTCGTTCACATAGGGTTCGAATCCGGGATACCGGTCAGCTTCCGGTGCCAGGAGTCCGGGAAGGCAAGCCATGGCGCGTAAGGCCGAGCCAGCCGTCGCAGTGACGCTCCTCGACGTCGCAAGGAAGGCCGGGGTGTCAACGGCCACAGTGTCCCGCGCGCTTCGGGGCGGTGCCTCGACCTCCGACTCGACTCGCACCAGGGTGGTTGCCGTCGCGCAACAGCTGGGCTACTCACCGCCTCGCCGACCCAAGCGCCGTACGGCCGCGCCGCATGAGGCGCAGGGTTTGGTCCTTGCCGAGCTCGCGGAGGCCAGCTTCTCCGAGCTCGTCATGAGCCACGAGTCCGCGGCCGCGGCTCTGGGGCAGCGCGTCGTTCTCGTCGTCACCCGTCGTGGTGATGATGCTTCCCAGGCAGTTCGTGACCTGGCCACGCGCGTCGACGGCTTGGTCATCGGCGCCCACACCGTGCCCGACGCGGTTGCGCACTCGTTGTCCCGTGACCTGCCGGTGGTGTTGCTGGCTCGGAGCGAGGTGACCGGCTGCGACTCGGTGCGGGCCGAGAATGTCGAGACCGCCACCAAGCTCACCGCTCACCTGCTGGGGCACGCTCGCTCACGGCTGGTGTTCGTCGGTGATCCTGACACGTCCCCCGGTCTGTCCGAGCGTTATGCCGGGTTCCGCAATGCTCATATCGCAGCGGGGGTGCCGTTGCGGCGCCCACCGCTCCGGGTGCCGGTGCTCGAGGGGGCTGGCATCCAGGTCGCGGAGGAGATCCTGCGACGGCGCGTGAAGATCGACGGGCTCGTCTGCGGAAGTGACATCCTCGCCCTCGCTATTATGAAACGCTTGCAGGACAACGGAGTTCGTATTCCGGACGATCTGGCCATCACAGGTTGGGGTGACCTCTTGGCAGCCCGTTACATTGCCCCGGCTCTGACCACGGTGCGCCAGCCGATACGTGAGCTTGGGCGCCGTACCGCGACCCTTCTGCACTCCCGGGTCCTTGGCGAACGACCGGTTGGCGGTGCCGAGGTGCTTCCGTCCCAGATCATCCTTCGCTCCTCGTGCGGGTGTCCCGCGTTGACGGCCTCCACGAGTGCTTGAGCTGCAGCGCCGCCGCCTGCCGCGGAGACTCATCCAGCTGTATGCCGGGCTGGTCACCTTCGCATTGGGAGAGGCCCTGATCATCCAGGCCCGGCTCGGCGTCATGTCGTGGGACGTCCTGCACCAAGGGCTGACCAAGCACCTCGGGCTCACGATCGGGCAATGGTCGATCATCGTCGGCGCGCTGGTCCTGCTGCTGTGGATACCGATGCGAGAGAAGCCCGGTCTGGGCACCCTCAGCAACGTCGTCGTCATCGGTCCAGTCCTGGATCTGTTCTTGAGCTGGGTTCCGGCAACGACGTCCATGGCGTGGCGGGTCGCCATGCTGATGACCGGGATCTTCATCAACGGACTGGCGACGGCCGCCTACATCGGCGCCCGGCTCGGCTCGGGTCCACGCGACGGGCTGATGACAGGGCTGGTGCGGCTGACCCGCTGGCCGGTTGGCTGGATCCGGACGGCGATCGAGCTGTCGGTCGTGGTCGCGGGCTTCCTGTTGGGCGGCAACCTCAACGTCGGGACGGTGATCTTCGTTCTGACCATCGGGCCGATCGTGCACGTCCTCCTGCCCAAGCTGATCGTCGGCGGACCCGTCGTCGACCACTGACGGTGACCGGGGGCTTGGCGCGCGGGGGATAACCTTGAGGCCATGATCTCCGCAAACCCACACGACCTCGGCTACGAGGCTGGATTCAACACTCGCGCGATTCACGCGGGGCAGGAACCGGACGCCATGACCGGGGCCGTGGTGCCGGCGATCTACCAGGTCTCGACCTACAAGCAGGACGGTGTCGGCGGCCTTCGGGGTGGGTACGAGTACAGCCGTTCGGCCAACCCGACCCGCACGGCGCTCGAGGTCTGTCTGGCTGCGCTCGAGGGCGGCGGCCGCGCTTTTGCATTCGCCTCCGGCCTGGCCGGGCAGGACACCATGATCCGGGCGCTGCTCAAACCGGGTGACCACGTCGTCGTTCCGACCGATGCCTATGGCGGCACCTATCGCCTGCTGAACAAGGTCGCACTCCCCTGGGGCGTGGAGCACACGACCTCCAATATCTCCGACGTCGATGCGGTGCGTGCCGCGATCAGGCCGGGTCAGACCAAGGTCGTCTGGGTCGAGACACCGACCAACCCACTTCTCGGCATCGCCGACATCGCGGCGCTCGCGACCGTCGCACATGCGGCCGGAGCGATCCTGGCGGTGGACAACACCTTTGCCACGCCCTACCTCCAGCAGCCGCTCGCCCTCGGCGCCGACGTCGTGATGCACTCGACAACCAAGTACTGCGGCGGCCACAGTGATGTCGTCGGTGGCGCCGTCGTGACGGCGAAAACCATTGCGGTTGCTGGCTTCGAGGATGCTGAAGAGCGTATTGCGTTCCACCAGAACTCCATGGGCGCGATTGCCGGACCATTCGACGCCTGGCTGGTGCTCCGCGGCCTGAAGACCCTCGGCATACGCATGGACCGCAGCTGCGACAACGCCGAGAAGGTGGTCGAGTTCCTTCTTGGCCACAGTGCAGTCAAGGCCGTTCACTACCCGGGCCTGACCGGTCACCCGGGCAACAGAGTCGCCGCCAAGCAGATGAAGCGCTTCGGCGGCATGGTGTCCTTCGAGGTCCGAGGCGGCGAGCAGCAGGCGGTCGACGTCTGCGGCGCCACCGAGATCTGGACGCTTGGTGAGAGCCTTGGCGGCGTCGAGTCACTGATCGAGCACCCAGCCCGTATGACGCATGCCTCGGTTCGCGGGACCGAGCTCGAAGTCTCGGGCGACCTTGTCCGGCTGTCCACCGGCATCGAGGATGCCACAGACCTCATCGACGACCTCGACCGCGCTCTCACCGAGAGCGCCGGCTGATGCACCGCAGCCGCGCTTGAGGCGGGTGCTCTGCGTCGACTTCGGCTCGACGTTCACCAAGGCTGTGCTGATCGACCCTGTGGACGGTCGTCTGCTGGCTCATGCGTCGGTGCCGACCACCGTCAGCACCGACGTCCTCGACGGCTACCGTTCCATTCGCAAAACCCTTGCCACTCAGGGGTTTCCGGTCGCGGATGACGTCTTGGCCTGCTCGAGCGCCGGCGGCGGTCTGCGGCTCGCGGTCGTGGGTTATGAGCGCTCCGTAACGGCCGAAGCAGGTCATCGGGTCGGGCTGAGCGCCGGGGCGAAGGTCGTTCATGTTGCCGCCGGGCCATTGACCACCGTGCAGGTCGCCGCGCTCCGGGCCACCCGCCCCGACATCATCCTGCTTGTTGGCGGGACCGACGGCGGGAACGCAGAGGTATTGCTGCACAACGGTTCTCGCCTTGCCAAAGCCCGGCTGGGCGCTCCGGTGGTAGTTGCCGGAAACGTCGAAGCCCGGGCCGAGGTGGCGGCGTCGCTGGCGTCGACCGATCGGCGTTTCGTCCTCACCGACAACGTCCTGCCGCAGATCGGCGTGATCAACCCGGACGGTGCGCGTTCGGCCATCCGCCAGGTCTTCCTACGGCACGTCATCGGGGGCAAGGGGCTCTCCAAGGGTCCCGAGTTCGCGGCGATGGTGCGCGCGGCAACCCCCGACGCGATGCTTCGCGGAGTCGAGACGTTCGCCGCCTCGGCTGACGGCGACGTCATGGTCCTCGACATCGGCGGAGCCACCACCGATGTCTACTCGGTGGTCAGCCCCGAGGGTGAGGATGCCGTGCTGCGCAAGGATGTCGTCCCCCCTCTCTGGCACGCGCGAACCGTCGAAGGCGATCTCGGGATGCGCTGGAACGCCGGTGGCGTCGCAGAGGCTGCGGCGGTGGAGCATCTGGTGTCCGGCTCACGGCTGACACGGCTCCGGGAGTGGGCGGCCAGAGTCGAGGGCGACCCGGCATACCTGCCTCGGGGCGATGGAGAGCTCGCGCTCGACCTGGCCCTTGCCCGCGTGGCGGCGCTCACCGCTGTGCGTCGGCACGCACGCCCGACGAGCCCTGGCGACCAGGCCCGTCCGTTGGCCCGGCTGGCTCATGTCATCGGTTCCGGCGGAGTTCTGCGGCACAGCCCAAAAGCTAGTCAGGACAGCGTATTGCGAGCCGTCACCTCCGACTTCGCAGGTGGCTGGAAGGTGCCGACCGAGGCACGCACCGCGGTCGACTCGGATTACCTGCTTTTTGCGGCGGGCCTGTTGGCAGATGCTGAGGGTCACGGCGCCGAGGTGGCAGCCAGGGTGGCTCGACGCGTCCTCGCTGCTGAGGCCCTGCAGCTGCCATGAGCCTGCCGGCGATATTCTTTGTCCATGGCATCCCCGTCGCTGCCCGTGACCCTGGACGACGTGGTCGCCGCGCAAGAGCTGCTCGCCAACATCATCGAGCCCACCCCGATGGAGTTCAGTCGTGCCCTGACCGACCGTGTCGGGGGAGACGTCCACCTCAAGTGTGAGAACCTCCAGCGCGCCGGGTCCTTCAAGATCCGTGGTGCCTACACGCGGATGTCCCGCCTCAGCGATGAGGAGAAGGCGCGTGGTGTGGTCGCGGCCAGCGCCGGAAACCACGCTCAAGGCGTGGCACTTGCGGCTCAGCTGCTCGGCATCACGTCGACCGTCTTCATGCCTCTGGGTGCACCGATTCCCAAGCTCATGGCCACCCGTGCCTATGGCGCCCGCGTCGAACAGCTAGGCACCAGCATCGACGAATGTCTTGTGAGGGCAAGACAGTACGAGGCCGAGACCGGCGCAGTGCTGATTCATCCGTTCGACCACGCCGACATCGTCGCAGGCCAGGGGACCTGCGGCCTGGAGATCCTCGAGCAGTGCCCTGACGTGAAGACTATTCTCGTCAGCGTCGGCGGCGGGGGTCTTCTTGCTGGCATCGCGACGGTCGTCAAGTCCGTGCGACCCGACGTGCGTGTGATCGGGGTGCAGGCAGAGAAGGCGGCTGCCTACCCGCCATCCCTGGCCGCTGGCAAGCCTGTGTCCCTGAGCTCGATGTCCACCATGGCTGACGGCATTGCGGTTGGCTGTCCCGGGGAAATCCCGTACGCCATCGTCCGTGAGCTGGTCGACTCGATCGAGACGGTGGGTGAGGACACGTTGTCGCGTGCGGTTCTGTTCCTGCTGGAACGGGCCAAGCTGCTGGTCGAGCCGGCCGGTGCCGCCGCCGTCGCGCGGCTGCTCGATGCCGGACCGCATGCCTACGAAGGCCCGGTGGTCGCTGTCCTGTCTGGTGGCAACATCGACCCGGTGCTACTGCTGAGGATCATTCGGCACGGTCTTGCTGCTGCCGGCCGATATCTGCAGTTTCGCGTACTGCTCTCCGACAGCCCGGGCTCGCTTGCGGGTTTGCTGGCCGACCTGGCCAGCGCCGATGCGAATGTCCTCGAGATCGAGCATGTTCGCACCGCGGCGACGCTGCAGGTGCACGAGGTCGAGATCGCGGTGCAGCTCGAGGCCAAGGGCAGTGCGCACTGCGACGAGATCCTGCGGAGCCTGCACGACAAGGGATACTCGGTCGAGCTCGGCTGACTGCGCTAATTGCATGTTCCCATGTGGGAGGTCCATGGCAGGGTTCCTCCTATGGACACAGTCCCCCCGGTGAATGACGCGGTGAGAGCTCGAGGGCTTGTCAAGCACTATGGCCAGATCAGAGCTCTCGACGGCGTAGACCTGACCGTGCCGCGAGGTTCGGTTCTCGGCCTCCTGGGACCCAACGGTGCGGGCAAGACCACGGCCGTACGTATTCTGGCAACCCTCCTGAGGCCGGACTCAGGGACCGTTGAGGTGGCCGGGGTCAACGTGCTCAAGGACCCTCGAGAGGTTCGGCGACGGATCGGGCTATCCGGGCAGTATGCCGCGGTCGACGAGTACCTCACCGGTTTCGAGAACCTCGACATGATCGGCCGCCTCTATCACCTCGGTCGCAAGGCCAGCCGTGAGCGCGCGCGAGAGCTGCTGGCGCAACTCCAGATCGAGGATGCCGGAGACCGTATGGCCAAGACCTACTCGGGCGGCATGCGACGGCGGCTAGACCTCGCCGGCGCCCTGGTTGCCGACCCGCCGGTCCTCTTCCTGGATGAGCCCACGACGGGGCTCGACCCCCGAGGTCGGACCGACATGTGGGAGATCATCCAGGGGCTCGTCGCGGGCGGCACCTCGCTGCTGTTGACCACCCAGTACCTCGAGGAGGCCGACATCCTCGCAGACAACATCGTGGTCATCGACCACGGCAAGGTCATCGCAGAAGGCACAGCCGACCAGCTCAAGGCTCAGGTTGGCGGCGAGCGCCTCGAGATCACAGTGGCCGACGCGGCCCAGCTGGAGACCGCTAGCGAGCTGCTCGAACCGCTCGGTGTGGGCAATGCGATCCTGGACCATCACCGACATTCGCTGCTCATGCCGGTCACCGGCGGCGCGGGGGTGCTCACCGACGCACTCCGCAGGCTGGATGCAGCGCACATCGTGTTGGACGACGTCGGGTTGAGGCGCCCCACGCTCGACGACGTGTTCCTCTCGCTCACCGGACATCCAGCTGAACAGTCCGAGCCGCCCGACGGGTCGCTGATCGGTACGCCGGCCAGGGAGGTCTCCCGATGAGTGTCTCGAGCGCTCTCAGCGACGGCTTCGTCGTCGCCAAGCGCAACCTGATCAAGATCAAGCGGGTGCCAGACCTACTCGTGTTCACCACCTTGCAGCCGATCATGTTCGTGCTGCTGTTCGCCTATGTGTTCGGCGGGGCGATCGACGTCAAGGGCAGCAACTACAAGGAGTTCCTGATCGCCGGAATCTTCGCCCAGACGGTCGTCTTCGGCACCTCGGTCCTGGAAGCGCTCGGCGGCTTCTTGATCCTGCTCGTCTTCGCCTACGCATTCTCATGGGTCATGGCCATGGTCGGGCTGATGGCGCCCAGTCCCGAGGTCGTGAACAACGCTTCGTTCGTTGTCATCTTCCCGTTGACGTTCGTGGCCAACACCTTCGTGCCGATCGACACGCTTCCCGGGCCGTTGAGGACCTTCGCTGAGTGGAACCCCGTCTCGGCGGTTACCGAGGCGGCACGCCAGCTCTTCGGCAACATTGCGCCTGGCACTCCGATCCCGGACAGCTGGGCATTGCAGCACCCCGTGACCTACACGCTGCTGTGGGCCCTCGCGATCCTGGTCATCTTCGTCCCGCTGACGACCTGGCAGTTCCGCCGTGCGGTAAGTCGCTGACTGTCCGGCGATTGGGCAGGGAA
>JBBRWQ010000081.1:0-14370 GCA_038249115.1 Actinomycetales bacterium
CCAGGAGACGACGACCGGACCCGGTCGATCATCGACGCCGTTCTCAGTCCTCCCAAGGACTCTGTAAGGACTGAGACGGCAACCGACAGGTAAACGTGCAGGTCAGAGGCTTGTGAGGCTCAGGCGGCCTTTTTGGTCTCCCAGAAGATCACGGCGATCTCGTCGATCTTGGCCAGCAGCTGGTCGGCCACTGCAGGATCCCAGGAGGCCTTGGTGCCACCCGCGCCGGCGAGCTTGGTGGCCTCGTTGAACAGGGTGCTCAGATCCGGGTACTTCTCGAAGTGCGCAGGCTTGAAGTAGTCGGTCCACAGCACCCACAGGTGGTGCTTGACCAGGTCGGAGCGCTCTTCCTTGATCGTGAGGGCGCGCGCCTTGAAGTCGGCGTCACCGGAGGCTGCGGCCTTGACCATGCAGGCCTTGACGGACTCTGCCTCGATCTTGGCCTGGGCGGGGTCGTAGATGCCGCAGGGCAGGTCGCAGTGGGCGCTGACCTGCACGGGAGCGGCGAACAAACGCGAGAACATCTGAGGGTCCCTTCGTCAAGCGTTCGGGGGTGAAACAACAAACCTACCCGGCGCGGTCACTTCCCGCGACGATGGATCCGGAAACGCAGCCAGGGGGGTCGCGTGGCAGGGAGACGCAGAAGCACCCGAGCCCGTATGCCGTCGGCCGGGATCGCGCCGACGCCGGCCGACCAGGAGTCGACCCCCTCCAGAGGATTGTCCCGCTCGACCCACCAGCCGTCGGAGCCATCCGGGTCGGGGTGGGCGAGGCGCTTGACCGCCAACGGTCGTGCACGGCCCGATGTGTCGTCCGGAAGCAGGACAACGGCGAGCTTCCCGCGACGGGGGCGTGCGCCATACATCACGAGTAGACGGTCGCCCTCGTGCAGCGTCGGCTCCATCGAACGACCATGTACGAGGGCAATCCCCAGCCTCCGCAACGCTATTCGGCCTCTTCGGGGTCTTGGTGTGTAGTGGCGGCGACGGCTTCGTGAAGCGTCGTGGGGACGTTCTCCACGGCCTGGTGCTCCGACTGCATCCGGCGCAGGAACGACCTGGTGCGGGCGTGCTGCGGGTTGTTGATGACCGATGTCGGGTCGCCCTGCTCGACGACGACACCGCCATCCATGAACACGACCTCGTCGGCCACCTCGCGGGCGAAGCTCATCTCGTGGGTCACCACGATCATGGTCATTCCCTCGGTGGCGAGCTCTCGCATGACGGCCAGAACCTCGCCTACCAGCTCAGGGTCCAGAGCCGACGTGGGCTCGTCGAAGAGCATCAGCTTGGGCTGCATCGCCAGGGCACGAGCGATGGCCACACGTTGCTGCTGACCGCCGGAAAGCTGACCCGGATAGGCAGATGGCTTGTCCTGCAAGCCAACTCGTTCCAGCAGGTCGATGGCGTGCTGGCGGGCCTGCGCCTTGTTCTCGCCCTTGACCTGGATCGGTGCTTCCATGATGTTCTCGAGTGCGGTCTTGTGCGGGAACAGGTTGAACTTCTGGAAGACCATGCCGATCTCACGACGTTGCGCCGCGATTGCCTTGTTGGTGAGGTGGTGCAACGTGCCGTTGCGGTCCTCGTAGCCCATCAGGTCGCCGTCGACCCAGATTCGGCCGCCGTCGATGGTTTCAAGCTGGTTGATGCAGCGCAGGAACGTTGTCTTGCCTGAGCCAGACGGGCCGAGCAGACAGATGACCTGACCCTTGCGTACGTCGAGGTCGATGCCTTTGAGGACCTGGTTGCCGTCGAAGGCCTTCATCACGTTGACGGCGTGCACGAGCGGCATACCGGCGTCGGTGTTTGGAGTGGAAGCTGACATCAGCCACCGCCCATTCCAGGGGCGCGGGCGAACCGCTTGTTCTTCGGCTTCTGCTGGCCGAAACCGCGGCCGAAGTGCCGCTCCAGGTAGAACTGGCCGACCATCAGCACGCTGGTGACGAGCAGATACCAGAGCGATGCGGCCACGAACGACGGGAAGACCTTGAACGTCCGCGACCCGATGGACGAGAGCTGGAAGAAGAGCTCGTCGATCAATGGCAGGGCGATCAGCAGCGAGGTGTCCTTGACCATGGCGATCGCCTCGTTGCCGGTGGGGGGCACGATGACCCGCATGGCCTGGGGCAGCACGATCCGGAGCATGGTCTTGCCGCTGCTCATGCCCAGCGCCTGGGCTGCCTCTGCCTGGCCCTTGTCGACCGACAGGATGCCGGCGCGCGCGATCTCGGCCATGTAGGCGGCCTCGGACAGGCCCAGACCGAGGACGGCGCCGAACAAGCCGGAGAACAGCTCGTTGGCGTTGAGGGTCGCGAACCTCAAGCTGCCGTCCATCCCGAGCAGCTCCATGATCTTCCAGTCGAAGGGAACGCCGAGGCCGAGTCCCTTCTGGAACAGGATTCCCAGCGCGCCCATCGTGGCCAGCAGGACGTAGCGCGGGACCCCCCGGAAGAACCAGGTGAAGGTCCAGGCCACCCCTGAGAGCACCGGATTCGGAGAGAGACGCATCACGGCGAACAGGACGCCGCCCGAGACGCCGACGATCATTGAGAGCGCAGTGGTGAGCAGGGTGCCGACGTAAAGACCGTGCAATACCGGGGACTGCACCATGGCCTTGAACACGAACGACCACTCGAACGCCTCGTTGGTGAAGATCAAGTTTGCCAGCATGGAAGCAAGGACCGCGATCACAGCAACGGCGACCCAACGCCCGGGGTGCCGGACAGGCCGGGCCTCGATGAGGCCCGGCCTGTCCGTGTCAGTAGCGGAGGGGTTTACGTTCACGGGTTGATGGCGAAGTCGCTGATCGCACCCGCCTCGGCGCCCCAGGTGCCGAGCGCCTTCTTGTAGTCACCGGAACCGTCGAGCGACTTCAGAGCGTCGACGATCGCCTGGGCGAACTCAGTCGCGGCCGTGGGCACGACGTAGCCGTACGGAGCCGAGTCGTAGACGTCGCCGACTGCCTCGATCTTGCCGTTGGACTGCTTGATTGCGTAACCGACAATGGGCGAGTCGGCGAGCATGGCGTCGGCCTTGCCGGTAAACACGGCTGCGGTGGCCTGGTCCTGGCCGTCGTAGACCTGCAGGGTGATGGGCTTGCCCGCGGCGAGGCAGGCTTTGATCTTGGGCGGCATGTCTTCGTCCGCCTGCACGGTGCCCTTCTGGACGGCGACCTTGAGGCCGCAGGGGGTCTTGGGGTCGACCTTCTTGGGATTACCTGGTGCCGCCGCCCACTGGGTGCCGGCGTTGTAGTAGCTCACCATGTTGACCTGCTTCTTGCGCTTGTCATTGATGGTGAAGCTGGAGACACCCACGTCGAACTTGCCACTGTTGACGCCGATGATGATCGAGTCGAACTTGGCCGGCTGCCATTCGACCGTGACGCCGAACTTCTGGGCCACTGCGTTGAACAGGTCGACGTCCCAGCCCTTGACGGTCTTGCCGTCGGCGTCGAGGAACTCGTTGGGGGCATAGGTCGCGTCGGTGCCCACCACGATCTTGCCGGCGGCCTTGACCTTGGCCGGCAGCTTGTCGGCGAGGTTGGCTTCCTTGGTCGCTGACACGGTTGCCTTGGGGGTGGCGTCAGACGTGGACAGTGAGCTGGAACCGCAGGCGCTGAGAGCAAGTCCCGCGATTGCGACACTCGCAGTGAGCGTGATCGCGGGGGAGAGACGGCGGGCCATCTGAGGCTTCCTTCCACATACTGAACTGAGCGGGACGTGTGCATCCTGCCATCAAAGGGGATCAAAAGGGAGGAAATTCACACTCTTGTAACCTGCGCTGTTCGGGCTAGCTCTTGACCCGGCTCATGGTCGGGTCGTAAAAGGGCCGGAGCGAGGCAACCGCAGGGTGCAGCTGGCCGGCGATGTCGACCGCCCACGTCGCGTTGTCCAGATAGGCCTGGTCGAGCGGTGCGCCTGCCTCGATCATGGCCAGCCCCACGGCACCGCCAAGGGTGAAGCCGTATGACGCGGACCTGACGTAGCCGACCGGAACCCCGTTGCGATGGACTACCTCAGCGTGGAAGAGCATCGGCTCGGGGTCCGTCACCAGGATCTGCACCAACCGCTGGGTCAGCGGCCCGGCTGCCTTCTTGGCCTCGACCGCACGACGCCCGATGAAGTCGGTCGGGCGGCGGAGGTCCACGGCAAAGCCGAGTCCGGCCTCGAGCACGCAGTCGGTGTTGTCGATGTCGTGGCCGTAGTCGCGGTAGCCCTTCTCCATCCGCAGGCTGGACAGCGCCTTCAGACCGGCGTGACGGAGGTCGACCGAACGCCCGGCCTCGACGATGCGGTCATACACGTAGAGCGCCTGCTCGGTCGGCACATACAGCTCGTAGCCCAGCTCGCCGAGGTAGGTGATCCGGACGCACAAGGCCCTTGCAAAGCCGAGGTCGATCTCGCGAGCAGTCCGGAACGGGAACGCCTCGTTCGACAGGTCCGTCGTGGTGATCGCCTGCAGCAGCTCACGGGAGCGCGGCCCCTGGATGTTGAGCTGTGCGTAGCCGGAAGTCACGTCGGTGACGAACGCGTTCTCGTCCGCGCCGATGTGTCGCCGCATCCAGGTTTCAACGTGGTGTTGGGCCGTATCCGATGCCACCACAAAGTAGTTCTCGTCGCCGAGCTTGGTGACAGTGAGGTCGGCCTCGATCAGTCCGGCATCGTTGAGCCATTGCGTGTAGGTGATCTTGCCGGTCTCGCCAATGACGTTGTTGGCCGACAGCCGGTCGAGCAGCCGTCCGGCGTCGCGCCCCTGCACGGCGAACTTCGACATGAACGACATATCCATCAGGATCACGCCCTCGCGGGCAGCCCGGTGCTCGGCTTCCCAATAGGGGAACCAGCTCTGGCGTCCCCAGGAGAGGCGCTCGGCACTCGGCTCGACGCCCTCTGGAGCGAACCAGTCGGCACCCTCCCAGCCGCTGACGTCCTTGAAGGAGGCGCGCGCGACGGCCAGCCGATCGTGCACGGCGGAGTGTTTGATACCGCGTGCCGTCTTCATCGACTTCGTCGGGTAGTGACAGAGGTAGACCGTGCCCAGTGACTCGACGGTGCGCGCCCGGCGGTAGTCGGGGTTGGCCTGATAGCGGTGCAGCCGGTCGATATTCATCCCGGTCACGTCGACGTCCGGTCGTCCGTTGAGGATCCAGTGGGCAATGACGCGTCCCATGCCACCACCGGTCAGGATGCCAACGGAGTTGAGACCCGCTGCAACGAAATAGTTCTTGAGCTCAGGGGCTTCGCCGACCACCGGCTGCAGGTCAGGGGTGAAGCTCTCCGGCCCACAGAAGAACTTGCGGATGCCGACCTCGGTGGAGATCGGGATGCGCGACATCGCCTTCTCGAGATACGGGCCCATCCGATCCCAGTCCGGCGGCAGCTCACCGAAGGAGAAGTCTGCGGGGATGCCCCCGACCTTCCACGGGGCACAGACCGGCTCGAACAGGCCGACCAAGAGGCCGCCGCCCTCTTCACGGAAGTATCCGTGCGAGGCCGGGTCCTCGAGAATCGGCCAGGCTCGCGACACTCCAGGAATGGGCTCGGTCAGGAGGTAGTAGTGCTCGGCGGCCTGCAGCGGGATCGCGATTCCTGACTTCTCGCCGAGCTGCCGGGCCCACATCCCGGCACAGTTGACGACGAACTCCGCCTCGATGTCACCCTGGTCGGTGCGAACTCCCGTGACGACACCGCCGCGCTCGAGCACGTCCGTCACGGCGACGCCCTCAATGACCTTTGCGCCGAGCAGTCGCGCCCCCCTGGCCAGGGACATCGTGACGTCGACCGGGTTCACGCGGCCGTCCTCCTTGACATAGAAACCGGCCAGGATGTCGTCGGTACGCGCCAGAGGGAACCGCTCGCCGACCTCGGCCGCTGAGATCTCCTGGACGTCCACGCCGTTGTACCGGTTGAACGCGGAGACGCGGCGGTACTCCTCGAGCCGGTCGGGCTCGTTGGCGATCTCGATGAAGCCAACGGGGTCGAAGCCGGTGGCCAGGCCGGTCTCCGCCTCAAGCCGGCTGTAGAGGTCGCGGGTGTACTTGCGCATCTCGGTCGATGTCTGCGAGGTGGACCCGAACGTCACCATGAGTCCCGCCGCGTGCCAGGTCGTTCCGCAGGTGAGGCGATCACGCTCAAGCAGCACGACGTCCGGACACCCCATCTGCGCCAGGTGATAGGCGACTGAGGTGCCGATCACTCCGCCGCCGATCACGACGACGCGGGCGCGTGTTGGCAGGGTTGAGATCACATCGTCAGACCCTACTGTGCAGCGGCGCCGGTCTGTGTCATCATTTGCATCTGCGGCCCACCCGCCGCGACGTAGACGTAGCCGACACCCTGGCTTCTCCAACAAGTGCATGTTGATGATGCCGCCTCCAGGTGTGCCCGCTCCCGTCGAACAGGTGATATTGACCATGACTGCCGATCCGTCATACTCCGAGTCCTTTGGCTATGACCCCAACGACCCCGTGTTCCGCGCGCACGAAGGCGGCAAGATCGAGGTCGTCCCCACCCAGGCCCTGCGTGACCGCGCCGACCTTGCCCTGCTGTACACGCCTGGTGTTGCAGAGGTTTCGCGGGCGATTGCTGCGGATCCTTTGCTGGCGTTGCGATACACCACGCGCGGCAACACGGTCGCGGTGATCACCGATGGCACGGCGGTGCTCGGCCTGGGCAACATCGGGCCGTTGGCGGCGCTGCCGGTGATGGAGGGAAAGGCGGTGCTGTTCAAGCACTTCGCCGGCGTCGATGCGGTGCCGGTGTGCCTGGAGACGGGCACCGTCGAGGAGCTGGTCGAGGCGATTGTGCGGCTTGCACCGACGTATGGCGGGATCAACCTCGAGGACATCTCGGCGCCGCGATGCTTCGAGATCGAGCGTCAGCTGCGCGAGCGGCTGGACATCCCCGTGTTCCACGACGACCAGCACGGCACGGCCATCGTGGTGCTGGCTGCGCTGATCAATGCCGCGCAGGTCGTGGGCAAAGACCTGGCCGCGTTGCGCGTCGTCGTCTCGGGCGCCGGTGCCGCGGGGGTGGCGGTCGCCAACATCCTGGGCCGTGCAGGGATCGAGGACGTGGTCGTGTGTGACTCGCGGGGGATCGTCTCACCGACGCGCACCGATCTTGTCGAGCACAAGCATCGCCTGGCCGCCACGACAAACCCGCGTGGCCTGTCAGGCTCGGCGGGTCAGGCATTGGTTGGTGCGGACGTGTTCATCGGGGTGTCCGGGGGGCAGGTCGCAGAGCAGGACATTGCCCGTATGGCGCCACGCGCCATCGTCTTTGCCCTCGCCAACCCCGACCCTGAGGTGCACCCGCTGGTGGCCGCCCGCCACGCCGAGGTCGTGGCCACGGGGCGTTCGGACTTTCCGAACCAGATCAACAACGTGCTGGCGTTCCCGGGGCTGTTCCGGGGGGCGTTCGACTCAGGTGCGCCCCAGATCACCGAGGCGATGAAACTGGCCGCCGCCCGGGCGATCGCTGCGCTGGTGGCCGAGCCGACGGCGCAGGAGATCGTGCCGAGCGTTTTCGACGATCGGGTGGCGCCGGCAGTGGCAGCTGCGGTGGCCGCCCTCGCCTGATCATGGCGGGTCGAGCTGTGGCTTTGAACTCGACGGCTGGCGCACATTCTTCGGACACCGGGGGATCCCGCACGGAGTCGACCAACTGCACAAACTCATCCAAAACCCTTGCCGTGTGCGATTTCGTTCCGTATGGTTTAGGCCACCCTTACTTCAAGTATTGGTCAAGAAACCGTCAAGAAACAGCAAAATGCACGGCACTTTTCTCCGCGAACGCCCACTTTGAGCGTGGAATCCATCCAATACAGGGGTTTCACGTGTCACGTGTACCAGCGCTATGGCGTCAAACAGGACGAATCGCCCATCTCCGCAGGAGGCGGATCTTCGCCGTCTCGCTAGCGCTCGGCCTGGCGCTGGCCGCTGGCGTCGCCGGCCCTGCGATGGCCCGGGCAATGGCTCTCCGGATCAACGTCAGTCACTCAGCAAGGCCGATCTCAACTCGGGCGGTGCCAACGGGCAGTGCCCAGGAGGCCCGTACTGCTCGACGCGCGACGGATCACCGTCGCTCAACGGCAACGGCAACGGCAAGGGCGTGGCCAACGGCAAGCCATGCGCGGGATGCGTCGGCAAGGCCGACAACAAGAACCCGCAGGGACAGATGCCGAACGGCTCGGACCACATCGCCGGCTACGAGTGCGACCGCAACCACGGCATCGGGCGTTCCAACCCCGCACACACAGGCTGCACATCCTCGGTGCTGCCCACTGTCGTCACCCCGCCGGTGGTTGACCCGCCCCTGGTTCACCCGCCCCTGGTTCACCCGCCCCTGGTCGTGGTCCACTCCGCGCCGGTTTTCACCGAGACTTCGGGCGGGGTGCAGGTAGAAGCCGCCCAACCGGTGGTTGTGGCCCCAGCCGCGCCTGTTGTCACCGAGACTTCGGACGGGGTGCAGATAGCAGCGGCGAACCCGTTGCCGTCGGCGGCCAGGGCCGGCGAAGCGAGCACGGGTGGACAGCTGACTACCGGCGGTTTGGCGGCACTGGCTGCGCTCCAGGCGTTCGGGGCAGCCTTCGCGCTGCGCCGGCGTCACGGTGACGCGTAACCAGGCGAGCATCGCGGCTCTGACTGTTCTCGGGAGCGGGTTGCTGGTTGCCTCGGTGGCGTTCCTGGGCAGTCACTACTTCGGTCAGGGCCGGGCGGGGCAGGTGCTTTCCAGTGCTTCGCTTCCGGGCGGCCTTGGTCCGGCGCCGACGACTGCGGCGCCGACGACCAGTGGAGCGCCATCACCGTCGAGCTCGCCGACCGCTGTTCGGGTCGAGCCGGTCAAGGTCGGTGTGCCGGTGCAGGTGGTTGTCGCCGGTCATCGGTTGAAGACGAAGGTTTCAGCCGACCCGATGAACAAGAATGGCAGCTTGTTTGTGCCCAAGGATCCGACTCTGGTGAGCTGGGGCAGCCAGCAGGTGGCCCCTGGTAGCGGGCATGGGACGACGATCCTGGTGGCGCATATCAACAGTGGTGGTGTGGCGGGGGCGTTCTCTGACCTGGCTGACTACAAGGTGGGGGAGGTCATCACGGTGGTCCTGGCTGATGGTCGCCGAATGAGGTATGGCGTTGTGGCGCCGCCGATCGAGGTGGGCAAGGACAAGGTGGCCTCGCGCCGTCAGGAGCTGTTCGACCAGACCGGTTCCTACGGGCTGCCGGGGCGTGACAAGTCCGGAAGGCTGCTCCTGCTCAGCTGCGGGGGTGCCTTCGACAACCGCACCGGCCACTACGAGAGCAACATCTTCGTCTACGCCTTCCCCCTCTGACCTCAGCTCTCTGGGCCAGCCTGACGTCAGCTTCGTGAGGCGAGCTGTGCGTAGTAGCGGACGCACTCGTCATACCGCGGGAGCAGTCCCTGGGCGGCGGCCTGGCTCAGCGAGGGGGCGGCGGCATCCTTGGCCGACAACAGCGGGGTGACGTCAGCGGGCAGGACGAGACCGAGCTCGGGGTCGAGGGGGTTGATGGTGTGTTCGCGTGCCGCGTTGTAGGTGGCGGAGCAGAGGTAGCTGACGGTGGAGTCGTCCTCGAGGGAGCAGATGGCGTGGCCCAGCCCCTCGGCGAGGTAGATGGCGCGGCGGTCCACGGTGTCGAGCAGTGCGCTCTCCCACTGTCCGAACGTGGGGGAGCCGACCCGGATGTCGACGACGAAGTCGATGAAGGACCCGGACAGCGCGGTCACGTACTTCGCCTGCGACGGCGGAAGGTCCGCAAAGTGCACGCCGCGGACCGTGCCCCGGGACGAGACGGACACGTTGGTCTGCACGACGTCCAGGCGATGTCCGATGGCCTCGGCCAGCCGGTCGCCGCGAAAGGACTCCAGGAAGAGGCCCCTGTCGTCGCGGAACTGCTGCGGGACGATCTCGAAGGAGCCCTCTATCCTCAGCGCTCTGATATCCATCAGGCGCGGGTCCTTCCCTCGGCCAGGACGCTGTGCATGTAGATGCCGTAGCCGCTCTTGACCAGTGGGTCAGCCAGGTCGGAGAACTCGGCATCGCTCAACCAGCCGTTGCGCCAGGCGATCTCCTCGACGCATCCGATCTTGCGTCCCTGTCGGGCCTCGACGACATAGACGAACTGGCTGGCATCGAGCAGACCCTTGAACGTGCCGGTGTCGAACCATGCCGTGCCTCGTGGAAGGACGGTGACGGTCAGGTCCCCGCGCTGAAGGTAGGCGTCGTTGACCCCGGTGATCTCGAGCTCGCCACGGACGCTGGGCTGCAGGCGCTGGGCGATCTCGATGACGTCGTTGTCATAGAAGTACAGCCCCGGGACCGCATAGCTCGACTTGGGTTTGGCCGGCTTCTCCTCGATCGACAGCACCGCGCCGTCGACGTCGAACTCGACCACGCCGTATGCACTCGGCTCCGAGACATGGTGGGCGAATACGTGACCTCCGGTGAGGTCGGTGTTCGCACGAAGCGACGTGCCGAGACCGGTGCCGTAGAAGATGTTGTCGCCGAGTACGAGTGCCACAGTGTCCTGACCGATGAAGTCAGCTCCGATGATGAAAGCCTGGGCCAGACCTTCTGGCTTCGGCTGCGAGGCGTAGGACAAGGAGATGCCCCACGCCCGCCCGTCGCCCAGCAGCCGCTCGAACTGCTCGCGGTCCTGCGGCGTCGTGATGATCAGAATGTCGCGGATCCCGGCCATGAGCAGCGTCGAGAGCGGGTAGTAGACCATCGGTTTGTCATAGACGGGCATGAGCTGCTTGCTGATCCCGCGGGTGATCGGATGAAGTCGCGTCCCGGAGCCCCCGGCGAGAATGATTCCCTTCATGGTCGCGAGGCTAGCCTGCTGAACGGATGCCGTGTCTCGTGGCCGCTTCGGGAAACGCCCTCCGATACCCTCGCGACATGCGCACACTGCCCGTGGGGCCACATACATGAGCCGCTGGCTGGTCGTCGGCTGCGACGGGATGCTCGGGCGGGATCTGGTCTCGGTACTGGGCGCTTCGCAAGGCGCTCACGAGGTCACGGCAGTCGACAAGGACGTGCTGAACATCACCGATCCCGATGCCTGCCTCGCGGCGGTGGCAGGTCACGAGATCGTGGTCAACGCTGCTGCGTGGACCGCGGTCGATGACGCGGAGACCCATGAAGCACAGGCGTTCTCGGTCAATGCGGTGGGGGCGGCGAACCTGGCCCGCGCTTGTTCGGTCGCCCGGGCGCGGATGGTGCAGGTGTCCACCGACTACGTGTTGGCCGGAGACGCCACGTGCCCCTATGCGGAGGATGCGCCGCTCGCGCCGCGGTCGGCATACGGCCGGACCAAAGCCGCAGGTGAGTGGGCGGTGCGGGCGTACCTGCCCTCGGCCTCGTGGGTGGTGCGCACTGCCTGGCTGTATGGCGCCCACGGGCCGAACTTCGTCAAGACCATGTCGCGGTTGGCGTCGGAGCAGGACACAGTGTCCGTGGTCGAGGACCAGCGCGGGCAGCCAACGTGGACAGTGGACCTGGCAGCGGCGATCGTGCGGCTGGTCGAGGCCGAGGCGCCGTCCGGCACCTACCACGGGACTTCTTCGGGTGAGACGACGTGGTTCTCATTCGCCCAGGCGATCTTTGCCGCGCAGGGCCTTGACCCCGCGCGGGTGCTTCCGACGACCACGGACGCCTTCCCACGTCCGGCCCCACGTCCGGCATACAGCGTCCTCGGGCATGAGGCCTGGTCCCGCGCGGGGCTACCCGCGCTGCGGGACTGGCACGCATCGCTGACCGACGCACTGCCCAGCATGATCTCCAGCACCTGACTATTGTCGAGGGCATGCTTGCCGCCTATGCCGTCAGCCAGTCGTCCTCTGATCCGATGTCAGGGTTGGTGATCGGCCAGCGCCCTGAGCCTGTCGCCCGGCCCGGGTGGTCCGTGGTCAAGATGCGGGCCGCAGGTCTGAACCACCACGACGTCTGGTCCTTGCAGGGTGTTGGTCTGCCCGCTGACCGGCTGCCGATGATCCTGGGCTGTGACGGTGCAGGGGTCGACGAGGCAGGCAACGAGGTCATCATCTATGCCGTGGTGCCCTCCGAAGGCTGGACCGGCGACGAGACCCTCGACCCTGCGCGCACCCTGCTCTCCGAGCTGCATGACGGAACGCTGGCCGAGTACGTCGCAGTTCCTTCGCGCAACCTGGTCCCCAAGCCCGCAGGTCTGTCCTTCGAGCAGGCCGCCTGTCTGTCCACAGCATGGTTGACGGCATATCGGATGTTGTTCGTCAACGCCGGGATCACCCCCGGGGCGACCATTCTGGTGCAGGGCTCCGGCGGTGGTGTGTCGACGGCCTTGATCCAGCTGGGCTCCGCGGCGGGCTACCGGGTCTGGACCACCTCCCGCGACGAGGGCAAGAGAGCCAGAGCCCTCGAAATCGGTGCTGACAAAGCGTTTGCTTCGGGTGAACGCCTGCCGGAACGGGTCGATGCCGTGTTGGAGACCGTCGGTGCGGCGACCTGGTCGCACTCGATCAACTCGCTCAAGCCAGGGGGCACAGTCGTCATCTCAGGCGCGACGTCCGGTGACGCGCCGGCCAAGGCTGAGCTGACCAAGATCTTCTTCAAGCAGCTTCGCGTTGTCGGGTCCACGATGGGGACTCGGGCCGAGCTGGAGCGCTTGGCGAGCTTCATTGTCAACCAACGGATTTCGCCGGTTGTCGACTCGACGTTTGCCTTGGCCGACGCACTTCAGGGTTTTGAGAAGATGGCCTCCGGGGACGTCTTCGGCAAGGTCGTCTTCACGCTCTGACGTCGCCGGCCTCGGTCGCGACTAAGGAGGATTGAGAACATTTCGGATCTTTCTTGCTGCTTCCGAGAGGATGTCCATTACCTCCTGGCGGGCCCCGTCGTCAGCGCTGATGCGGCGCGCCGCATCCCGCGCGTCATAGCGGAACGCGTTGATCGCGGCCTCGATGTCGCGCGCTGTGGTTGACCCACCTCGGCTACCGGCTGCATGAGGCCACTGCTGTTCGTATGATCGCCCTGCCGGCGTCGCAGTCGCGCGTGCCTCCTTGGCCGCAGCCTTGAGCTCCTCGCGAAGGTTCGCGGTGCTGCCGTGAACTCGCTGGCGCACCTCCTGGGCGAGCTCTCGCACCGAGTGGTCGAGATCCTGCTGGAGGTCGGCGAGGTCGAACTCCCTTGCGACGACCTCACTTCGGCCGGCTTCGGTGATCCGATAGGTCACCTTGCGGCCGTCCTCGGTGCGCTCAACCAGACCCTCCTCCTCCAGCTTTGCCAACCGTGGATAGACGGTCCCGGCGCTGGGCGAGTAGAGCCCGTTGAACCGTTCTTCGAGCGACTGGATGATCTCGTAGCCATGGCGGGGCCCCTCGTTCAGCAGGGCGAGCAGGTAGAGGCGCATCTGGCCATGGGCGAAGACGGCCATAGTCAGCCTGCGCTCTCGGTGCCGGGCGCAGGGTCCTGCACGTCGGGCACGGCGTCCTGGATGTCGGGCACGGCGTCCTGGACGTTCGTCGACGTGTCCTGGCTGCCGCTCGCGCGCAGTACGACGATGTTGCCGGACAACGAGTTCGCTTTGATGACAAGGGCCTTGTCGCCGTCTGTCAGTTGCCCACCGCCCTGGAGCGGTCCGACGCCGCGCATGGACTGACCGTCGAT
This sequence comes from Actinomycetales bacterium, assembly GCA_038249115.1. Lineage (GTDB taxonomy): Bacteria > Actinomycetota > Actinomycetes > Actinomycetales > Dermatophilaceae > UBA4719. The sequence continues at coordinate 13,659 of JBBRWQ010000081.1, forward strand.
GACGACCTGTCCTGTGGCCGTGTGAGCGGCGACGTTGTAGCCCCCTCCCCTCGGGATCCGGACGGTGACATCGCCTGAGACGGAGTTGGACTGGATCCGCGCCCGGCCGTCTGTCAGATCGAGGGTGATGTCCCCGCTGACGGTGTTGAGGTCGATCTGGCGCAGACGGCTGGCTTGCACGGTGAGTGCGCCCGAGATCGAGTTGCCCTTGAAGTCACCCTCGAGGGCGTGGCACTCGATCTCTCCGCTGACCGTGTTGGCGTTGACGTCGCCGACGATGTCGTCCAGGGTCAGCGAGCCAGTCACAGTGTTGGCCTTGACCGTGGCGCGCACCCCGTTGATCAGCGCCTCGGCACTGACGGTGCTCGCGCTGATCTGCGTCGTGGCCGGCACCGAGATGCTCAGCTTGGCCATCCGCTTTCCCGCGTCGGCGCCGATCTGCCGCACGCTGTCCCAGATGTTTGCTTCTTTGTCCTTGACATGGCTGACCTGGAGGGTCGATCCGTCCCAGGTGACCAGCAGGGGTCTTCCCGTCACCTCATGAACCTCGACTCGGGCCGTCGGGGAGTCGTCGTGGGTGACGATGTCCACCCGTCCGCCGACCAGTCCGAGCTTGAGTTTGCTGACGGTCTCGAACTCGTCGCCGATGTCGAGCACCTTCGGTCCGTCGATCTGCCATTCCTGTGCCATCTGTGTTCCTTTTGCGTCTCGG
>JBBRWQ010000082.1:0-14074 GCA_038249115.1 Actinomycetales bacterium
CAACGCCCGCACGCCTTCGGATAACGCGTGCGCGACATGAAGGCGGTGGCCTCCTTGTGCATCGTGTCGTCTCCGTAGCGGAGATCCCATCCGTCGCACGGTAGATATCCGGTACAGGCGCGTGGGAGCCCGGCGACGCTGAGGGGTGAGCTGGAGCGCTTCGGTCTCTACCGAACTGGCTCTGCGAGGCTCCGTGCGGGACGGGTCCCGACCGCGCGGGTCTTGGCTGGCGGGGCCACAGTGCTGCTGCTGTCGCGGACGGCCTGGAGGATCTGCTCGAGCCCGGCGGCGCAGGGGGCAACGACCGAGCCGCGGGTGATCACGGCGCTCACGTCGATCAGGACGGCGTGCGGGGCGAGCGTGGACAGGTCGTACTGCTGGAACGGGTGGCCCGACTCGAAGATGACGACCCCCGGGCAAAGGGCCAGCGCCGCTGTGACGTCCTCAGGCCTACGCGCCGAGGCGACCGTGGCCTCGACCCCGGTCTGGGCCCGGAGGTACCTCGCGATTCCCTCGCCCAGCAGTGCGTGCTCGTAGAGGATGACGACCGGGCGCTGCCCCTGATCAGCCATGGTCCACCCCGTTCCGATAGCACGTGATCCCCAACACGTTCAACGCTAGCCGCGTCCATTCGCCGCGACCATCCCCGATCCGGCACAGTGGCCAACCGCGATCTCTCTACCCCGAGGTACCTCAGAGGCCCGATATGGGACAGATAGGCGGTTTATGCCTCTTCGGTCAGTCCTCGACGGGACGGCGCCCGAGGCCCTGCCGCACGATGTACGCGGTGGCCTGCATGCGGTTCTCCATGTGCAGCTTCTCAAGGGCGTTGTGGACGTGGTTCTTCACGGTCCCCTCGGTGATCGACAGGCTCTTGCCGATCTCCTTGTTACTCATGCCCTCGGCCACGAGCTGGAGGATCTCGAGCTCGCGGCGGGTGACGGCAGGCCCCTCTGGCTGGGCAGGTGACGAGCCGCGCTGGGTGACACCGTTCTGGATCTCCCTGAGCAGTCGCCCGGCGATGGCCGGCGAGATGGGGGTCTCGTTGCGCATGACGGACCGGATCATGTCGTAGAGTTGTTCGGGGCGAAGGTCCTTCAGGAGGTATCCGTGGGCTCCGAAGCGGATGGCGTCGAAGACGTGGTCGTCGGCCTCGGACACGGTGAGCATGATGACCTTGACGGTCGACAGCTGCTCACGGATGAGGCGGACCGCCTCGACCCCGTCCATGACCGGCATCTCGACGTCCATCACGACAAGGTCGGGGAGCAACAAGCGTGCCGTCTCGACGGCTTCGAGACCGTTCTCGGCCTCACCGACGACAGTCATGTCGTCCTGGCCCTGGATCAGCGACGCGATGGCACCGCGAAAGAGAGGCTGGTCGTCAACGAGCAGGATGCGGATCGGTGTGTGTGGCTGCATTCTTCACCTCAAGGGGGGCTGGCCTGGGATGCGATCTCTCGGGGACGCTTGCGATCACACGCGTTCCGCCCCCTGGCGTGGAGTCGACCGTAAGGGTACCGTCCAGCAGCGCCATCCGCTCGCGCATGGTGAAGAGCCCGAACCCGTCCCGCTCGAGCGACGAGCCACCTTGCGCGAAGCCGTGACCGTCGTCCTCGACGACGAAGGTCGTCCTCGCGTCGGACTCGGTGACGGAGACGACCACCGACTTGGCCCCTGAGTGTTTGCGGACGTTGGTCAGCGCCTCCTGGATCACCCGGATGAGGTGGACCTCGGCACGCGGTGACAGGGACAGCTCGTGGTCGAGGTGGCTCTCCAGAGAGGTCTCGATCTTGCACTGCTGGGTGTACTTGGACAGGTAGGCGCGGAGGTCGTCCTGCAGCCCACGCTCGGTCTTGCTGGAGTCACGCAGCCCCAGGATCGCCTCGCGGACGTCCTGGTAGGCGTCCTCACAGATGTCTGCGATCTCAGCCAACTCGACCGCGACTGCGGGGTTGTCGCAGACCTCTTCGCGCGTGTCCAGCGCTCGCAGTCGCAGATGGGTGACACCGAGAACCTGCGCCAGGCTGTCGTGCATCTCGCGGGCGATCCGTTCGCGTTCGGCGAGGACCGCACGCTGACGTCCGTTCTCGCGCATCTGGGCGCTCGTGATGGATATCGCCGCAAGACCGGAGAGAGTCACGAGGAAAGAGCGGTCGCGCTCAGTGAAGGGGACATCGGATCTCCGGCCGATCCATAGCTCTCCGAGCATGCCGATCGGACCGCGAATCGGGACCACCATGTCAGCCAGCCACTCCGGCGAAGACCGCACGGGGCAGGCGACCTCACGGCCGTGGTCGCTGTGACGCTCGCCAACCTCGGACGTCATACATGCCGTCCCGTCGGAGAAGGAGACAGCTCCCTCGAAGGTTCCGGCGAACTGGACGGATCGAGACGCGTCCTCATCGAGACTCAGCACTGCCTCGTCGCTTCCCATCATGTCGCGCGCGTGGGTGATCACGGCCGCGAGGACGTCGGGGGGCGCGTTCTGGTTCGAGATCTGCAAGAGCACGTCGTAGAAAGCGTGGCCCTCGGACTTGCGCCGCTGGAGGTCGGCAACGAGCTGGGCGAGCTGGATCGCGCTGGCCAGCTGATGGCCGATGTTCTGCAGTGTGCCTGAGGCCAGGCGGTCGCCCGCACCAGCGCCGACCGGGAGCCAGAGTCGCATCCGGCCAACGGTCACCGTCCCCGTCGAGAGCGGGAAGTCGATAACCGGCGCATCGTCACCACCCGGGTCGCTGGGCACGAGCACGGCCGTGCCGGGGGTTGCGAACTGACGATGTGTCACACCGGCGCCGTCCGGCGACCGATCCTCTGTGGTGAAGACGGTCACCGCAGCCTGGGTCGCTCCACTCGCGTTGAGCAGGCTCTCAAGCGCCACGTTGATGATCCGGTCCACGCCGACTTCGCCCTGCACTGCCCTGGACAGGGCGTTGGTGGCGGCCAGCTCATGGTTCTGTCGCACCACCTGCCGCTGCGCGCGATCGATGAACCGGAACATCGCCAGGCCGAAGGCAAGGATGGACCCCATTGTGACGGCGATGAAGACCCCTCGATAGCCGTCCCAGAAACTGCCAATTTGATGGTCCCTCGACTCGACCATGAAATGGACGAACTCCAGGCCGAGGAGGAAGGCCACCGGCAGCAGAACACTGAGCACCTTGAGTCGGCGATCAACCCATTTGTAGGCCCAGCGCTCGCCGGCGCGCGTCGAAGGTCTGTGCGCGGGCGTGGGCATTGCGGCGTTGACCGAATCAGATCGCGTGGCATAGACGGATTGGGACCTCGCGTGCGCCGATTCAGAGGTCGTGGCCGGTGTCACAGTGTCTGACTTGATACTGATGCCGCCTCCTCGGTCCCCCGCAGACTGTGGACAGCCGTTGGGACCCGAACATCATACGACCTTGTTGCGAACCCGAAGTGCGGCCAGCGATCCCCTTGCCCGGGCCGACAAGGTAAGTGACGCGGCAAGCATGACGCGGGTAACACCAAACAACGGGACCAAAGTCCTTAGGGCAGCCTTGCCTCACCATCTAGAGTCGCACACATGACCTTGCCAGAGAGCCCGCTCGGCGCACAGCTGCGCGTGACGGGTGTCCGTCTGCCTGCCGCGGACGCCTTCCGACTGAACGAGATGGGCATCCGGCTGGGGACCCTTGCTCACGTCACGCAGCATGCGGCCTTCGGCGGACGGGTGATCGCTGTGGCCGGGTCCCGCTATGCACTGGATGGCCGGACGGCGGCTCTCATCGACGTCGAGCATGTGCCGAGCCGGGCATGAGCAGCTGTCACGGCGCGTCCGCCACGCAGGCCCCTGTCCGCTCCGCCACCACGAATCTGCTGCCACTGCGCGTGCTGTTGGTCGGCGGGCCGAACGTCGGCAAGTCCACCCTGTTCAACGCGCTGACCGGTGCGCGGCAGCGCACCATGAACTCCCCGGGCACCACCGTCGAGCTCGCCACCGGTACCTGGCGCACTGCGGCGCCCGACAGCAACGACCCAGACACCGAACGGGCCATCGTCGACCTGCCCGGCAGCTACAGCCTGCTGGCGCGTTCGGCCGACGAGCAGGTCACCGCTGACGCCGTGTTGGAGCTCGCCCAGAGCCGCGCCGACGCGACCGGTCAGCGGGGGGTGGCCGTTGTCGTTCTCGACGCGACCACGCTCGCCAGGTCCCTCTACCTGCTGGCCCAGGTTGCCCAGACTGGTGTCCCGCTGGTCGTCGCCCTCACCATGCTCGACCTCGCTGCGACCGTGAGCGACTCACCCACTGCCAACGTGGAGCCAGAAGCTCTGGCGGCGGCGCTCGCGGCATCGCTCGGCGTCCCCGTTGTCCCGGTCGACTCAAGGAACCGTTCAGACGGCGGTATGCGCCGCCTCGCCGCCGCCGTTGACGGCATCGCCGCCCACCCCCTGCGGGTCACAGGCATCTCCGAAAGTCCAATAGACAATGGTCAATTCACCGATCTCGAGCGAGAGCTCGCCCAGGCCGAGGTGCTGTTCGCGTGGGTTGAGCAGGTCGTCGAACAGGTCAACACGTGCGCTGCCCAGGAGTCCGACGTCGCAGCAGGTGCGACCTCCGGCCAGCCTCTGCGCCGCACCATTTCCGACCGCGTCGACAGCGTCCTGCTCAACCCGTGGGCCGGCATACCGGCGTTCCTGGCCGTTGTGTGGTTGCTGTTCGAGCTCACGACCAAGTTCGCTGCGCCGCTCCAGGGCGCCATCGGCCAGCTCGTCAACGGGCCCCTCGCATCGGTCGTCACGTGGCTGCTCGGACTGGTCGGCCTAGCTGACAGCTGGCTTCAGGGACTACTGGTCGACGGCCTGCTCGTCGGCGTCGGCACGGTTCTGACGTTCCTGCCGGTCATGGCGATCATGTTCGCCGCCCTCGGTGTTCTCGAGGACTCCGGGTACATGGCGCGGGCCGCCTTCGTCGCCGACCGGGCGATGAGGTCCCTGGGCCTCGACGGGCGGGCACTACTTCCGTTGATCGTCGGGTTCGGCTGCAACCTTCCGGCGCTCGCGGCCACGCGGATCCTGCCGAACGCCCGCCAGCGGCTGCTGACCGGCTTGCTGATCCCGCTCACCTCCTGTTCGGCACGGCTGACCGTCTATGTGCTGCTGGCGAGCGCGTTCTTCCCCGCCCACGCGGGCACCGTCATCTTCGCGATGTACGTCGCCAGTGTGCTGCTGGTACTCGGCGGCGGGCTGGTGCTGCGCCGCACGGCGTTCCGTGATGTGCAGGCCGAGCCGCTGATCCTGGTGCTTCCGCCGTACCAGCGACCGCACCTGCGCACGCTGGGGATGTCGGTGCGCCTGCGCGTCGGATCGTTTGTCCAGCGAGCCGGAAAGATCATCGTCGCGACCATGCTCGTCGTGTGGGTCCTGATGGCGCTACCCGTGACCGGTCAGCATGCCATCGGCGACGTGCCGGTTGCGGACAGCGTCTACTCAGCAGTGGCCGGTGGCATAGCTCCGGTGCTCGCCCCGGCCGGTTTCGGCAACGACCACGCGGCCGCAGCACTGATGACGGGTTTCGTGGCGAAGGAGGTCGTCGTGGGATCCTTCGCCCAGTCCTACGCGGTCGCCGAGCCGGCCGACGCCGCGCGGGCCGGAAGCCTCGGCGAACAGCTGCGTGCGTCCTTCGACGAGTCCTCCGGCGGTCACGGCGGCGCGGCGGCGCTGGCCTTCATGGTCTTCGTGCTGGCGTACACGCCGTGTGTGGCGGCCCTGGCCGAGCAACGGCGGCTGTTCGGGTGGCGACCGACGGTGTCGGCTCTTGGCGTGCAGCTCGCAGGAGCCTGGCTTCTTGCCGTGATGGTGTTTCAGGTGGGGTCAAGACTGTGAGGCCCCAGTTGTGAACGCGTGGGTCGCAGTGCTCGACGATGTCCGTGCGCATGGCGGAACCCCGGCACAGGTCGCGGCTCGCCTCGGGCTGCCGGCTCCCCTGGTGCATGCGGTTCTGGATCACGCGGAGCGGCTGGGCGTGGTGGCAGTGGCCGGGCGCAGCTGTGGTTCGGGGTGCCCGACCGGACCAGAGGCGCCCCCTGGGTGTGCGGGGTGCCCTCTTTCCTGATCTAACCTTGTCATGGTCAGTAAGCAGATTCCTTGCCCAGGTGCATGTGCCCAGGTGCGAAGCAGACCCTCGAAGGGAGCGGTCATGAACATGGAGAGCGTGCTTCTCGACATCGACCGCATCGCTGGCGGTCGACATGCTGACCACACCATCTCCGAGGAGATGCGCACCGACCCCCGGACCCGCCGAGTCTTCGTGGCTGTCACCTGGTTGCTGGTGGTTGAGCTCGTGATCGGGACTGCCGCGCTGGTCGTCCCCGTCATGCTGCAAATGCGCCAGGAGGTTCCCTGGATCGTCTGGATGCGCCTGGTGGTGGTCCTCGCCATGACCATGACCTTGTTCTACTTCGCGTGGCGTGCCCAGCGTGGATTCTATTGGGCTTACTCACGATTGAGGCTTTTCAGCAAGATCTTCCCGATCGTCGCGCTGGTGACGGCAGCCATTCCCGGGCTCTACCCGCTGTGGATGGTCACAGAGCAGATCTTCTTCGCGCTCATCCTGCTCGGTATTGCCGAGTACCTCTCGACAGATCACATGCGCGAGGCATACGCCAAGCCGCCCAAGACGCCTCCAGCCGCCAAGCTCGTCAACAGATAGTCAAGGAGAACGATGCAGGCTCGACCTCATGTCGTGATCGTCGGCGGCGGGATCAGCGGGCTGGCAACGGCGCACGCCATACATCGTCGTCTTGGTTCGGCGGTGCAGCTCACTCTCATCGAGGGCGGTTCCGAGCTGGGGGGCAAGGTCGCCACCCAGCAGTTCAGCGGTCACGTGGTCGACACCGGGCCCGACGCGTTGCTGGTGCGCGTGCCGGCAATGGCTGCCCTCCTCGAAGACCTCGGCCTGAGCGACCAGATCGTGGCCCCGGCCTCGTTAGGTGCGCATGTGTGGTCGCGCGGCCGGCTGCGACGGCTCCCGACCGGCACCCTCTTCGGAGTGCCCGACCGTATGCTGCCGCTGCTCAAGTCCCGGCTCATGTCCCCGACCGGCCTGGCGCGAGCGGCACTGGACCTGGTGCTGCCGCGCAGTCGTGCAGCGACCAGCGACCCGTCGATTGCCGACCTGGTCATCCCGAGGCTTGGCTCGCAGGTGTTCGACCGCCTCGTCGAGCCCCTGCTCGGTGGAGTGCACGCCGGTCGCGCCGCTGAGCTCAGCGCGCATAGCACCGTCCCCGACATCGAGGCTCTCGCACGCAAGAACCGCAGCCTGTACTTCGGCCTTCGCACAATGCGTCGCCATGCGCCGCCGTCAACGGGCGCACCGATTCTGATCACCCTGGCAGGCGGACTGGGCCGCCTCGTCGAGACTCTGGTGGCGCGGATGGGCGAGGTCGACCAGCGACTGAACAGCACGGCCCGAACCGTGACGCGCGAAGGAAGTGGCTATCGCGTCGACCTGGTGGACGGGACGAGCATCGAGGCCGACGTAGTCGTCCTGGCCACACCCGCGTTCGCTACTTCGCAACTGCTCGCGGACCTCGTTCCCGAGGCGACGACGGTGTTGGCCGACATCCCCTACGTCGACGTTGCGACGATCTGGCTGGCCTACCCACGCTCGGCGATGGGCCGGCCCCTCGATGGCACCGGCTTCCTGGTTCCTCCCGAGGAGGGCAAGTTCCTGGTGGGCTGCACCTGGTCGAGCGCGAAATGGCCTCACCTCGCCGATGACTCCATCGTTCTCATTCGCTGCATGGTCGGTCGCCGCGGTGACACCCGCTGGCTGGAGATGGACGACGAGACTCTGGTCGCCCGGGTGCAGGACGAGCTGGTCGAGGCCATGGGCATGAAGGCCGGCCCGGTTGATCAGAGTATCCAGCGCTGGCCACAGGCGATGCCCCAGTATCTGGTCGGACACCAAGACCGGCTGGACACCCTCGAAGCGGCGATGCGCCAGCTGCCCGGCGTGTTCCTGACCGGCGCGGCATACCGGGGTGTTGGTATCGCCAGCTGCGTGGCCGACGCCGGCCGAATCGCCGCGGCCGTCGCCCAGCACACGACGGCGAACGGTGCGCAGGACGTCCCTGACGATGTCGCGCAAGGCAAGGACGATCAAGGCAAAGACGTTCAAAACAAAGACGATCACGACAATGTCGCTCAACCCAAGGCCGGCAATCGGCCCCTGACCGAGGTAACTCCATGACTGCTATCACGACAGTGCCCACGACGCGGCTGAACTTCGACCAGCGCCCGATGCTGGTTTTCTGGGAGGTCACGCGAGCCTGCCAGCTGGCCTGCAAGCACTGTCGGGCCAGCGCCACCATGGACCCGCTGCCCGGTGAGCTCACCACCGCTGAGGGCTTCAAGCTGATCGACCAGGTTGCCGGCTTCGGGCGGCCATACCCGATCCTCGTTCTCACCGGTGGTGACTGCCTGCTCCGCCCGGACCTGTTCGAGCTGGTCGAGCACGCCAACGGCCTCGGCGTGCCAGTGGCGCTCTCGCCGTCGGTCACGCCGTCCCTGACCCCCGCGATGATCGAGCGGATGGTCACCAGCGGCGTCAAGGCGGTCTCGATCAGCCTCGACGGCGCGCTGCCCGAGACCCATGACGGGGTGCGCGGCATCCCGGGCCACTTCGAGGACACGATCAAGGCGATCACGGCGCTGTCCGAGGCCGGCCTGACCGTCCAGGTCAACACCACGGTGATGCGGGCCAACCTCGATGAGCTCGCCAACGTGGCGGACCTGATCTCGCGCGCCGGCGCACACATCTGGGAGGTCTTCTTCCTGGTCCAGGTCGGGCGCGGTGTGGCCACCGACGCGATCACTCCCGACGAGCACGAGGACGTCTGCCACTTCCTGTATGACGCGTCGCAGCACGGCTTCATCGTCCGCACCGTCGAGGCGCCGTTCTTCCGCCGCGTTGTGGCCTCCCGACGGGACGGCGAGCCGGCACCGACCAGTGAGCTTTACCAGACCATGTCCGGGCGGCTCGAGACTCTGATGGGGCCGGCGACCGAACGGCCCAGGGCGCAGACCGCATCCACTCGTGACGGCAAGGGCATCCTGTTCGTCGCCTACGACGGCGAGGTCAACCCTGCAGGGTTCCTGCCGATGCCGCTGGGCAATGTCCGCGACGAGCCGATCGCGGATATCTACCGGGACGACCCGCTGCTGCGCCAGATCCGTGCCGCCGAGTTCACCGGCCGCTGTGGCGTCTGCGAGTACGCCGACCTGTGCGGTGGCTCGAGGGCTCGTGCGTATGCCGCCAGCGGAGATCCGCTCGGCGAGGACGAGGCATGCCCGTACGTGCCTTTTGGCTGGTCAGACATGGCCGGCGGCGTCGACGCGTAGAGACGACGGAAAGCGTTCGCGCCGCAGAAGATTCAGCGCGAACGCTTTATGTCCTCGGCGTTGCCGCGGCTACGGTTGTGCGCCTCGCTCGACTTCGGTGACCAGTCTGTGCGAGAACCGGCGGCCGGAGACGACAGCCGCCACGATCCCGACCATGACGGCGATGACCAGTGCGACCACGGCCGAGGACGGTGGACCCCAGATCCGGTCGGTGACTCGAGCCCCGATCAGCCAGGTGATCATGAGCGCCAGAAACCCGACCCCGACCCCAGTGGCCCGGGCTGCGACACGATCAGCGCGGGCCACCACTGGTGTTGCGGTCATGCGGCAAACATCTGGAAGAACGTCGGGAAGGTCCCGATGACTCCCAGGACACCAAGTGCCATGCCGATGTAGAACGCCTTCTTGAGGTCGAAGTCCTTGTCGCGCCACATGACCCACATCACTGCCAGGGATACGAAGTACAGCAACGAGGCGACAGTCGTCTTGCCAGCCAGGGGGCCCACGCCTTGGCCCCACTCCCACGAAGCCAGCCAGTCCTTGCCTCCTCCAGAGGCCTCAGCCAGGACCGTCAGGAAGCCGAGGACGAAGACGCCGAAGCCGGCAGAGATCATCATTGCGGCGCCAGGCCCGTCCGGCTTGTCCGCCAGGTTGAGCGCGACGAGCTCGGGAGAGATGTCGGAGTCGTGGTTCATGGGTGCAGTCCCTTCGGTACTCATGAGATCGGGGCGATCTTGTTGATGAAGGCGCCGAATACGCCGCCTACGGCAGCGGCGCCGAATGCCCCCACCAACAACACGATGATGGAAGTGCGCAACCACGGGCGGGCGATGATCCTTGGACCGTAGTAGAGCACGAGGAAGAAGGCCGAGGTCGCGAGCAGTGGCGCCGCCCAGGCAACGTGTTCCTTCCACTCCATGCCGAAGTGGTGCCACTCCGACGTCTCACCCTGGACGTTGGCCAGCAGGAAGTTGCGAGGCGAACACAACGACGACGGCAGTTCCAGCCCTGCACACTGGTCGAGCTTGGCGCGATACCAGGGGTACACGATCCAGGTTCCGGTGATCACCGTGCCCCACGCGATCACGGCCATTGCACCGAGCCCGATCTTGAGCCGAATGACCCGCTCCTGCAAACCCTTGGCCGTCACCAGCCCCGGCCGGAAGCTCCACAACCCCGCCAGCGCGCCAGCGAAGGCCAACAAGAAAAGTGCTCCGAGGACCAAACCGTGGATGACGGCCCAGCTCTCTCTCGACGTGAGTTCCATTAGTCTCCCTAAGTCCCAACCCAGATGTAGGACATCGGGTCCGATAGTGGTCGAGGTGTCGGCTAGCGTCATCAGCATTGACACCGTTTGAGCATCGGTGTTTTCACCTACCGTTGGAGATGGCCCAACGAAAGCCGGAGGCGACACGATGACTGGTCAGGGTTCGGGCGGTGCAGGGGCCATGCTCGAGGAGCCCGGAAGTGAAGAGCAAGCTCCCCGGATCCGGGTCCTGCTCGTCGACGACCATCCACTCTTCCGGGCCGGAGTGCGTCAACGGCTCTGTGAGCATGACCCCGACCTTGAGGTTGTCGGTGAGGCTGAGAGCTCGCGGCAGGCGCAAGAGATGGTGACCCTGCTATCGCCCGACGTCGTGCTGATGGACATCGCCATGGCCGACGAGAACGGCATCGAGGCCACTCGGGCAATCAAACAGAAGGCTCCGGCGGTGGCCATCATCATCTTGAGCCTGTATGACGACGTGCAGTACATCGAGGCCGCCGTCGAGGCAGGGGCCACCGGATACTTCCTCAAGACCGTGCAGGGGCCCGACCTGGCGGCAGCGGTAAGGAGCGCCCACAGGGGTAAGACTGTCCTCAGCCCCGAGCTCGCCGGCAAGGTCCTCGGCCGGCTGCCCCGCCTAGACGGTGTCGGCCAGGGACCGGGCAAACGCCTGAGCGAGCGAGAGTCCGAGGTCCTGGCGTTGGTCGCCCGAGGCGCCGCGAACAAGGAGATCGCCAGAACCATGGGACTCAGCGTGCGGACGGTGGAGGCTCACCTGCGGAGCATCTACGCCAAGCTCATGGTGGCGTCCCGGACTGAGGCGGTGGTCCTCGCCGTCAAAGCGGGGCTGCTGCGACTGGATGAGGTCGACCTACCGGGTGGCACTCATGACTGAATTCTGGCCATTGGTGCGGAAGCGACTGCGCGATCGGCGCTTCTGGATGGTGCAGCTGCTGGTGGTTGTCATCGCGGCAGCGCATACAACCATCGAGACCGCGGGCACCCTCCGCGATGTAGGCGACCTCTACCTGCTGCCCGTTTCGGTCTTCTTCATCCCGCTGCTGTATTCCGCTCTGAACTTCGGCCTCGAAGGAGCCCTGCCGACCGGGCTGTGGTGCGTCATCCTGACCCTCCCCAACATCGTCATCTTGCACAGCGGCGCCGAGCGGATCGGCGTGGTCGTGCAGCTTGCCTTCTTGGTCCTGCTCAGCACCATGGTCGCAATCCGTGTCGACAAAGAACGGCGCGCCAAACTGGCAGTCGAGGATGCCAACAGTCGACTGGCAGAGATCCAGACGTCGCTTAAGAGCTTCATCGGGCTGGCACTGCGGGCGCAGGAGGAAGAACGTTTCCGTCTCTCCCGCGAACTGCATGACGAGACCGTGCAGGAGCTCGTTGTTGCAAAGACAGCCCTCGAGGATGTCTCTGGGACGCCAGGCCAACGCGCCCGGCTCGAGCTGGTCGACGCTGCTCTGCAACGTTGCATCGACGGCATCCGGCGCTTCTGTGGGGCTCTGCGCCCGTCCGTGCTGGACGATCTGGGGCTGGTGCCTGCGCTGGATTGGCTGATCTCGGACTTGGGCGGACGCGCTGGGATCCAGATGGCGCTGGAAGTCCGGGGCGATCGGCTACAGCTGACGCCCGAGCAAGAACTGGTCATCTTCCGAGTCGCGCAGCAAGCGCTGCAGAACGTTGAGCGCCATGCCCACGCCAGTCAGGTCGATGTCCGTCTCGCCTACGACTCTGGCCTGCTTCGCCTCGAGGTTGTCGACGACGGCCACGGATTCGACCCTGCGCACGTCCGCCAGGGCAGTCTCGGTTTGGCCGGGATGCAGGAACGCGCCAGCCTGATCGGTGCCGAGCTTGACGTCTCCAGCCGTCCCGGCAGGTCCTGCGTCAGGCTCGAGCTTCGACCCCTATAGCGCCCTCCCGGGTGATGGGCATGACACCGTTGTCAGCCTCGATCACCACCCCGGGGCGAACTGAAGGATCCTGCGAAGCGCTACTCCGGAAGCGGTTCCGTAACGAGCGGGGCGAGGAAGAAGTTGACCTTGCCGTCTTCGACCTGGGCGTCCAAGGTTGCCTCATCGAGCAGCTTCGCGGTCTGGGGCTCGACGAAGACGCGTGCACCGCCGTCATCGACGAGGGCATCGCCGGGCACCGGCTCGGCGACGAGCATGAGCTCGAGCCCCTCGTTGCCGGGTGTGATGCGCAGCCCGGCGCTCTCGGGAGTCTCGGGGTCCTGTGTCAGCGTGCGGACGGCGGTCTGGGCGTTGTCGGTCAAGGTAAGCAAGATTGCTCCTGTCTGGTGGGTCCTTTGGAAGCCATCAACCCTCTGACGAAGCGCGATTTATGTCAAACCGGGAGCACGGCCATCGGCGTTTCATGACCGAGATTGTCCCGAGATCACACCGCGCTACGTTGGTAGGCCAGCGGTGATGTAGCACCGTCGTGCCGATGTCGAGGAGGTGGACTCTTGAGCGCACGCTTCGAGGAGCTGGCCTGGAGTGAGACGCCCTGGGGAGTTATCAGCTTGCGGCGAAGGCTGGAGCCGTCACTGAAGGTTGACGTCTACGAGGTCAAGCTCGGCGACGAGTTCCTCATGTCAAGCCTGTTCACCGTGGCCGAGATCGAGCTCACGCACCGTGGCTTGGCAGCACTGACAGGCTCCAACCTCGACGTCGTCGTCGGGGGACTCGGACTCGGCTACACCGCCCGAGCCGTACTGGAGGACAAGCGGGTGCGCTCGATGGCCGTGGTGGAAGCGCTCGCTGAGGTGATCGACTGGCACGAGCGCGACCTGCTCCCTGGCGCCACCGACCTGATCTCGGATCTGCGTACCCGTCTGGTAAGCGGAGACTTCTTCGCGATGGCGGACAGTGACGCGGGGTTCGATCCGGAGAGCCCTGGGAGGCGGTTTCATGCCGTCCTGGTGGATATCGACCACACCCCGCGACACGTGCTGCACCCCAGTCACGCGGCGTTCTACACGCCGGCTGGCCTGCGGCGGCTTACCCGCCACCTTTACCCGGGCGGCGTCTTCGCACTGTGGTCAGACGATCCGCCCGATGAAGCCTTCGGTGCGGTGCTGGCGGAAGTCTTCGCGACCTCTGAAGCGCACGTGGTCACCTTCCCGAACTTCCTCACCGGCGGAGAGTCGGCCAACACCGTCTACGTCGCACGGTGATCCGGCTGCCGGCCAGGTTCCTCTGTCGGGCGCGCGGTCCGCAATCGAGACTCCCGCGTCGTGGGCTTCCCATCGGTTTGCCACGTCGAGGTGACGCAGGACGGGAGGCTGCCTCAGCCTGCCAGTGACCCGCCGAAGATCTGCCAGGCGAGCAGGGACTTCGCCACGAGACTGAGCACCAGGTAGGTCTTCTCGCCGTAGGCGTAGTCGGTCCACTTGCCGATCCCGCGGTACTGGAGCCACTGGTTGAGCCC
>JBBRWQ010000083.1:0-13833 GCA_038249115.1 Actinomycetales bacterium
CCGGTTCCTCGACCGCGAGATCTCCTGGCTCCAGTTCAACGAGCGCGTCCTGCAGCTTGCCGCTGACAGCTCAGTACCACTGCTGGAGCGAGCCCGCTATCTCGCGATCTTCGCCAGCAACCTGGACGAGTTCTTCATGGTCCGGGTCGCCGGTTTCAAGCGGCGTATCGCCACCGGCCTGGCAGTGCGCTCTGCCTCCGGCCTGGAGCCCGGTGAGGTCCTGAACGAGATCTCACGCATCGCCCACGATCTGATGGCCGCTCATGCCCAGGTGTTCGAGGATCAGGTTCGTCCCGCCCTGATCGAGGAAGGCATCGCCATCGTGCGATGGGATGAGCTCAGCGACGACGAGCAGGAGGGGCTGCACGGGATGTTCCGGGACCAGATCTTCCCGGTGCTCACGCCCTTGGCCGTCGACCCTGCCCACCCGTTTCCCTACATCTCCGGGCTCTCCCTCAACCTTGCTGTCCTGCTGGTCAACCCCAAGACCGAGATCGAGCACTTTGCCCGCGTCAAGGTGCCACCGCTGCTGCCCCGCTTCGTACAAGTCCAGACGCCGGACTCGCAACCGACCCACGCCCACGGCGCGCGTTTCGTGCCCCTCGAGGACATCATCGCCGCGCATCTGGACCAGCTGTTCCCTGGGATGAGGGTCAGCGAGCACTTCACCTTCCGGGTTACCCGCAACGAGGACGTCGAGGTCGAGGAGGATGACGCCGAGAACCTGCTCACCGCTCTGGAGAAGGAGCTCACCCGGCGCCGGTTCGGTCCGCCGGTACGCCTCGAGATCGCCGAGGACATGGACGACCACGTCATGGACCTGCTCGAACGCGAGCTGGGGGTCCACTCCGGCGAGGTCTACCGCCTGCCGGCGCCGCTGGACCTGCGTGGGCTCAACGTGCTGGCCGACCTGGAACGTTCAGGGCTGCGGTTCCCGGCGTTTCTGCCCAAGACCCACCCCGACCTGGCGGCGGTCGAGAGCTCACAACCCAGCAACATCCTGGCGTCGATGCGGATCAAGGACATCCTGCTCCAGCACCCCTACGACTCGTTCTCGACGTCGGTGCAGGCTTTCATCGAACAAGCGGCGGCCGACCCGCGGGTTCTCGCCATCAAGCAGACTCTTTATCGCACGAGTGGCGACTCCCCCATCGTCGACTCTCTGGTCGACGCCGCGGAGTCCGGCAAGCAGGTGCTCGCCGTGGTCGAGCTGATGGCTCGGTTCGACGAGCAGGCCAACATCTCGTGGGCCCGCAAGCTCGAGCACGCGGGCGTGCACGTCGTCTATGGCATCGTCGGCCTCAAGACCCATGCGAAGCTCTCGCTGGTCGTCCGTCAGGAGGCCGAAGGGCTCCGTCGCTACTGCCACGTCGGCACTGGCAACTACAACCCCAAGACCGCCCGCCTGTATGAGGACATCGGCCTGCTCACCTGCAATCCGCAGGTCGGCGAGGACCTGACGAAGCTGTTCAACCAGCTGTCGGGCTGGGCACCGAGCAGCAAGTTCAAGCGCCTCCTGGTGGCGCCGCGATCAGTGCGCTCGGGCCTGATCGACCACATCGAGACCGAGATCGCCAACGCGCAGGAAGGCCGCGGCGGCTACATCGGCTTCAAGGTGAACTCGATCGTCGACGAAAAGCTGATCGACGCGTTGTACCGTGCCTCGCGCGCCGGCGTCGTGGTCGACCTGTGGGTCCGCGGCATCTGCGCCGTACGCCCGGGTGTCGAGGGTCTGTCGGAGACCATTCGGGTGCGGTCGATCCTGGGCCGGTTCCTTGAGCACTCCCGGCTGTTCATCTTCGGCGGAGGAGGCAAGCCAATCGCCTACATCGGCAGCGCCGACCTGATGCATCGCAACCTCGACCGCCGCGTCGAGGCCCTGCTGCGGCTCCCCGACCCCGGACATATCGCGCAAGTGCAGTCCCTGATGGCGTCGGGCATGAGCGAAGACGTGTCCAGCTGGCACCTCAGCGGTGACGGGCAATGGACCCGACACTGCCTCGACGCCGAGGGCAACAGCCTGATCGACCTGCAGAGCGGGCTGATCGAGAGCAACGCCAGGCGCAGACAGGTTGCAGCCAAGGCCCGTCGCCGGTGATCGAAGCCGCTGGTGCCCTGCCATGGCGTCGTCGCCAGGGCCGGCTGCAGGTCGCCATGGTCCACCGGCCCCGTTACGACGACTGGTCCTGGGCCAAGGGCAAGCTGGATCCGGGCGAAGAGTGGCCGGTCGCCGCCGCCCGTGAGGTGTTCGAGGAGACGGGGCTCGCCGTCCGCCTCGGTCGCCCCCTTTCCACCTCGCGCTACCACGTCGTGGAGGGCAGCAGCGATCCGGAGCCCAAAGAGGTGCGCTACTGGGCGTCTGAGGTCGTGGGTGGCGCCGGGGCGCTGGTCAACGAGATCGACGAGATCGTCTGGCTCGACGTCGATGCCGCCGCAGATCGTCTGAGCTATGCCCGTGATCGCGAGCAGCTGGACGACCTGGTGCAGGCTGACGGCAACGGCACCCTGAAGACGTGGCCTCTGGTCATCGTCCGCCACGCCAACGCAGAGTCGCGCTCCTCGTGGACCACGGCTGACCCGTTGCGGCCACTGGACGCCGCCGGCCGGGAGCGCGCCCAGGCCTTGATCCCTCTCTTGAAGTCCTACGGCGTGATCCGGGTGGTCACGTCCCCTGCCGTGCGTTGCCTCGACACCGTCCTGCCGTATGCCGTCAATGAGGAGCTCAAGATCCGGCTCAAACCCGGGCTGTCGGAGGAAGGCTTCGCCGAGCGTCCCGACCACGCCCCCCGCCACCTCACCAAGCTGCTGGCCCGCGGTAGCGCCACGGTCGTATCCACCCACGGGCCGGTCCTGCCCCGGCTGCTCGAACAGCTTGCCGAGATGGCTGACTCCGATGAGGGCTCAGCAAGGCTCATGCTCTCCGAGGCCGCCCAACGCGGAATGGGCAAGGGTGAGGCGCTGGTGGCCCACGTGGTCGGGACGGGAGCCCAGGCCCGCGTCGTCGACGCTGAGGTCTTCGTTCCTTGACCGGCCCTTGACGTCTCGTTCACCTGCTGCTGGCCGCCAGGCCCGTCAGCAGTCGCTCGACTGCCGTATGCCGTTCATCCTCCGTTTACCTGACACGTGGGCGTGCGTCATGCAGCCTCCCTAGCGTCGTTCCAGACGGGCACCAAGGCCCGCTGCATTCACCCCTGCTGTGGAGAGGCCCAAAAACCTTGAAGACTCAGTCTCGTCAACGGTTCGTCAGCATCACGGGCGTTGCCCTGGTCGGCGTACTCGCCCTGTCTGCCTGCGGCTCCGACAACAACCCGGCAGCGGGAGCCAGCGACGGCGCGGCCAGCATCGCCAACTGCCCCGCCGGCACGCTGAACGGCGAGGGCTCATCAGCCCAGAAGAACGCCATCGAGCGAGCCATCAGCGACTTCCAGGCCGCGTGCCCAGACGCGACCCTCAACTACAACCCGACCGGTTCGGGCGCCGGCATCAAGCAGTTCATCGCCGGCCAGGTCGACTTCGCCGGTTCCGACTCGGCGTTGAAGGACAAGCCCAAGGCCGGCTCAACCAGCACCGAGCAGGCCGATGCGGACAAGACCTGCGGGTCGCCCGCGTGGAACCTGCCCATGGTGACCGGCCCCATCGCCGTCGCCTACAACCTCAAGGGCGTCGACAAGCTGATCCTGACCCCCGCAGTGACCGCCAAGATGTTCGATGGCGCCATCACCACATGGAACGACCCGGCGATCGCAGCGATCAACCCCGGCGTCACCCTCCCGGCGCAGGCCATCAAGGTCTTCTTCCGCTCCGACGAGTCCGGTACGACCGAGAACTTCACCAAGTACCTGCACGCCGCTGCCGCCGCTGACTGGCCCGCCGACCCGGCCAAGAAGTGGTCCGGCAAGGGTGAAGGCAAGGAGAAGTCAGCGGGAGTCGCCAATGCCGTGAAGTCCACCGACGGCGGCATCACGTACGCCGAGTGGTCCTACGCCAAGGACAACAAGCTCGGCATCGCCCAGATCGACAACGGCGCCGGCCCCGTGGAACTGACCGGAGAGGCGGTCGGCCAGGCGGTCGCAGTCGCCAAGCAGGTCGGCGAGGGCAACAACATCAAGCTGGAGCTGGACTACGCCACCAAGGAGGCCGGGGCCTACCCGATCCTGCTGGTGACCTACGAGATCGTCTGCTCCAAGGCCAAGACCCCAGCCAAGACTCCACTGGTCAAGGCGTTCCTGAAGTCCTTTGCCTCGGCCGACGAGCAGGCCAAGCTGCAGGACATTGGCTATGCACCACTGCCTGCCGCAGTCCAGACCAAGGTAGCCTCGGCAATCGAGGCCCTCTCCTAACCGCACAACAGACAGGCTTGAGCTGACGTGCCGAGCAACACCGGCGTCTCTGCCGTCGCCGAGCCCTCCCAACCCGAGGGGCGCGGTCCGATCATGACCAACCGCGTCCCTGCTGGCACGGGGCGGCTCGGCGACCGCATCTTCGGCGGCACGGCCACAGGCGCCGGCCTGGTGGTCATCGCCATCGTGACGTTGATCGCCGGCTTCCTGATGTCCCAGGCCCTGCCCTCCCTGGCCACGAACAAGGCCAACTTCCTGACCTCCAGGCAGTGGAACGTCGACGGCACCCCCTTGCAGTTCGGCATCGCCAACCTGCTGTGGGTCACCGTGCTCTCCTCGGTCATCGCCATGGTGATCGCGGTCCCGTTCGGCGTGGGCGTGGCCTTGTTCATCACGCAGTACGCGCCGGGCTGGCTCAGTCGACCGGCCGCAACCCTGGTCGACCTGCTCGCCGCTGTCCCTTCGATCGTCTACGGGCTGTGGGGGTTGCAGGTCTTCGGGCCGCACATGAGCGGCATACAGGGCTTCCTGGTGCGCAACTTCGGCTGGTTCCCCCTGTTCAAGGGCAGCGGGATCGGTGCGGCCAGCACCATCCTCACGGTGGGGGTGGTGCTCTCGATCATGGTGCTGCCCATCATCACCGCGCTCTCACGCGAAGTGTTCGCCCAGACCCCCGTGGCAAACAAGGACGCCGCGCTGGCCCTGGGCGCCACCCGCTGGGAGATGATCCGCACCGCAGTCCTGCCCTTCGGCAAGCCCGGGGTCATCAGCGCCTCGATGCTCGGGCTCGGCCGGGCTCTCGGCGAGACGGTCGCCGTCATGATCATCCTGTCGGCGCTGGCCGACGGCGCAGCCTGGTCCTGGTCCGTGTTCAGCGGCGGCGAGACCTTCGCCTCCAAGATCGCCAACAACGCCGCCGAGTTCGACTCCCCCCAGAAGGCCGGGGCGTTCCTGGCCGCCGGGCTGGTTCTGTTCCTGCTGACCTTCGTGGTCAACTCGATCGCGCGCATCGTGATCAACCGCAGTAAGGCGTTCAGCGAATGACCACGATCGGCCTCAGTTCAGACCCTCGCCTGGACGCCGGCCGCCCAGAGGGTTCCGCGCCCGGGTTCGAACACAGGTCGCACGGCCGGGCACTGCGCAACCAACTTGCCCGAGTCGTCATGTGGACGGCCTTCGCGATCGCCATGGTGCCCCTGGCCTGGATCCTGTGGAGCGTGATCAGCAAGGGCGGCCAGATGCTGCTCGACAGCCGCTGGTGGACCAACTCCCAGCGCGGCATCACCAACCGGGTCGTCGGCGGCGGCGCCGTACACGCGATCCAGGGCACCCTGATCCAGGGCCTGGTGACCGCGGTGATCGCCGTGCCGATCGGGGTGATGACCGCCATCTACCTCGTGGAGTACGGCCGCGGTCGGCTTGCCAAGGTCGTCAGTTTCATGGTCGACATCCTCACGGGTATTCCTTCCATCGTCGCCGCACTGTTCATCTACGCCCTGTGGGTCACCACATTCGGATTCCAGCGGGTCGCCTTCGCCGTGGTTCTAGCGTTGGTACTGCTCATGATCCCGGTCGTCGTGCGCTCGACCGAGGAGATGCTCAAGCTCGTCCCGAACGAGCTGCGCGAGGGCGCCTACGCCCTCGGCGTTCCCAAGTGGAAGACGATCGCGAGGGTCGTCCTGCCAACTGCGTTCTCGGGCATCATCACCGGCATCCTGCTCGGGCTGGCCCGGATCATGGGAGAAACGGCGCCGTTGCTGATCCTGGGGCCGTACACCAAGAACATCGCGACCAACCTGTTCGGCGGACTCATGCCGACCTTGCCCACGATGATCAACCAGGACCGCACCGAGGTGCTGCAACCCGCCGTCGACAGGGTGTGGGGGGCTGCAGCAACGTTGATCCTGCTGATCTTGATCCTGAACATCGCCGGACGCCTCATCGCCAACCGCGGCAGGGCTAAGACGTGAGCGAACCACAAGGCGTACTGCGCCGTCCCACGAGCTGACCGAACCGCACGCCACACCTCATTTGACTTCAGACAACGAAGGACGAAAACGCCTCATGGCAAAGAGAATCGACGTCAGGGACCTGAACGCCTACTACGGCACCTTCAGGGCCGTCGAGGACGTCACGATGACGATCGAGCCCCGTTCGGTGACCGCGCTGATCGGCCCGTCCGGGTGCGGGAAGTCCACGCTCCTCCGGACCCTCAACCGCATGCATGAGGTCATTCCCGGCGCCCGGGTCGAGGGATCGGTCCACCTCGACGACGCCGACATCTACGCCGCGAACGTGGACCCGGTCGGCGTGCGGCGCACCGTCGGCATGGTGTTCCAGCGGCCGAACCCGTTCCCGACCATGTCGATCGCGGACAACGTGGCGGCGGGGCTGCGGCTCAACGGTCTGAAGAACAAGAAGACTCTCGCCGAGATGGTCGAGGCCTCGCTGCGCGCCGCGAACCTGTGGAACGAGGTCAAGGACCGGCTGAACAAGCCTGGCGGCGGCCTCTCAGGCGGTCAGCAACAGCGGCTGTGCATCGCCCGGGCCATTGCCGTCGAGCCACAGGTGCTGCTGATGGACGAGCCCTGTTCGGCGCTGGACCCGATCTCAACGCTGGCGATCGAAGACCTGATCACCGAATTGAAGAGCCAGTACACGATCGTGATCGTGACGCACAACATGCAGCAGGCTGCGCGAGTGTCGGACCGAACGGGGTTCTTCAACCTTGTCGAGACCGGCCAGCCCGGGCGGCTGATCGAGATGGACGACACGCACAAGATCTTCAGCAACCCGACGCAACGCGCGACCGAGGACTACATCTCGGGCCGTTTCGGCTGACCCCTCGCTCAGTTCAGCGGTGGTGCGGTCCTCCTACTGGAAGGGGATCGTCACGGCGTAGGCCAGGGCTGCCACCAGACCGGCGCCCGGGAACGTCAGGACCCAGCCGGTGACGATGTTCCCTGCCACGCCCCATCGCACCGCCGAGAGTCGCTTGGTGGCGCCGACGCCCATGATCGTCGAGGTGATCGTGTGCGTCGTGGAGATCGGAGCGCCGAAGCTCAGGCCGGCGACATACAGAATGGACGCCGCAGACGCCTCTGCGCCAAATCCTTGAGGCGGGTCGAGGTGGATGATCTTGCGGCCCAGCGTTCGCATGATGCGCCAGCCGCCGGAGTACGTCCCGGCACTGATCACCAACGCTGTGGAGATCTTGACCCAGTTGGGGATGTACGAGCCGTCGGTGTAGCCGCCCACGGTCAGGGCCAGCACGATGATCCCCATGGTCTTGCCCGCGTCCTGAAGACCGTGCCCCAGCGCCATCGCGGCCGCCGAGAACGTCTGGGCATAGCGGAACCCGCGCGAGGTACGTCCTGGATGTGAACTCCGGAAGAGCCACAAGATGGCGGTCATCACGAAGTAGCCGAGGATGAGCCCGACCACCGGCGAGAGCACCATCGGGATGACGATCTTGTTCAGCACACCACTCCAGAGCACCGTCGAGCTCGCGGCCAGCGATGCGCCGACCATGCCGCCGAACAACGCGTGTGACGATGAGGACGGCAGGCCTTTCCACCAGGTCAACAGGTTCCAGCAGGTGGCGCCGATCAGCGCCGATCCGACGATGATCAGGCCGACGGTGCCCGACGGCGGCGCGATCAGGCCCGTGCCGACGGTGCTGGCGACCTTGGTGCCGATGAACGCCCCGACGAGGTTGAAGAACGCGGCCATGACGAGCGCGATCCGCGGCGTCAGTGCCCGGGTCGAGACCGAGGTAGCGATCGCGTTGGCGGCATCATGGAAACCGTTGGTGTAGTTGAACCCCATCGCCAAGCAGATGACAAGGGCAACCGGCAGCCAGTCCACGAAAGTCAGGACTCCTTGACGGCGATGCTCTCGACCGTGTTTGCCACGGTCTCGAACGCGTCAGCGGCAGCCTCGAGCTCGTCAATGACCTCTTTGAGCTTGAGGACCAGGATCGCGTCACTGCCGTCGTTGAACAACTCAGCCAGCAGTCGCCGGTAGATCTGGTCGGCCTGGTTCTCGAGGCGGTTGATCTCGATCCAGTACTCCGACAGGTCGTGCATCGAACGCAGCCTGGGCATGGCCTCTGCGGTCAGCTCAGCCATTCGGACCAGGATCTCAACCTGCGCAGCGATCCCGTCAGGCAGGTCACCGATGCGGTACAGCACGATCAGGTCGGCCGCGGCCTCCATCAGGTCCATGCAGTCGTCCAGATGGGACGCCAGACCGTAGATGTCCTCGCGGTCGAACGGTGTGATGAATGAGCTGTTCACCCTGCGCATGATCGCGTGGGTGGATTCGTCGGCAGCGTGCTCGATGTCTCGCATCCGGGCGGCAACAGCCTCGCGCTCGGAGCGATCGACGCCCAAGAGGTTGGTCAGCTCACGTGCGCCCTCCACGAGGTGGCTGGCCGAGGTCGCGAAGAGATCGTAGAAACTGCTGTCCTGGGGAGTGAGGCGAAGACGCATCAGGAACTCCGGTCATCGGAAATGTGGCCGAGCCGATGATAAAGCCCCCTCCAGAACGCCACGCCACTGGCCATCGATGGGGACAATCTCAGGTGATCTGGCTCAGCTCTCAGCTTGGGGGCCAGCTTCGACGTCGAGATTGACGTCGCGTCCGGTGTCTGTGTCCTGGCCGGCTTCGACCTCATCGGCGGGTTCCTTCACCTGGCCGATGCGAACGCCGAGAAGCCGATCTATCTCATTCTGGGACAGCGGCCCGTCGCTGGAAGATGCCGCCACGACGAGATCCCCCACGAGCTCGATCTCTGACTGCAGCTCACCGTCGGTGAGGCTGTCTTGGGCGTCCGCCATGCAGCGATTCTACGCAGCAGGAGGCCTGCCAATCTGCCGAATCTTTGTAACGTCTCCCCCCAGGGTTTGCTGCGGCCACCTCAGCGGCGATGATGAACACCATGCAACGGTCTCCGGGGCAAGCACACGAAGACGACCAGGCTCTCCCCCACCAGGTGTGGCCATTCGAGGATCGCGGCTCGTTCACACATGGGCTATGCCCGATATGCACCTGGGTGGGGCCGGGCCGCCGATCGCGGGGAGTCGCTGCCAGAGACGCTGAGCTGCATGAGCTGGCTGGCTGCGAGAACTCGGGCGCCGCGCTGCCGAACAGCTCTGGGGCGGAGACGGAACGTGCTGTGGCGTCGGGCCGGGAGCGCCTCACGGCACGTGGCCGCTCGTAGCGGCTTGATTTGGGACCCGGGGCTACCGCGGCCCGACGCATGAAAACTGTAACCCGCCGACCCCGGATGTTGTCACGCGACGATCAGAGAAGATCGCCCTGTCGCCACAACCGGGCACACGCCTCGAGGTCCTCACCGGTGGTGAGCATCGAGGCCGCTCGCCGGGTCTGGTCCGATCCCCGCTGAGGATCGTGGTCATGGGCGTCGCTGACATCGGCATCGTTCGCTCGCTGCACACGCCCGGCAGCCACCACCCGGCAGAACGACGAGGCCCGATCCAGCGCGATCGCCAGATCGCCTTCGTAGACCCCGGTCAGGATGGCGTCAGTGAGCTCTCGCATCTCGGCCGGTCCGGGAGGCTCGGCAACGCCTGCCACGACATGCTGAACGTCGGCAAACCGGATGCCGGCCGCGTAGTCCGCGCTGGCACCCAGGCCGTCGCGGCCGACCCACTCACGCAGTGCGTAGAGCCGCCACAGGGCACCAGGGAGACTGCGAGCAGGGCGGTCCGCCCAGAGCTCGGCGACAGTGGACAGCCCCAGGTCGTCGACCAGCGCGACAAGCCTCGCGGTCAGCTCGGGATCGTGAGCGGCCCGACCGGTCTTGACGATGACCGCGGCAGTCTCATGCGCGACCTCGGTGATACGGGCCGGGTCGAGTATCTCTGGCCCACCGCGGGAGTCCATCGACAGCGGGGCGAAGAAGGCTGGTCGCCGAGGGTTCGCCCGGTCCTGGTTGCCCTCGTGTGCCATCCGCCAATTTTCGCACGATCCTGGCGACTAGAGGGTCTGGAAACCGGTGACCGTCAGAACCGCTTCTCCTGCCTCGTCCGAGGCTTCCAGGTCCACGACAGCGGTGATGCCCCAGTCGTGATCACCCGCGGGGTCGTCGATGACCTGGCGAACCAGCCAGCGACCCGGCTCCTTGGCGATCTGAAGCATCTGGGGACCCCTCGCGTCCGGTCCGGTGCCGATCGAGTCGTGCTCATCGAAGTAGGCATGGATGCCGTCCTCCCAGGCGTCCTGGCCGAAGTCAGGGTCCATCTCGCCGAGGTCGATCCACCGCCGCAGGGACGCCAGCTGGACCCTCCGGAACATCGCGTTGCGGACCAGGACGCGGAAGGCGCGCTCGTTCGAGGTGATCGGCTTGGGCTGTGCTGCAATCGAATTCGGTGTAACCGGGACTTCGGGATCATCCGGGTCGACGAGCTGCTCCCATTCGTCGAGCAGGCTGGAGTCGGTCTGGCGCACGACCTCGCCGAGCCACTCGATCAGGTCAATGAGCTCCTCAGTCTTGGCGTTGACCGGGACGCTCTGACGCAAGGCCTTGTACGCGTCCGAGAGGTAGCGCAGCACCATCCCCTCGGAACGCGTCAGCCCATAGAAGGCGACGAACTCTCCAAACGTCATCGCCCGCTCGAACATGTCCCGGACCACCGACTTGGGCGACAGCGCCGTCTCGACGATCCACGGGTGACCCTGGCGGTACATCTCGTAGGTGGCCTCGAGCAGCTCGAGCAGCGGCCGGGGCCAGGTGATGTCCTCGAGCAGCTCCATCCGCTCGTCGAACTCGATGCCCTCGGCCTTCATCTCGGCGACCGCCTCGCCACGGACCTTGAACCGCTGGGCGGACAGCACCGGCCGCGGGTCCTCAAGGGTGGACTCCAGGATGGACACGATGTCGAGCGCGTATGTCGGCGACTCACGGTCAAGGACATCGAAGGTCGCGAGAGCAAAGGTCGACAGCGGCTGGTTGAGGGCGAAGCCGAACTGCAGGTCCTCGATCACCCGCATGGTGCGTCCGGCCTCGTCCGGCGGCTCGATCCGCTCGACGACGCCGGCGCTGAGCAATGACCGGTAGATCTCGATCGCCCGTCGGGACAGTCGGGCCTGGCTGCGTGCCTCCTCATGGTTGTCGCGCAGGAGGTGACGCATCGAGAGGAACGGATCGCCCTCTCGCGCAATGACATTGAGCAACATCGAGTGACTGACCCGCATCTTGGAGACCAACGGCTCGGGTTCGGCTGCGACCAGCTTCTGGAAGGTGGCCTCGTTCCAGCTGACGAATCCTTCGGGGGGTTTCTTGCGCTGGATCTTGCGCAGCTTCTTCGGGTCGTCGCCCGCCTTGGCCACTGCCTTGAAGTTCTCGACGTCGTGGTCGGGAGCCTGGACTACCACGGTCCCCGATGTGTCATAGCCGGCCCGCCCTGCTCGCCCGGCGATCTGGTGGAACTCCCTGGCCTTCAGCACCCGCTGACGCGACCCGTCGTACTTGGACAGGCCGGTGAAGACCACCGTGCGGATCGGCACGTTGATGCCGACGCCGAGAGTGTCGGTGCCGCAGATGACTTTAAGGAAACCCGCCTGCGCCAGTTGTTCAACGAGCCGCCGGTACTTCGGCAGCATCCCGGCATGGTGGACCCCGATCCCGTGGCGTACCAGGCGTGACAGGGTCTTGCCGAAGCCGGAAGAGAACCTGAAGCCGCCGATCAGGGCGGCAATCGCGTCCTTCTCCTCGCGGGTACAGACGTTGACCGACATCAGGGCCTGGGCACGTTCGAGCGCCGACGCCTGGGTGAAGTGCACGACATAGACCGGTGCCTGATGCGTCGACAACAGCTCCTCGAGCGTCTCGTGAAGCGGCGTGATGGCGTAGGAGTAGCTCAGTGGCACCGGCCGCTCGGCGGAGGTGACGATCGCCGTGGTGCGCCCGGTGCGTCGGGTCAGGTCGGACTGGAACCGTTCGACCTCGCCCAATGTCGCGGACATCAGGATGAACTGGGCCTGTGGCAGCTCCAGGATCGGCACCTGCCAGGCCCAGCCACGCTCGGGGTCCGCATAGAAGTGGAACTCGTCCATGACGACCTGGCCGATGTCGGCGCTGACCCCCTCGCGCAGCGCGATGTTGGCAAGCACCTCTGCGGTGCAGCAGATCAGTGGCGCCTTGGCGTTCACGGCGGCGTCGCCGGTCATCATGCCGACGTTGGCTGCGCCGAAGATGTCGCACAGCGCAAAGAACTTCTCCGACACCAGCGCCTTGATCGGTGCCGTATAGAAGGTGCGTTTCCCCTGGGCCAGCGCCGCGAACTGCGCACCGGTTGCAACCAGGGTCTTGCCCGAACCGGTCGGCGTCGACAAGATCACGTTCGACCCCGTCATGATCTCGATGACGGCTTCTTCCTGCGCCGTGTACAACGTGATCCCCTGCTCGCCCACCCAGGTGACGAAAGCGTCATACAGGGCGTCCGGCTCGGGCGGTGCGGGGATCAGATCGGTGAGCGACATAAGGCCCCCATCGTGCCTTACCGGGCAGCAGCGTCTTCCTCGCGTAGCCGGGGCTCGGTCCGCAGCTCTGGATGGACACCGTGTTTGTCCGCGTAGAAGGCCCGGACCAGGAACATGTCGGCCACCACATCGTCGGTCGGCGTGAACGTGGGGCCGAACCCGATGGTGCGGGTCGGCCCGTCGATGAAGCCCATGCTGATCGGCAGACCCGACAGCTTGGCGATCCGATAAAAACCGGACTTCCAGTAGTCGGTCTTCTTGCGGGTGCCCTCGGCGGCGATGATCAACAAGAACGCCTCTCCGCTCTTAGCCTCGGCGATGAGGTCCTGGACGACGTGGCCGGGATTCTGGCGATCCAGGGCGATGCCTCCGTTGACGCGCAGCAGGTGGCCGAGCGGCGTACGCATGATCTCCTGCTTGATCAGCACGCGAGGGGGGACGCCGCCGCTCCACATCAACAGCAGCATGGCAACCCAGTCCCAGTTGGACGTGTGCGGTGCGCCGACCAGGATGCCCGAGCGGGGAACCTGCCCGACCGTGTGCCAGCCGGCAAGCCGAATCACCGACCGGGCAAATACCTTGCGGACGCGCATGCCACTCCTTGAACGGCTGAGGGGAAGCACTGATCGTATCCGCGAAGGGCTCCTACGTATGGGTGTACCAGCTCAACTACGGCAAGCTGATCCCCGGTGAGCGGGCAAGGGACGGCTAGACCGGGAAAGTGACGCCGAACGCCACATCGATGGCCTCCGCGGCCAGTGGCCGGCCGAAGAGCCATCCCTGGACCGCGTCGCAACCCTGCTCGCGCAGCAGCGCCGTTTGAGTCGGCCGCTCGACGCCCTCGGCGACGAGGCTCAGGCCGAGAGCGTGGCCCAGCGTGATGATCGCGCTCACGATGGCGGCCGAGGACGCGTCCTGGTCCATCCGCGCGACGAAGGACTGGTCGATCTTCAGGATGTCGACATCGGTCTGCTGGAGCTGCGAG
>JBBRWQ010000084.1:0-13736 GCA_038249115.1 Actinomycetales bacterium
AAGGCAACCGGCGCCAGCTAACACTCGAGCATCCGCGTCCTCTCCCCCGCCGGGGCCTGCCGGCGGGAGGGAACGCCGATACGGCACGTCGTACGCGGTAACGAGGCTGGGGCTCCGTACTGAGCACGCCCGCACTCCCACCCCGACGCATCCACAACAGGTGTGCGGAACCGAGCGGGGCACAGACCGATGCCGGCAGCCAGCATGGCCTGGCCAGGGGTGCGTTGGATGATCTCCAGCGGACCCGGCCCGGCCCGACTCCGCTCCGCGAACCATCAGCGAATAGGACCCTCGCATGACACGAAGCCAGATGCTCACCGCCGCCCGCATGGAGCTGGAATACCCCATGTCCCTTGGTGTCTACGAGCAGTATGTCAAGGCCCAGCATGCGGTCGACTTCCTTGCCGACCAGGGCTTTCCCGTGCAGAACGTGGAGATCGTGGGGACGGAAATTCGCTCCATCGAACGCGTCACTGGGCGCCTGACCCGAGGCAAGATCGCTGTCGCCGGCGCCCTGTCCGGACTCTGGATCGGGCTGTTCGTCGGGATCGCCTTCAGTCTGTTCAGCGACCTGAACCAGCTCGGTCTCCTCGTGACTACTCCGCTGCTTGGAGCACTGTTCGGACTGGCGTGGAGCCAGCTCGGCTACAGTGCCGCCGCCCGGCACGGCAACCGAGACTTCGCCTCGGTCAGCCAAGTGGTGGCCACCAAGTACGAAGTGCTCGTGGAGCACAAGCACGCCGCTCGTGCGCGTGAACTCCTCGCGAGCATTCCGCTGGAGGCGACGACCTGACACCTCGTGGCGCCCAGCTTGCGCACCGCAAACGGCGATCTGTAAACCAGTTCGGCGACAACTAACTCTAGGAGACGATTTTCAATGACAAGCAACAACGACAACGCCACCCTCTACACGCTGGGCGACCGCGGTCATACGGTCGACGGATCAACCGACGATGTCCGCGGCCGCGAGGTGAAAGACAAGGACGGAGAGGGCATCGGTAAGGTGGCCGATCTCCTCGTCGACGACCGAGAGGAGAAGGTACGTTTCCTACTCGTCGAACACGGTGGATTCCTCGGCTTCGGTGATACGAGGACCCTGATACCCGTCGACGCCGTCACCAAGATCACCGAGCACGAGGTTTTCATCGATCAGTCCCGCGAGCGGGTCGCGTCGGTTCCCGGCTACGCCCCCGACCTCGTCGATGACCGGCCGTATCACGCCAGCATCTACAGCCACTACGGGTACACGCCATACTGGGGCCAACGCTACGTGTAATCTCCCAAGTCTGGCATTCATGTATCCCCCCGTCGGGCATTCCCACCGACCAGCGCCGAATCGCCGCCCTCGGCGCGATCTACTACCTCCTGATGGACATCGCCATCCACTGGGGTCTACTACGTCATCTCCGGACACGGATTGCATTCAGGCCAGCCATCGTCGTGGCTGCCATCTTCCTCGACGTCGTCGTCCTCGGCTACCCCACCACACGCGAAGTCTTGGCCCGGATGGTCGACTACTACCTCGCCCGCACCGCCGACGGCTCCACGCTCATCCGGGTCGTGCATGCCTCCGTGCTTGCCGGCATGGATCCGGCGCGCGCATGGCAGGTGTTCCGCAACGCGCTGGGCGCCGACCTGGACGATACCCAGGGCGGGACGACGTCCGAGGGCATCCAGCTCGGCGCCATGGCCGGCACCATCGACATCATCACCCGCTCCTTCGCCAGGTTGTGACGTGTTCGGCGAGCAGGGGTTCTCGCAACAACGAATTGTCCAACAGGTAGATCTGTCCCACCCACAAATAGTTCGCCGCCCGCCAGTACGCATCGATCAGCTCTAGGTCCTGGCGGCTATAGGTCCGGGTCGGCGTTGGGTCAGTGCGTTGCATGACGTGGCTCCCTCAAAGGCAGATGATCGACTCATTCGCATCGACGCCAAGGGATGTCACGTACGGGTTAGTAGGTCGCTCGTCACTTTTTGAACGAGAACCGATGTAGATCCAGTAAGTGGTTGTCGACCGTGATTGGTCGAGTCCACGCTGCGGTTGTGCCAAGGGGTCACCACATGATCCAGCGCCCTTGGGAACAATGGTCTGGCTGCTCCGGGTTCGTTCGGGAGCACCGGTGTGCTTAGACACTGGCAGGCACCCCCTCAGCCGGTACGGGCAGCCGGCACCGCGCCGAGGTGTGCCGGTGAGCCCTCCTGGCCGTGTTACCGAGATCGTCCTCCCCTCGGCGTGCGAGGTGCACCCGGGGTTGCGTCGATGGTTTGCCAGGCTCGGGTACGGGGGGTTCGCCGGCGGCGGGGCGGGACCGGTGAAGGAGGGCGGCTGACCTCGAGCGGCGACGACGGGTCGCAACCATCGCCCTCAGACGCCTGGACCCTGCTCTGGGCGGCCAGGGCGGGGGCCAGGCTGTCGGCGATGAGCGCGTACCCGCGGCTGGACGGGTGGAACGAGTCAGCGCTCAGCATCGCCGGTCGGCGCAGGAACGTTGGCCCGGCCTGGCTGCGGACGTCGACGAGGGTGACCATCGGCCGGATGTCAGCCTGCTTGCGCTGCATGGAGTTGACGGTGCGCGCATAGCCGGACACGGCCTGGCGCAGGGGCCGGGGTATCGCCCGCATGGCGCGGAACTCGGGAAGGTTCGACATCACCACCGGGTTGCCGGTACCGGTGAGTGTGTCGAGCAGCGCGGCGGTATCCCGGCGAAGCGCCCACAACCCCGTCAGGTGCACGATGTCGTTGGTCCCGACCAGCAGGACGATGCCGTCAGCAGGTGAAATCTTGGGCACCTGCTCGCGCAGCACATCAATGGTCCGGGCCCCGGCGCGGGCGTGGCTGGTCACGTGGACCAACCGTCCCAAGGCGTCGGCGAGGCGTTTGGCCACCTGCACGGACAGGATCCCGTCCAGGCCGTCGGCACCGACCCCGCTCATCCCGGAGTCGCCCAAGGCGACCAGACGGTACGGCGTCCCGGCGGGCGCCGCCCCGCCCGTCGGAGAGACGACGAGGTCTACGACAGGGTCAGGAGGCGGGTCGTAGCCATGCCGTCGCCGCCCCCACCACGCCTGCGTCGCAAGGAGCCCCAGTACGGCGACCGGGACCAGCGCCCAGCCCCGGCTCATGCTGTCGCCGTGAGCGCGACCGGCCCTGTGCGGACCGGGTTGGGGGAGTCCCAGCGCGGCCGTAGCGGCATCGCGCTGCGGCCCGACTCGGACTTCACCGCCAGGCTCTGGTGCACCTGGAGGTCTCCGGACTCGAACCCCATCGCAGAGCCGGCGAGGTAGAGGCGCCACACCCGAGCCCTTCCCTCCCCCACGAGGGCGACCGCCTCGTCGTAGGAAGACTCGAGGTTGCTCACCCACGCCCGCAGGGTCAGGGCGTAGTGCTCACGCAGGCTCTCCACGTGTCGCACCTCCAGGCCACCGCGCTGCAGTGTCGATACGACCTCGCCGATCTCGTGCAGCTCCCCATCGGGGAACACGTAGCGTTGCATGAAGCCGCGGTTGGCTAATCGGGCGCGCCCTCCAGGCGGCCGGCTGATGGCGTGATTGAGCAGCCGGCCGCCTGGCGCCAGGAGACCATGGAGCGCGGTGACGTAGGCGTCCAGCCGGGCGGCGCCGACGTGCTCGAACATCCCGATCGAGCTGATCGCGTCGTACGGGCCGTCGTGCACGTCGCGGTAGTCCGCAAGCCGGATCTCCACCCGGCCGTCGAGCCCGGCGGTAGCCACCCGCTCGCGGGCGAGCGTCCCCTGCTCCTTGGAGATCGTCACCCCGACCGCACGCACCCCGTGGTGACGGGCGGCGTGGATCGTCATGCCGCCCCAGCCGCAGCCGACGTCCAGAAGCCGCATCCCCGGCTCGAGCGCGAGCTTGCGACAGATCATCTCGTACTTCGCGTCCTGGGCCGCCTCGAGCCCCATCTGGGGAGTCTCCCAGGCAGCGCATGAGTAGGTCATCGTCGGACCGAGCAGCAGCCGGTAGAAGTCGTTGGAGACGTCATAGTGGTGGGAGATGGCCGCGGCGTCCCGGCCTTTGGTGTGCCGACGCCCGCGCAGACGTGCCTCTTCCGCCGGAGGCGGCGGCGGACGGTGGACCGCTCCCGCCAGCCGGGCCAGCTGGATACATTGCCTGGAGTGCGTCATCGACCGGCGCAAAGATACCCGGTCGCGCAGCTGGAGAACTTCGTAGAGGTCGCCTTCGATGTCGATGTCGCCGGCGACGAAGGCGCGGGCGAAACCCAGTTCTCCGGGGGCGCTGACGATGCGCTGCAGAGCCTGCGGGTTGCGGATCCGCAGAACTGTGGACGCGTCGGCCGGCCCGGTGCGACTGCCGTCGTAGGCCACGACCGCGACGGGTAGGTCCGGGCCGAGGACGGCCGTGATCAGATCTGCGATGGGTGGCGAGGTGATACTCATGATCGTTCCTGTCGTTTACGGGTGCGCGGGAAGGTCTTCGGTCGGGCAAGGTCCTCGGGCGTCATGCGGATGGGCTGGTCAGGGTGGCGCCCCACGCGGCCGGCCCTTTCAGTTAGAGGTTCAATTCCAGCAAGACGATCTGCACCGATCAGCTGCGAACGAGTCGCGCGATCGCATCTGATGCTTCTTTGAGCTCGGCCTCTCGCTCGACGCCGTCGGCTCGCGCGCCGTCGAGCAGACGGGTGTTGACGTGTTCGTCCAGGAGAGCCAGGGCCACGGACTGCAGCGCCCGGCAGGCTACCGAGACCTGTGTCAGGACGTCGATGCAGTACTGGTCATGCTCGACCATCCTGGCGATCGAGTGGACCTGGTCCTCGATGCCCCGCAACCTCATGAGCTGGTCACTGGTGGCAGTGCGGACAAGAGTCATCTCCGGTCCCTCCTGAGACCGCCTGCGGCGTCCCTCCCGTCGCCATACCCGGCGGGAGGGACGCGAACAGCCGGTCTAGCTCGGGTTGGGCGCCTTCAGGTGGGCGCCGGGGTCGGCGGCGAAGACCATGGCGCAGTGCTCCGAGCAGAAGTAGTACGTGTGACCTTCGTGCTTCGTGCTCGTTGCCGCCTCAGCTGGGTCCACGGTCATGCCGCACACCGGGTCGGTCACCTTTGGGGATTTCTCGGACATGTCGTGCTCCTTCTTTTCGTCGCGTCCGATCTCGACCACCGGGTCGGTGGCAGAGACCACGACGTCGTGGGGCAGCTCCGGGGCCTTGAACCCGCGGAGACGGTTGGCGTTGGTCACCACCGACAGCGACGACAGGGCCATCGCGCCGGCGGCGATCATCGGGCTGAGCGTCACGCCCAGCACCGGGTAGAGCACTCCCGCGGCGATGGGGATGCCGATCCCGTTGTAGAGGAAAGCAAAGACCAGGTTCTGGCGGATGTTGCCCATGGTGGCCCGGGAGAGGTCGATGGCTGTGACCAGCCCGGAGAGGGCACCGGAGATCAAGGTGATGTCCGAGGACTCGATGGCCACATCGGTGCCGGTGCCAATGGCCAGGCCGACGTCGGCCTGAGCCAGGGCTGGTGCGTCGTTGATGCCGTCCCCGACCATGGCGACCACCCGTCCCTCTCCCTGTAGCCGCTGGACCTCACGGGACTTGTGCTCCGGCATCACCTCGGCCAGCACCCGGCCGATCCCGACCTGGCGGGCGATCGCAGCGGCCGTGAGTCGGTTGTCACCGGTCATCATCACGACCTCGATGCCCCTGCTCTTGAGCGCGGCGACCGCCGCCGCCGAGCCCTCCTTGAGGGTGTCGGCGACCCCGATCACCCCTGCGGGGCGACCGTCGACGGCAACCAGCATCGGCGTCTTGCCGTCGCCGGCCAAGGCCTCCTGCCAGACGGTCAACGAGGCCGGGTCGATCCCCGCCTCATTCAAGAGGCGATTGTTGCCGACCAGGACCAATCGACCGTCCACGCGGGCGCGCACTCCCTGACCGGTGACCGAGTCGAACTGTGTGGGCTCGGCCAGCTCAAGACCGCGAGCCTGGGCACCCTTGACGATGGCCGCGGCCAGCGGGTGCTCGGAGAAACCCTCGACCGAGGCGACCAGAGCCAGCACCTCGTCCTCGGTGAACCCCTCGGCGGCCAGGACGTCAGTCAGTGCGGGGGCACCCTTGGTCAGCGTTCCGGTCTTGTCCAAGATCACGGTGTTCACCTTGTGCGCCGTCTCCAGAGCCTCCGCCGAGCGGATCAAGATCCCCGACGTGGCACCCTTGCCGGTGCCCACGGTGATCGACAACGGAGTGGCCAGGCCCAGCGCGCAGGGGCAGGCGATGATCAGCACCGAGACGGCAGCCACGAGCGCGAAGATGAACGCGGGCGGCGGGCCGAGCAACGCCCAGGCCACGAAGGTCCAGATCGCGATCGCGATCACGGCCGGGACGAAAAAGCCCGAGACCTTGTCCGCCAGGCGCTGGATCGGGGCCTTGGACCCCTGCGCCGCCCGGACCAGGTCGATGATCTGGGCGAGCATGGTGTCCGCACCGACCTTGGTGGCCACGTACCGGAAGGACCCGGTCTGGTTGATCGTGGCCCCGATCACGCCATCACCGGCAACCTTGGTCACCGGGATCGGCTCGCCGGTCACCATCGACTCATCCACCGCCGAGGTGCCCTCGTACACCTCACCGTCGACGGGGAGCTTCTCACCGGGTCGCACGACCACCAGGTCGCCCGAGACAACCTCATCGATGGGCAGCTCGACCTCGACATCGCCGCGGATGACCCGGGCGGTGCGGGGCTGGAGCCCGATCAGCGTGCGGATCGCCTCCCCGGTGCCGGCCTTGGCCTTGGTCTCCAGCAACCGGCCGATCAGGATCAAGGTGATGATGACCCCGACAGCCTCGTAGTAGACCTCTTGGACCTGCGCGGGCAGCACCCCGGGCGCAAGGGTCACGACCAGGCTGTATCCGAAGGCGGCGATGGTACCCAAGGTGATCAGGGAGTTCATGTCCGCGGTGCGGTGGCTCAGGGCCAGCCACCCGGTGCGGTGGATCGGCCATCCCGCGTAGAACATCACCGGTGCGATCAACGCCAGCTGGAACCAGTGGTTCATCAGCAGAGCCGGCACCCACGTCACACCGAAGATCTCTGTGAGCATGACCGCGAACAGGACCGGGGCGGTAAGCACGCCCGCGAAGACGACTCGCCGGGTGATGTCCGCGATCTCCTGCTTGCGCTCAGCCTCCTCCTCTGCAGCGGGGTCGCCGGCCGCGGTGGTCGCTGGGGCGTCCCCGACCAGGATCCGGCCATGGAGCATGCCCATCCCGCACGTGATCTCGAACTGCCCGGGCTCGGTGGCCACGAACTCCACCGCGGTGGTCTCGAACGCGGGCAGGTTCTGGTTGACGCCGAAGGCAGGAATCACGACCCGCGAGGAGCACTCTGAGGACTCCTGGCGGTCGAACAGGATCCGCACCGGCACCCCTGCGGCGACGTGGAGGGTATCTGGGCTGTAGCCATCCTTGATGGTGACCCTGATGGTCTGCACTGCATCGGAGGCCTCGGCGGTGCCGTGCCCCGACCCACCATCGCCAGGACCGACCGGGACCGACTCCCCAGGCTGATCCACGCCCTGGGGTGGCGCAGCAACGGCCACGGCCGAGGGTTGGGCCGCTTCGGGCTGCGCCGGGCTCTCACCCACGACCTGTAAACGGCCGCGGATCATGTTCATCCCGCAGGCGAACTCATACTCTCCAGGCTCCTTCGGGACGAACTCCACCGCCGTGGTGCCATAGGCCGGCAACGTCTGGTTCACACCGAAATCGGCAAAGACAACCCGTGAGGTGCAGTCACCGGACTCCTGCCGGTCAAACAGCATCCGCACCGGCACCCCTGCAGCGACCCGGATGACATCCGGGCTGTAGCCACCCTTGACGGTCACCTCGACGACCTGGACACCATCGACCAGCTCGGCCATGCGCGACTTCTTCGGCCCGAAGAAGAACCAACCCATCAGCCCCGTCAACACCAGGGCTCCTGCAACGATCAGGACCTCGCTCGCGCTCATGACCTCACACCTCCGATAGACGACAGCATTCTTTGACGATCTGGACGGGTGTCGCCCTCCGGGGCGGCAGGGCCGTCCCCGGGTGGACGCGCCTCTGCTCCTCGCGGCGGCAGGAGTCCGAAGCTGGCGCTCTCAACAGCCTCGCGCACCACTGGCGCCCCCAACTTGGTCCCGCTCATCACCAGCAGGGGCGACTGACCCCTCGTGTTGAGATCCATCGCCACCTTGGTCACACCCGCCAGCGAACGGACCTTCTCCAGCACCTTGGCCAGGCACGTGCCGCAGGTCAGTTCCTCAACCAGATAACCCGCTGTACTCATCGTGAACCTCTCCACACGCTCCGACTCCCCAGATGCTCAGCGACCGGAAACGGTCACTTTCACACCGAGCGAAGATACCCCACCGGGGTATCTATAGGTAACAACGCGATCATGTCGTCCCGACCTAGAAGCCATGAAGATTCCGTCAAGATGCGGGTTAGTCACAGAGTCGTATGTCACCCCGATGCCCCCCTCACGATTTGGGTGAGATGAGAGGCGATTTTGTGGGCCGCTGGTGAGCGTGAACGATGCGCCGTGCCATCTACGACAGCTGGGGCCCCAAGAGCGCAGAGCACCGAGCACCGAGCACCGCACCTACAGTTTGTGGGCGTCACCCGCTGCCAAGGCGGCCGGCAGCCGACGGAACGGAGATGCCCCGATGAGCGTCCAACCACACATGCCGACACTCGCTTTTCGCTCTGCCTGGAAGCTCCTGTCCGTCGTAGCAGTCGCGGCCACTCTTAGTGGCTGTGGCGGCCAGGTCATCTCGGCTGGGGACGTGACCGTGCTTGTGTCGGAACGCACGGGGAGCGGCATGGACGCTCTTGGCGGCGGCCGGCTTGAGGTGGTCGGCGGGTGCCTGGGAGCCAGCGGCTCCATCATCGTTTGGCCTCCCGGAACCGAGGTCGTGGACGAGGAGCCGTTGACGATAGAGATTCCTGACAAGGGCACCTACGCCCTTGGGGATGAGGTGCAAGTTGGTGGTGGCTACGTCCTCGAGCACTCATCCGGCGCTGTGGAACCAGGCCCCTACAAGGCCGGCGGGGTCACGGTCCCAGCCAAGTGCGCGGAGCACGACATCTTCGTCGCGAGCAGCGGCCGCTGACACGGGTTTCATCTCACCCAAATCGTGAGGGGGGCCCCGATGTCAGGCACAGCAACCCCGTCAAGGGGCACGTCCAAGCGCGGGCCGTGCCAGCCATCACCGCAGACGAACGGCAAGGTCGAGCGCTTTCATTGGACTCTGGCCGACGGCTGGGCGTTCAAACGTCTCTACAACTCGGAGAACGCCAGGCGCAAAGCCATGCCAGCATGGATCTACGAGATCAACCACCAGCGGCACCACATCGCGATCGGCAAGGCCAAGGGTTCTTTTTCGGGTGAGAAGCGGGCGTTCGCCGATACGGTCAATCGCGGCCACTAGACGCGCTCGCTCATCACTACTTGAGTGAATCCCTATAGCCGATCCGCAATAGACAGTGACTAACCGCCAGCCCGGCTCAGGATCTGAATAATGACGTCGGACTTCGCCTCGGCGTAGTAGTTCATGTCGTCCCCAATGCTGGGCTGACCAGTTCGCGCTTTGTCGCTTCGTAGAGGTGTCGCAGTCCTCGGGGTGCACCCGCAGTCAGTCACGAAAATCGAGGTAGTCGAGGATTGGGTCAGCGTGAGAATCGAATCGTTGAAGGGCAGGTGCACCTCCTTGACGGGCGTACGCATCATCCGCTGGCCGGGTTCACGGACGCGAACGACGAAACCCTCATTCCGTAGGGGCGGGACGAAACTGTCTTCATCGTTGACGTCATCCAGGACGATCAGGATGTCGATAATGGGTCCTCGCTGGGATTTTGGTGGACTAAGAACTCGAGACACGTCCATGAGTTCTAGGGACAAAGCTGAGGCTGGGTGATCGGGCGCTGGTCGCGTGCGGCCTGCTGGCTGGCTCGGCTGCCGCCGTTGCCCTCGCCGGGCTAGTCATGGCGGTGGTTTTTCCTGACTTCTGGATGTCACGCGGCTCTACTTGGTGGCGAGCGACGATCTTCACGGAACCTTCACGGTTTTCAAGGTCGGGGCGACATAATCGCGACCTTACCCTGCAGGGAGCGACTAGTGAGGCCGATGCAGAAGCGGCCGGTTGCTTATCATGGAGGTAACGGACAATGCGACGCAAGACTTTCGATGCCCTTCTCGCCAGCGGAGGACTTGTCCTGGCGATCATCCTGCTCTCCGCCGGTGGTCTGCTCACGTGGGCGAGCACCTTCGTCGGCGACCAGGTGAAGACCCAGCTCACTCAGCAGCAGATCTTCTTCCCACCGGAGGGCCCGGCCACGGCCAGCCCGGAGATCGGCCCGTTCCTCAACCAGTACGCAGACCAGCAACTGGTCAACGGCCAGCAGGCCGAGGCGTACGCCAACCACTTCATCGCGGTGCACCTCAAGGAGTCCAACGGCGGCCAGACCTACGCCCAGCTCAGCGCCAAGGCAAGGATCAGCCCCGACGACACCAAGCTGGCCGGACAGGTCGCGTCATCGTTCAAAGGCGAGACCCTGCGCGGTCTGCTGCTCAACGCCTACGCATTCGGCACCATGGGCACCATCGCCGGCATCGCCGCGATCGTTTCCTTCATCGGCGCCGGTCTGATGCTCCTCCTCTCGCTGCTCGGCTTCGCCCACCTGCGGCGTGTCTCGCCGGAGGAAGAGGTCCTGGCCAAGCTGGGCTCGCACCCAGTACTCGCCCACGCCTGACCCATCCCTGCGGGGCGCTGGATAGGAGGCCTCCACCGGCCAGCTGGCCGGTGGAGGCGTTCGCCTTTCGCAGGTCGAACTCGTTGCCCTCGGGGTCGCGCATGGTGACGTGGAAGTGGTCATGATCGCTGACCCGCCCGGGGCACTGCTCGTATGAGAATCATGCATGAACCACCGCACTTCGCAGAGCTCATGAAGGAACTCACATGTTCGAGAAGGTCGACCGAGGTCCGCAGTCTCAGCACACTTCCCGCCAAGGGTCATCGGGTGCTGCAACTGATGTGCTTTTGATCCTGCAGGCGGCGGTTGGGGGACCGTTGCCGATCCGGATTAGGTGCTGGGACGGTTCGGTAGCAGGTGACCCTGATGCATCAGCCACGGTGGTATTCGTCCGCAGACGGGGGCTGCGTCGACTGATGTGGGCTCCGGGCGAGCTCGGCCTGGTTCGCGCCTATGTGTCGGGAGATATTCAGATCGAGGGCGACATCTTCGCCCTGCTCGATCTGCCCGAGGTGATCGAACGAGTCGCCCATCACCAGGGGATCGGCTTGAGTTCGCGGCAGCGCCTCGCAGCCGCGGTGACCGCTGCTCGGATAGGTGTGGTTGGACCACCACCGCGCCCGCCCGCGGAGGAAATACGTCGACGCCACGGCCGGCTGCACAGCGTCAGCCGGGATGCCCAGTCGGTTTCCCACCATTACGACGTCCGCAATGAGTTCTACCGGCTGATCCTGGGTCCGAGCATGGTCTACTCCTGCGCCTACTGGGCGCAGGAGAGCGGCCCGGACTACGGCCTGGACCAGGCCCAGCGGGACAAGTGCGAACTGGTGTGCACCAAGCTCGGCCTGCGCCCCGGGATGCGGCTGCTGGACGTGGGTTGCGGATGGGGCTCGCTGGCGATTCACGCAGCAACCCAGCACGGCGTGAGTGTGGTCGGGGTCACAGTGAGCCAGGAGCAGGCGACGCTGGCTCGCAAGCGGGTCGACGCGGCAGGCCTCGGTGACCTTGTGGAGATCCGCCTGCAGGACTATCGCGACGTCAACGACGGACCTTACGACGCCATCTGCAGCGTGGGGATGTCCGAGCACGTAGGAAGCACCCAGCTACGGGCGTACAGCCAAACCCTGATGGACCTGCTGACACCGGGCGGGCGCCTACTCAACCACGCCATCGCATCGGTGCGGCCACTGCCCACGGCCTCGAAAGACCAGCCGGGCTTCATCGACCGTTACATCTTCCCCGACGGAGAAGTCGTCACGCTCAGCAGCACAGTCGAGTCACTTGAGCAGGTCGGTTTCGAGGTGCGTGATGTCGAGGCGCTGCGCGAGCACTACGCGCTGACTCTGCGCGCCTGGGTGAAAAACCTGCGCGACTCCTGGCAGGAGGCGCAACAACTCGTCCCCCCATCCCGGGCGCGCACCTGGCTGCTCTACCTCGCAGCCAGCGCGCTGGCTTTCGAGCACGGCAACATCACCATCTTCCAAGTTGTCGCAGTCCGGCAAGGTGAGCAAGCAGCCAGCAACCTGCCGTTGACCCGAAGCCAATGGCTCCGCACAGCGCCCTAACCAAGCCGCACCGGTGGGCCCAGACAGAGCCGGGTGGAGCAGGTGACCGCCGCTCACCGTCGCGTCGATCGTCCCGTAGTCCGATCCTCGCCACCGCTCTCGACCCGGATCGACGCGGAGCCCTTGTGATGGTCGCGCCGGCCGATCAACACCACCTGGCTGCCCCGACTGGCACGCAGCGACAACTCCACCCAGGCACGGTCGTGACGGGGAACCCCGCGGCTAGCCGCCGCCCATGACCAGTTCGATCTGCGTCGGGTGCGGCTCTCCTCTGGCAATCGGCGTCACCTAGGTGCAGCACAGCCAGGTTCCTCTTGCGCTGCGGTTGGCGCCACCTTGCTGTGTGTAGGTGAGTCGTCGAGCAGGCGCATACACCAAGCGGGTTCGACCAGCGGCAGGTCGTGGTCGGCGGTGGGGTGGAGGGCCGAGGTGACTGTCGGGTACTGCTCGGCGAGTTGCGTGGTGCGTCCAGGGACAGGCACCGGGTCGCGGTCCCCGGCCGCGAAGAGCACCGGGACACGGGCCGCGGACAGGGTGGCCAGCGCGGCCTGCCACTCGCTGTGTAGGACCACGTGTTCCATGGTGGCCAGGTATGCCGGCCAGGTGTGCAGGACCCCGCGCCGGGCCAGGGGAACTGGCAGGCGCGGCTTGAGCGCGACAGCGACCCAACCTGCCGTGGTGCGGTGCCGGCACATCCAGGCGCAGGACGCGCGCGCGACGGCGGTGTCGAACGCCATCATCGCCTCCATCCGTCCGAGGCCGCGAACGTGCGAGCGCCCTTCGGCGGGGGTGAGGTAGAGCGGCGCGCTCATCGCGATCACCTTCTGGACCTGGGCGCCTCGGCGGGCCGCCCAGTGCAGTGCGAGGACTGCTCCCATCGAGTGCCCCACGATGATCAGTGGTCCGGTCAGCTGCAGGGCGGTCGCCATCTCGTCGAGTGCGTCCAGGTGCGCGTCCAGGGCGTAACCCGTTGGGGACGCGGACAGGTAGGAGTCCCCGAAGCCGAGCAGGTCGGGAACGACGAGGCGCCGTCCGTCAGCCAATACGTCGTAGCTGGCGCCGTAGTAGTCGCCGCATGCGACGATCCCGTGCAGCAGCACGGTTGCTGGTGCGCCCGTCCCCACGACACGCGTGCGCAGCCGACCGGCCATGAAGGTCGGCGCCGTCGAACGGTGCCAGTGCCGCACGGCCGAGGCCGAGAAATGTCGTCTGGTCCAGCCGCCGACGAAGATCATGCCGGCGATGGCCGTGACAGAAATCATTGTCATGCGCACACC
The DNA here is from genome assembly GCA_038249115.1 of Actinomycetales bacterium. Taxonomy (GTDB): domain Bacteria; phylum Actinomycetota; class Actinomycetes; order Actinomycetales; family Dermatophilaceae; genus UBA4719. The sequence continues at coordinate 13,620 of JBBRWQ010000084.1, forward strand.
GATAGCCTGCACTACCCGCTGGGTCGCGGCGCCCATGATGAACGAGGTGACGCCGAGCCGGTCCAAGGCTCGGTACGCGGCCGGCGCGATTGTGGGCTCTGGAGTAGCCCGTGAGCG
>JBBRWQ010000085.1:0-13633 GCA_038249115.1 Actinomycetales bacterium
GGGCGCTGTGGGACAGGAAAGCCGACATCTTCCGGGCCATGGCCGACGTCGATCCGGCCCGCTGCGTGCGAGGACAGTACGCCGGGTACTCGAAGGTCCCCGGCGTGAAGAGGGAATCAGCGACGGAAACCTACGTCGCGCTGCGCCTCGAGGTGCAGAACGCGCGCTGGGCGGGCGTGCCGTTCTTCATCCGGGCCGGAAAGGCGCTCGCTGCCTGTGCCACCGAGGTGAGAGTGATCTTCCGCCGCCCACCACGGCTGTCCTTCTTGGACGAGCCACGCCACACCAATGCCAACCAGCTGATCATCCGGATCGACCCCGACCCGGGCCTGCGCCTGGTGATGCTCTCCAAAGGCTCAGACGGCCGAGCATCGAAAGACGTGCACATGGACCTCTCCTTCGCCACCGAGCTCGGTCGCCCTCCCGGACCCTACGAGCGGCTGTTGCACGACGCGCTCATCGGCGACCACTCCCTGTTCACCATGGAGGACTCGGTTGAAGAGACCTGGCGGGTGCTTCAGCCGCTGGTGGACCATCCACCCGCACCCCTGCCGTACCTGACCGGATCGTGGGGCCCTCATGAGGGCGACGAAATCCTGAGAGGCCATCCGCCGTGGCAGCTGCCAGGGCTCCCCGATGCGAAGAACCCGGAGGACTGACGCCGGTACGCACGGCCATCACGGATCGATCGGGACCAACAGCCCAACGGGCCGACCCGCGCCACCACAGACCAACGGTACGACAGACGGAGGAGAACAGATATGCCAACGGATAACCCGATGCAGCTCGGTGTGGTCGGCCTCGGACGGATGGGGGCCAACATCGTTCGACGCCTGATGCGCGATGGCCACAGTTGCGTGGTCTTCGACGTAAACGCCGCCGCCATCAAGGATCTCGAGAAAGAGGGAGCAACTGGGGCGAGCTCGGTGGCCGACTTCGTCGAGAAGCTGTCGGCGCCTCGGGCGGTCTGGGTCATGGTGCCCTCCGGGGAGATCACCGGCAAGACCATCGAGAAGGTGGCCTCCCACATGGAACAGGGAGACATGATCATCGACGGGGGGAATTCCTACTACCGAGACGACATCGCCCGCGCCGCAACGTTGTCTGGACAGGGCATCCACCTGGTCGACTGCGGGACCAGCGGCGGGGTGTGGGGAATCGACCGGGGCTACTGCCTCATGATCGGCGGCGAAAATGACGTCGTCGCGCACCTCGGACCGATCTTCTCCACCATCGCACCCGGCATCGAGTCGGCGTCCCGAACCCCGGGCCGCACCGGGGAGCCTGACTCGGCCGAGCACGGCTTCTTGCATTGCGGACCGAACGGGGCTGGACACTTCGTGAAGATGGTCCACAACGGCATCGAGTACGGGATGATGGCGGCCTTCGCCGAGGGCCTCAACGTCCTGCGCAACGCCAACGCCGGCAAGAAGAGCTCCGCATCCGACGCCGAGACGGCCCCGATGGAATCCCCCGAGTTCTACCAATATGACATCGACACCACCGCGGTCACCGAGGTATGGCGGCGCGGCAGCGTCATCGAGTCGTGGCTGTTGGACCTGGCTGCCACCGCCCTTTACGACTCGCCTGATCTCGCGGAGTACGCCGGGCGGGTATCGGATTCGGGCGAAGGCCGGTGGACTTCGATCGCGGCGATCGACGAAGGGGTGCCTACCCCGGTGCTCACCACTGCGCTGTACTCCCGATTCGCTTCTCGGGACCTCGACGATTTCGCCGACAAGGTGCTTTCGGCCATGCGCAAGGGCTTCGGCGGCCACGACGAGAAGAAGGGCTGAGATGCCCCCAACGACGAAGACCACGAAGCCGACGGAGACGACGGAGACGGCCAAGCCGGTCGTCGTGCTGTTCGACGTCGACGAGACCCTCGTCCACACCGGGGGTTCGGGGACGAGAAGCTGGAAGGCGGCGTTCGACAAGCTCTACGGCATCCCCGCCGATATCGGCGAGCACAGTTCGGCGGGTGAGACCGACCCGCAGGTGGCCCGCGCCACCTTCAACGCCGTGCTTGGTCGCGACCCGAGCGACGACGAGCTCACCCGGCTCTACGCCCAATACCTCCTGCACCTGGCCACCGACATCGGGGTCTCGAAGAGCTACCGGGTGCTCCCGGGAGCGGAGAAGATCCTGCTCCGACTGGGAGAAGCCGGCGTCATACTCGGGCTCGTCTCTGGTGCCATGGAAGGCGCGGCGCGAACCAAGCTCGTCCCCGCCAACCTGAACCGGTTCTTCATCTTCGGCGCCTACGGCTCGGACTCACCCGACCGCACCGAGCTCACCGGGCTCGCTATCGAAAAGGCCGCCCGCCTGCACGACCAGCTGGCCCCGTCCCAGGTCTACGTGGTAGGCGACACCCCCCACGACATGGAGGCGACCAACGCGTCGGGCGCGGTGTCGGTCGGGGTGGCGAGCGGCCACTACTCGGTCGCTGAGCTCGAGACGGCCGGAGGCGCACACGTGCTCCGCTCCCTCGAAGACGGATTCCCGGGGCTGTGACGACCGGGCCGGTAGTGCCTCGGCAAGTGTCGCCCGGGCAGGTAGTGAGCCCCCCTGCGGCAGGCGGGACGCTCCCCTGCCACCCCATCGCCGCCGGGTTAGCCGCCGGGGCGGCGACGGTGAACCTGGATGCCCTGGCCGATGAGGATGCCACTCACCATGGATGGCGGGAACAGGCCGTGCTGCACCACCGCGGGTATCGCGAAGAGCCGCTGCGCCAGTTCGCCGGGGTCGCCGATCGGCCCGAAGTAGCCCGCGAGCACCCCTTTGTCCAGGCGCGCCGGCTTGTCGGTCACGCGGGCGTGACCGAGGGCGCGAAGCGTGGCGTCGAGGCCGAAGGCCAACAGCTCGAGGGGTACAGGGGCCGCCAGGGACTCCACCATCTTGTTCGACGAGACGATCACGACGTAGCGCGTCGCTGCCGCGGCGACGATCTTCTCCCTGGTGTGGGCACCACCCCCGCCCGTGACCAGCCAGCCGGCTGGGTCCACCTGGTCCGCCCCGTCGATGGCGACATCGAGGTGGTCGACGCCGGTGAAGGGCCGCACGTCCAGTCCGAGGCGGCGGGCGAGGTCAGACGTGGCGGGCGAGGTCGCCACACAGCAGACGTCGAGGCGCCGGTGTGCGAGGGCGGCCAGCAGGTGGAGCCGGTGGAGCCGGTGCCGAGCCCGACGGTCATGTCCGCTTCCACCAGTTCGGCTGCGGCTTCGGCGGCGAGGCGCTTCTGGGTGTCGATGGATCCCTGGCTGTCGTTGCCTGTCATCTCCGCTCCCCATCTCGACTGTGCCCCACTCCCCACCCGATGAAAGCAGCCTGCCGAGTACCACCAACCGACGAAGAAGGACCACGATGACCACACCACCTCGCCCGTCCGGTGATCTCGACACGATCTGTGTCAACACCCTGCGCACCCTCGCCATCGACGCCGTGGAGAAGGCGAACTCGGGTCATCCGGGGACGCCGATGGGCATGGCGCCGGTCGGCTATCAGCTCTGGCAGCGCCAGCTTCGCTTCGATCCTGCCGATCCGATCTGGCCCAACCGGGACCGCTTCGTGCTCTCCGAAGGGCACGCATCGATCCTCCTCTACGCCCTGTTGCACCTGGCACAGGTAAAAGCGGTGAACCCCGCCTATGAGACCGTCGGCCGAGCGTCGGTGACCCTCGAGGACATCAAGTCCTTCCGTGAGCTCGGGTCCCGCTGCCCGGGGCATCCCGAGTACCGCTGGACCTCGGGGGTGGAGGCCACGACGGGGCCCCTGGGCCAGGGCGTCGCGAACTCCGTGGGCATGGCGATCGCCTCGCGCTGGCTCGCCGAGCGCTACAACCGACCTGGCTTCGAGCTGTTCGACTTCGACGTGTACGCGCTCATGGGTGACGGCTGCATGATGGAGGGCATCTCCGCCGAGGCGGCGTCGCTCGCCGGGCATCTGGGGCTGTCCAAGCTGTGCTGGATCTACGACAACAACCACGTCACCATCGAAGGCAACACCGCACTGGCCTTCAGCGAGGACGTGGGGACGATCTTCTCCGGCTACGGCTGGAACGTGACCCGGGTCTCCGACGCCAACGACCTCGGTTCGCTCTCCGAGGCGTTCCAGGTGTTCCGGGACGAGACGGAGCGACCAACCCTCGTCATCGTCGACAGCCACATCGGCTACGGCGCGCCCGACATCGTCGACACGAGCGCGGCGCACGGCCAGCCGTTGGGCGCGGCAGAGGTCAAGAAGGCCAAGGCCAGCTACGGCTGGCCCGAGGAGGCCAAGTTCTTGATTCCCGACGGGGTCTACGAGCACTTCGCCGCGGGTATCGGGGCCCGCGGGTCAGAGCTTCGCGAGGCGTGGATGGCCCTGTTCTCTGGCTACAAACATGAGCATCCTGATCTCGCGGAGGAGCTGTTAGCCATGCAGCGCCGCGAGCTTCCCCCGGGATGGGACGCCGACATTCCAACCTTCGACGCCGATCCCACCGGTGCGGCCACCCGGGACTCCTCGGGGGAGGTCCTCAACGCCATCGCGCCTCGGGTTCCCTGGCTGATCGGGGGATCGGCCGACCTGGCACCGTCCACGAAGACCCGCCTGACGTTCTCAGGTGCGGGGGACTTCGAGCAGGACAGCTACGGAGCCCGCAACTTCCACTTCGGCATCCGCGAGCACGCCGCGGCGGCGATCACGAGCGGGCTGGCGCTCTCCAAGGTCCGGGCCTACTGGTCGAGCTTCCTGGTCTTCTCCGACTATGCCCGGGGAGCGATTCGCCTGTCCGCGCTGATGGAGGTCCCCGTCATCCACGTCTTCACCCACGACTCGATCGGCATGGGCCAAGACGGTCCCACCCACCAGCCGGTCGAGCAGCTCGTCTCGCTACGAGCAATCCCGGGCCTCGTCGTCCTGCGCCCCGCCGACGCGAACGAGGTGGCCGAAGCCTGGCGGGTCATCATGGGCCTGCAACACGACCCGGTCGCCCTGGTGCTCACCCGCCAGGCCGTCCCCACCCTCGACCGATCCCGCTACGCCCCGGCGTCGGGTCTCGCCCAGGGTGCCTACGTGCTGGCCGAGCCGGCCGAGGGGCCGCCCGAGGTCATCATCATCGCGACGGGCAGCGAGGTCTCCCTCGCCGTCGCCGCCTACGAGGAGCTCAGTACCGAAGGGGTAGCGGTCCGTGTGGTGAGCATGCCGAGCTGTGAACTGTTCGACCGCCAGCCGGCCGCCTACCGCGACTCGGTGCTCCCTCCCGGGGTCCGGGCGCGGGTGGCGGTCGAGGAGGCATCCACCTTGGGGTGGCACCGCTACGTCGGCACCGACGGCGCGGTCATCGGCATGCACACGTTCGGGGCCTCGGCGCCGCTCAAGGATCTCCAGACCAAGTTCGGCTTCACCCCCGACAAGGTGGCCGACGCCGCCCGCCACCAGATCGAACGACACAGCCAGCTCGAAGCACAGCGCCAGCTCGAATCACAAAGGAGACACTCATGACCACCCCGGTTCACCAGGCTCTCGCCCTCGGTCAGAGCATCTGGTACGACGGCATCCGCCGCTCGCTTCTCACCTCCGGCGAGCTCGAGCACATGGTGAAGGAGGAGGGCTTGCGGGGCGTGACCTCCAACCCCTCGATCTTCGACGCGGCCATAGCCGGCTCGAGCGACTACACCGACGCCATCGCCGAGCTGCGCCGCTCGGGGCCGACCGACGCCAAGTCGGCCTACGAGTCCCTCGCCATCGCCGACATCCGCGGGGCGGCCGACATCTTCCGACCCGTCTACGACGAGAGCGGCGGCGACGATGGGTACGTGAGCATGGAGGTTTCCCCCGAGCTTGCCCATGACACCGCCGCCACCGTGGCTGAGGCCAAGCGGCTGTGGGGTGCTGTCGACCGGCTCAACCTGATGGTAAAGGTGCCGGGCACCGAAGAAGGTATCCCCGCGATACAGGAGCTGATCGGGGCCGGCATCAACGTGAACGTCACCTTGCTGTTCGGTCTGGCCGCGTACGAGTCCGCCGCCCAGGCCTACCTGGCCGGCCTTGAGGACCGCCTCGCCGCCGGCGCCGGCATCGCCGGCATCGCCTCGGTGGCGAGCATCTTCGTTTCCCGCCTCGACTCGGCGGTCGAGCCCTACCTCGACCGCGCCTATGCGGGCAAGGTGGCCATCGCCAACGCCAAGGTCGTCTACGCCGCCTCCCGCAAGCTGTTCTCGGGCAAACGTTGGAACGCGCTCGCCGAACAAGGAGCCCGCTCCCAGCGCCTGCTGTGGGCATCGACCAGCACCAAGAACCCGGCCCTGCCCGAACTGCTCTACGTCGAGGCGCTCCTGGGCCCCGACACCGTCGATACCGTGCCGCCAGCCACCTTCGAGGCCTTCGCCGCCCGCGGCAAGGTTCGCCCGGCACTCGAAGAGGACGTGGAAGGCGCTCACGCCGTCCTGGACAGCCTTTCGGGTCACGGCGTCGAGCTCTCCGAGGTGCTCGACCAGCTGGTGGCCGAAGGGGTGGAGAAGTTCGCCACTGCGTTTCGCGATCTCCTCTCCTCGGTGGAACGCGCCCTCGCCGGCGACGCCCAAAGACCGGAGCCGTGGCGGCTGCGCACGTCGCTGCCGAGGGAGCTGGCCGACCAGGTCGACGGGGTCATCGACCAGTGGCGCTCGACCGGCAAGGTTGCCCGGATCTGGGCCCACGACGCAACGGTGTGGACCGGGAAGGGCGAAGACGCTTGGCTGGGCTGGCTCGGCGTCGCCCTCGACCAAGCAGCCCACGACCATCGCTTCGACGCGTTGGTCGAAGAGGTGCGCGAGGCCCGTTTCGCCGACGCGGTGGTGCTCGGCATGGGGGGATCGAGCCTCTGCCCCGACCTGCTCGCCCACACCTTTCCTGCCGAGACGGGACTCCCCCGGCTCCTCGTGCTCGATTCGACCGACCCCGAGCAGGTAAAAGCCATGGAGGAGCGCGTCGATCTCGCCCACACGCTGTTCTTCGTGTCCTCCAAATCGGGCACCACCTTGGAGCCCAACATCTTCGCCGCCTACTTCTACGACCGCATGGCCACCGCCGTCGGCGCCGAGGCGGCCGGCTCGCATTTCATCGCCATCACCGATCCCGGCTCGCCCCTTCAAGCTATGGCCGAGCGACAGGGGTACCGGGCGGTGTTCTTCGGCGTGCCCTCGATCGGCGGCCGCTACTCAGCACTGTCGGACTTCGGCATGGTGCCCGGCGCGGCCTGCGGCGTCGACGTCGGGCGGCTGTTCTCTTCGGCCGAAAAGATGGCACACGCCTGTGCCCCCTCGGTGCCGGTCGCCCACAACCCCGGCCTCGCGCTCGGGGCGGTCATCGGCACCTGCGTCAACGCCGGACGTGACAAGGTCACCCTCGTCACCTCCCCCGCAGTCGCCCACCTGGGGGCCTGGCTCGAGCAGCTCCTGGCCGAATCGACCGGCAAGCAGGGCAAAGGCGTGGTCCCGGTCGACAGCGAACCACTCGGGGAGCCTTCGCTGTATGGAGCCGACCGGCTCTTCTGCTCCATCACCCTCGACGGCGACGACGACACCGAACAAGCAGCCAAGATCACGGCGCTCGAAGCGGCAGGCCATCCCGTGGTGCGCATCGAGCTGTCCGACCTCTACGACCTCGGCGGGGAGCTGTTCCGATGGGAGTTCGCCACCGCGGTAGCCGGCTCGATCATCGGCATCGACCCCTTCGACCAGCCCGACGTCGAAGAGGCCAAGGTCCTGGCCCGCCAGCTCACCGACCGCTACGACCAGGAGGGCTCCCTGCCCGAACTTTCCCCACTGTGGGAAGGCGAAACAATCAAGCTCTACGCCGACGATCGCAACGGCGCCGAGCTGACCCGGGCTGCCAACCCTTCGAACTCGGGAGCCAGCCGCCCCAACCTGGCCGATTACGTCCGGACACATCTGGCACGCGCCAGGGCCGGAGACTATGTGGCCTTGCTCGCCTACGTGCAGATGGCCCCCGCGCACGAGGCCGTCCTCACCGAGATGCGAACGCTCATCCGAGACACCCTCCAGGTGGCCACCTGCGTCGGGTTCGGGCCCCGCTTCCAGCACTCCACCGGACAAACCTACAAGGGCGGCCCCAACACCGGGGTGTTCTTACAGATCACCTGCGACGACGCTGTCGAGGTGGCCGTGCCCGGGCACCGCTACAGCTTCGGGCTGGTCAAAGAAGCTGAGGCCCGAAGCGACCTCGACGTGCTCGCCACACGCGGGCGGCGCGCCCTGCGGGTCCATCTCGGCGCCGACGTCACCGTCGGATTGGAGCAGCTTCACGCCGCGCTCGCCGAGGCCATCGGGACGCCCAGTGGCCCGCAATGAGCGGGCCTGGGGTCGTCATCCTCGGGCCAGAGCCGACCTACGTCGGCCACGACGAGTGGGCGCAGAATCTCTTCCCCATGTACGACCACGGCCGGCTCGGGGGAGCGGTTATCTGTCGATCCTGCTGTCGACCAGGGCGTCGAGCACTCGGGGGCAGTTGAGTCCGGCAGGGTGGTGTACGAGTAGCCGGTGAGCGTGTCCTGCGGACGCGGGTGCGGCCACCGCGTGATCCTTCGAGTGATCTCTGACAACCGACTCGAAGAAGGACATCATGATGACCGCGACTGTCAGTATCGACAGTCCACCGTCTTCTTGCACGAGCAGCTCGCTCAGGCCTTCCAGTAACCCCTCGGGCCGTCCCAGGATCTGGGCTGAGAGCGGCTGCACCCGGCGTTAGAGGAGTCCCTTGTTCGTCGGCGCCGGCATCACTGGACGACGCCGTGCGCCACCACGCGTCCTGCCCACTGACCAGCGGACCCGGGTACTTTCAGCTTGCGCCGCGGTGGGGTCTGATCGACGGCCGCACCCGGCGCAAGCGCCGCATCGCCTCGTGGTGCGGTCACGGGCAGCGCCTTGGTGACCTGGTTGGCCGACAGCCAGCCGAGGGCAACCGTGATGTGGTGACGCTCGGCCGGTTTCGTCACCCCACCGGCCTCGATGGCCTCGATGCTGCGCCGCGCCAGACCCGATGCCTTCGCCAGTTGAGCCACGGCAGCCCGTCACCGGCCGTGGATCGGTATCTGACACAGATTCCGCAGGGGTCGACACCGGCGGACCACAGATCGTCACCGCAGCCCGTTCGCGTTACGGTGCCAGAAGAGTTCGAATTGGGCACGCTCGTGGCCAACTGCTCGATCTGATGCGCGGCGCAGGCGACCCGCGGCACGAACCGCTCGATTTAGCACTGGACAGGAACCCATACCTCGGGACGGCGTGCTCTTTCGTGGGTCTCAACGGGTTGCGTGTGACCTCAGACGCGGGTGTGATTGGCAATCGAAGTGTTCTCAAACCAGCGGAGGTCTGCCATGTCCGATCACACGTATCGCGTTACCGAAATCGTGGGGAGTTCGCCGGAGAGCCTTCAGCAGGCCATCCGCAATGGCGTAGAGCGCGCGGGCCAGACTCTGCGGAACTTGGAATGGTTCGAGGTATCAGAGATCCGAGGTCAGATCGCAGATGGTTCCGTCGCGCACTTCCAGGTCAGTTTGAAGGTCGGTTTTCGGTTAGACGACGTCAGCTAAGTCGATGGCCGGGTGAAACAGATCCTTGAGGAAGTCGTCGTTGTCTTGGCCGTTCCTGACGTCACCAGGCGAGGGCATGGTGGTCAGTTCGTTGGCAACGCCAGAACAACCGGGTTTCAGCAACTGCGCCCGCAGTCAACGACATATGGAATTCGCAAGCGGGCCCGCATGCCGATCCAGCTTGTCCCAAAAGCGACGCCGCTGCGGACACCTACCTTCGTCGGGGACGATACCGCCGTTGTGGCCGCACACCGTTCCTGTTTCGGCGTTCGTGCCGGCATGATGACGGCCGGGGAATCCTTTCGGGCAGTAGTGATGTGCGGAAAGGGTCGGCAGTCGCGCGAAGGACCAAGGAGCCCGAGAGCCGTCCAAAGATCGGTGCTCGGCCTGAGGAGGCATACCTTTTCGCGACGGCTCGAGAGTGTGCCCCAGATATCATTCGCATCATGTTGCTGTGCCCTGCTCGGAGTGACCGCGCAGTCCGTCGCGGTCGCGCAGGCCCTTCCTTGGACATCGTTCACGCAGCGGTGCCACTGCTGCTGACCACCACCCGCGAAGGGGTCGGCGGCGGGTGCACGACGACAGTTTCCCGCAGTGGCTGACCATCCTGTCCGGTGCCTCACTCACCATCGCGGTCGCTTGTGCGGTCATCGTCCTGATCGACATCATCCCTCGCCCAGAACAGGCGACGGTCATGGCGTTCGTCTGGCCGTTGACCATGCTGTTCGGCAGCCTCCTGCGGCTCACGTTCTACTGGCGCAAAGGCCGCGGACCGAACCGGGCGAAGAACCGAGCATGGACGACCGGCCGATGCCCGAGGCCGACGCCGCCGGCACCACCCACTGCGGTGCCGGGTGCACCCTGGGTGACCTCGTCGGAGAGTTCGTCCTCGTCGCCTTCCCCTGCGCCGCGGTGCTCTTCGGGCCGGTTGGCTCTTCAACGACCACATCTTCGCTGCCTGGTACTCGACTTCGTTCTCGCCTATCTTCGGCATCGCATTCCAGTACTTCTCCATCGCTCCGATGCGGCAGCTGTCGCTGGGACAGGGGATCTGGGCCGCCGTCAAGGCCGACACCGTCTCCATCGCCGCCTGGCAGATCGGCATGTATGGGATCATGGGCATCGGCCAGTTCCTCGTGCTGCCTACCCTTTTGCCCGCCGCGCTGACCCGCTCAGCCTCGAGTTCTGGTTCATGATGCAACTGGCCATGGTCGCCGGCTTCGCCACCGCCTACCCGGTCAACTGGCTGCACATCCGGCGAGGGCTCAAGGAGAAGATGTGAACGGGAACGAGAGCGTGACTCCCACAGACCTGCAGGGCGGCCGCCCGTGGCGCTCGACCGCCATCAGGCTGACACACATGGTGGCGCCTCCGCAGGGCTTCATCCTCGCGATCGCTGGCAGCCTGGCCATCTGCCTTGGGCGGCACGACTACCTCGGACCCATCGGCGTGTGGCTCTCCGTCGCAGGAGCCTCGGCCGGAAGGCCCCTCAGCTCGGGTATCGCGTGGCAATGGTGACGGCGCCCTTGGCAGCGCTGCGAGACGCAGTCCGCTCTCAGCTGTGGCCACTGCCCGTCATCTCGGTGATGGCTGCTCTGATCGCTGGGCTGGCCCTTCCGCACCTCGACGCTGCGGTCGACGGTGCCCTACCCGACTGGCTGTCCGCAGTGATCTTCGGCGGCGACGCAGGCGCCGCACGAACCGTCCTCGCCGCCGTCTCGAGCTCGCTCATTACCGTCACCTCGTTGACGTTCTCCCTGACGGTCGTGACCCTGCAGCTTGCCAGCAGCCAGTTCTCGCCTCGGCTACTTCGCACCTTTGCCAGGGACATGTTCATGCAGGCGACCCTGGGCGTCTTCCTCGCCACCTTCACCTACTCGCTGGCTGTGCTTCGCACCGTTCGCAGCAGCGATGTCGCGGTACCCGAGTTTGTTCCTCGGCTGTCGGTCACCCTCTCCTTCGTCCTGGCCGTTGCGAGCGTCATCGTCCTCGTCGTCTTCCTGGCCCATCTGGTCCGACAGATCCGCGTCGAGACGGTGCTGCGCGACGTACACAAGGACGCGTCCGCGACCCTCAGGTCCACACTCCGCCAGATCGATCCTTCGCCGGACAAGCCTCAGCACGTCCCGCAGACCCCACCCGAAGCCCTGACCCTGGTATCCCCGGGCTCCGGGTTCCTGATCCTTATCGACGAACAAGAACTCCTACGGATCTGCGTCGACCTCGACGTGATTGTCGTCCTGGACACCTGCATCGGCAGCTCACTGGTCGAAGGCAGCCCTGTCGGGTCGGCGTGGACCGCCTCCGGGGCCGTCGCCGACGAAGACCTCCGGAATTGGCTTCAGCAACGGCTGGCCCAAGCGATTCATACCGGCTTCGAACGGACCGCCGTCCAAGACATCGCACACGGGCTTCGACAGTTGACCGACGTCGCCAACAAGGCACTCTCCCCGGGGATCAACGACCCAACCACCGCCGTTCACACCCTCGGCCACATCTCCGCCCTCCTGTGCGAGCTCGCCGGGTATGACCTCAGTCCTGTACTGCTTCCCGACGACGACAAGCGCATCAGGGTGGTCCTGCACCGCCCGGACCTCGAGAACCTCGTCGACGTCGCGATCACCCAACCGCGCCGGTACGGAGCATCCGACCCGCAAGTCATGCGACGCCTCTTCCAACTCCTGGCAGAGCTGGCCTGGCACTGTCGACCCGAGCAGCGCCACGTCGTCCACGCCCAGCTCGAGCGCCTCCTCGCAACCGTGCGGGTCCAGGACTTCGACACCCACGAGGTCGCCCAGCTCAACGTTGCGGCCGACGTGGTGCGGAAGGCGTTGGTGTGAAACTCAAGCGTCCCGCACCGGAGTGCGAAACTCGTGCGCTGCTCGTGCCCCCTGTCGTGTGGTGGCGGTTCCCACGAACTGCGGCAGCACCGTATGGGGGCGCGACACGTTCTGGGCCGCTCCCGCACCCTGACAGAACAGTTGCGATCTGCGTCACCGAGAGGTTGTTCCCGTCGGGGTCGGTGAACCAGGTCACCTTGTCTCCTCCGGATGCGATCCAAGCCCCGCTGACGTCTTGGTCCATACCGTCGTACCCAGTGAAGACGACGCCATTGCCGGCCAGAGCCTGGATGGTCTCCTCGATGGATTCCGCGCGCCACCCCAGCACCGTGTAACCGGGCTTGGCCACCTCGGGCACAGCGGTGAGGCGAAGCATCGGCCCGTTGACGTCGAAAATGCAGGCGAAGTCACTCTGCTCGATGCAGCGCAGGCCAGGTGTGTGCTCGTAGAACTCGCGAGCACGCGCCAGGTCGGTGCTCCAGCTGAAGGCGATGATGTCGCTGGATTCAAGCATTGCTGCTCCTGTCGGTCAGCCGCCCACGAGTGGCGTCAGCTCTCGGTCTGTCGCTGCCACCATGAGGCTCTGGTCAACCATGTCGGATCGGATCTGGTGGTTGCTAACGTCTCGATTACGGCTCATCTGCGACGGCCAAAGCCAGATTCCTATGGCTTGTTCGCACGTCGCGATGTCGCCGTGGGAGGACGCTGACCGACGCGTCGAAACGATTCGAATTGGATACCGGACAGGTCCTGGCTGATCCGCAACGGATCGGTATCTGACACAGACTCAGCAGAGCTCGACGCCCGCCGCCGGACCGCTAGATCGTCACCGCAGCCCCGTTGCTAATGGGACTCCCTCTCTTGCCGATGACAGTGAGCTGGCCGGCTGACACGAAGCTGTTTGTCCGTGGCACAACCGCGACAAGGAAGCATCATTCCGGCCCACATAGACGCGAGCAGTATGGGGGGCCTTGGGGTCGCTCAACGAACGTCTGGTCGAGGTTCCGACTCAAGCCCTTGGTTCGTGGCTCCAGTCGTGTCGAGGCGGTCTGCGCGCCGGCCGCCCGGCGTTCAACCAGGAGCGACGAAGGCCGGGGCCACGGGCCGCGCCGAGCTCCTCCTCCTCGAACGCGGCCTCTTGCCTGGACTGCTCGATGTGCTCCTGGACGATCCCGGTGCTCAGGCAGACCCTGTTGGCGATGACATAGACGACTACCGA
>JBBRWQ010000086.1:0-13599 GCA_038249115.1 Actinomycetales bacterium
CGGCTGCGCAAGCAGCTCAGGGACCCTGGGGGACGGCACATCGGCGAGCTCGGCGCGACGGGCGCCAAACCCCAGCGACTCCTCCACGAGGTCACGGCTCACCCCGGTCATGAGATCTGCATGACGCGCCACCCAACGCTGAACGAGTCGCTTCAGACCCTGTCGTCCGCTTCCGGCGAGAACCGTATTGTGTTGGGTGACAATGACTTTCGGGCCGCCGGTCGTGGCACGTCCCAGGCCACGTCGCGTGCCGATAGTCGCCAACGATGCCAACAGTGCGGCCTGGTGACCGTGGGCATGCACGATGTCGCTGGTCACCACCAGACGTCGCAACAGCTTGAAGTCGCGCACGCCGTGGACCCACCCGGTGGCTCCGGGCCACCACAACATCACCGTCCCGAAGTCGAATCGTTGCGCGGTGAGCGGGTGTGTCACCACGATCACGTCCTCGCCGCGGTCCCGCAGGTTGGCACTGAGCTCGGCAACATGAGTTCCGATGCCGCCGGTGCTTCGGCCGAGCAGCATGATCACCTTCACTTTGTCATCTCTTTCCGAGCCGGCCTTCTCATCCTGGACAGCACCATTCGGGCCGACTCGTTGTCGCCGAACCAGATCGAGGCGGCGGACAAGATCAGGACGCCAAACGTGACCAACACAGCCACAGCGCCACCCGCCGCGAGACCTCGCGGGTCGATCAGGTCGGCGACGGCGCGGCCCACGGCGGCCGTGAACACGCCCGACCCGACAGCCACAGTTGCGGTTCGGGCGAGCCCCTGGAACGCCCTTGGACCCCACGCCTTTCGGGCCGCGAAGAACAGCCCGATTGCGGCAATCGTCATACCGAGAGAACTGGATAAACCTAGTGACTGCAACGTGCTTCGCGGCCCGGCGTGATCATGAAGCAGCGCCAGGGGGACAGCCGCTGCGATCAGCCAGCCAAGGGCGGCGACTCCCCCTGCGACTCCAGGGCGACCCCGGACGTAAAGCGCACGCGTCAGAAGGGCGATCAGGCCGAACCCGACCAGGCCGGGGGCGAAGGCGCTCAGTGCGTCTGGCAGGGCTGCCAGCGCTTCCTGACCCGCAGGGCTGTGGCGACCGGCGTCCAGTGCGCTGAAGAACGCACCGACGGACGGAGCCACAGCGAAAAGAACCGCGGCACCCGCACAGGTGGCGACGGTGATGGCTCTCGCCGCGCCGGCCAGAGTCTGCTGCGCATGGTCGACCGATGACTGGTCCGAGTCGGCAACCACCACAAACCGGTCCAGTCCTGTCGCCAAAACCGCCCGGTCAAGTCCGGTCGCCATCGCGGGGAAGGCTGCCGTGGCAACGGGGACGGCGAGTACGGCATACGGCAAGAGGTAGACCGCCTGGACGTACGTGTAGACGTTCAGCGTGCCCGGGCCGCCGCGGTGCTGGGACACCCACAGTGCCACCAGCACGGCGAGCTGTTGGGCAACCAGCGCCAGCAAGCCGGCTCCTGCAAGTGCTCTCGCTCGTCTGGCCACCCCCTCGGGAAAGGTCCAGCTCAGGCGCAGCCGGATGCCGGCGCGGTGGACGGGGATCAGCAGCGGCAGGCTCAAGGCAACAACGCCGAGCGTGGTCCCGGCCGCAAGTACGGTCGACGCGTCACCCGGCAGTCGGGCCAGATCGTTTCCCCTGCCCTGCGCCATTGCCGCATAGAGCAGGTAAGTCGCCATGACCACAACGCTGGACAGCAGAGGGGCCATGGCCGCGGCCAGAAAGCGTCGATGTGCCTGGAGCACCCCCGCAAGAACGATCCCGACGCCGTAGAGCGCGATCTGCGGTGCGAAGACCACGAGCATCGAGGCCATAAGATCCGTTGAGCCAGAACATCTTTGCTTGTCGACCAGCAGCGCCGACAACGGCGCCGCAGCAGCCGCCATCAGAATGGACAGCGGTGCCAGAACCGTCAAGGACCAGGTGAGCATGGCCGATGCAGTCTGGTCAGCTGCGGCCTCGTCCCTGCGGGCCAGCTGACTCGCGATGACCGGAACAGCAACCGCAGCCAGAGCCCCGCCCGCCGCCACCTCGAAGATGACGTTCGGCAGCTGGTTCGCCGCCTGATAGACACTGCCGACGCAGGTGGCCCCCACGCTCTGGGAGAACACCAGCCAACGACCGAACCCGAAGACCCTCGCCGCCAGGGTGACCACCGCAATCAGTCCAGCGGCCGCGATCAGCCCAGGCGTCGCTCTGCCGACCTTCCCCGCCCGAGGCGAGGGCGAGTCGTCGCTCATCACGTGCGAGCCATCACGTGACAGGGTCGCCGCGGAACGACGGCTGTGGGCGGCCGAGCGCGTCGAGCCGGCTCAAGACGGGCGATGACTCAATCACTGTGGTGAAGCTGACCCGCTCAGAGGCGAGAGTCAGAATCGTCACCGCAGCCAGGGCGAGGAGCCGACCACGCAGTTGCGTGCGTGCCACCAGGGCGGTCCCGATCAGGGCACCAGCACTGTTGGCACCTGTGTCTCCGAGCATGCTCCGGCCGGCCAGGTCATCGGGAAGAGCAGCCAACGCGCCACCCACCGTGGCCGCGGCGGTGGCTGTTGAGACGCGGGCTGCTCGACGACCGCCGGCGACCAGTGGCACGGCGAGCATCAGGACGACCTTCAACGCCCTCCCCGGGCGCAGGTCCAGCAGGTTGACGATGTTGGCCGAACCCGCGATGACAGCCCCTCCCACGAGCGTGGCCAACGGCCCGGTGGCCTCACTCCCGGCACGTTCCCGCGACCGGTCGGCGGTCCCTGCGGCCATCAGCCCGGTGACAACCAGCCCCGCGACCTTGACGGCTCCGGTCGTGAGCTCACCACGTCGTGCAGCGGCAAGATGGCCGCCCAGGCCCTTGCTGGAGCTGTCGCCCGCCAAGTCATCGAGCACTCCGCAGACACCGGCACCCAGGCCCGCCATCGCCACGGGTGCACCAGCACCTGCGGAGAGGGCGCCGGCGACCACACCCACGGCATACGCAGGGCCTTCGAGCAAGGTGACCGGGCGGCCCGCGTAGTTCGAGCGGGTCCACCGTTCGGCACCCCCAGGTGGGTGGCCTTTCAGGATCGTCGCCGCGACCCGCGATGAGACAGCACCAGCGACCAAGGCACCCAAAGCCCTGCAGGCGTGGGAGGTGTGAGCGCTGCTCGGGGTGTTTCGGCTGCTCACCCGTCGCATCCGAGTCATCGCAGGGCGGCGATGTCCGGCACGATCGCCTTGGCGTCGGCGGCCAGGCCGTACTGACCGCTGCGCCCTGAGTACTGCTCTGCCAGCGCCAGAACCAACGTGGCCTGTCCCATGGAGAGGTCTCCGTCATCGACCGTCGAAACCACCTTGGCGGCATCGCCGTCCTCGCGGACCGCGGCCACCACGTCTGCCGATATCGTCCGGTTGGCCGTGTCGGGCAGGTTCATGACAACGGCACCCGCCCCAGCGCTATCCAGCGCGCGAACCAGCTGGACATAGTCAGCAAGGCGGGAGTCGGTGTCCTCCTGGGTGGAGCCCTTGACCGGTCCACCGAGGAAGACCGCGCTTGAGGAAGGGACGATCTGGGCAGGTGAGACCTTGACGAGATCGCCCGCCTTCAGACCGTCCAGTGCTGCGCTGGCCGCGGGATCCAACCGTTGTGTGGACTGATCCTTGCCGCCCAGGATCGCGCGGGCCAGAACCGTGGCCGCAAGCTGGTCTGGGGTGCTGGCCGCAAGCGGCGCCTTGACCTGATCTGCCAGCTGGCTGGCGAGAGTGTTGCGGAAGGTTCGTTTGGCCGGATCCGCCCAGGCGTCGGTCAAGGTGATCGTCGAGCCCACCTTGGCGCCGGCGGCGACCAGCGAAGCAGTTGTCTTCTTGACGAGATCGGAGTCCGCTCCCGGTGCGAGGACAAGGGCAACGGTCTTGCCAGTGAGCTGGTTCTTCATGATGATCGGAGCCACGGAGTCGGAGAAGGAGTCGCGCGCCGCCGTGCCCTTCTGCTCGACGTCGAGCTCAGTGCGCAGCTGGGCCTTGTCTGCTCTGAGGGCTGTCGTCTCCTGAGTGAGACGGGCACCGAGGTCCCCCTTGAGCGGACCAGCCCCGAGGACGATCCCCACCGCGAGCGCCAGGAAGATCGAGACGATCGAGACAAGGTGATAACGGAAGTCAATCATGTGAAGAACCCCACGATCCAGGACCACGTGTCATCCCACCGGGCAGCCACCAGCTGGAGCATGGTGGTGCCGGCGGGGGTCGAGGCCAAAGCGACAAAGAGTGCGAACAGGCCAACAAACAGCATGACACCCAGGGAAAGGTTGGAGATCCGCGAACGGTACAGCCGGCTCACGCCCTTTGCGTCCACCAGTTTGCCGCCGACCCGCAGCCTGGTCAGGAACGTGCTGGCCATGCCCGAGCGGCCCTTGTCGAGAAACTCGACCAGCGTGGCGTGTGTGCCGACCGTGACGATGAGCGAAGCCCCCTTGTCATCAGCCAGCAACATTGCAACATCTTCACTCGTACCCGTTGCCGGAAAGACGACCGCATCAAGGCCCAGCTTGCGGACGCGATCCAGCCCGGGCGCGCGACCGTCGCGATACGCATGCACCACGATCTCCGCCCCGCACCGAAGCGTGGCGTCCGACACCGAGTCCATATCTCCGACGATGAGGTGCGGACGGTGCCCCGCTTCGAGCAGCGCATCGGCGCCGCCGTCGACGCCGATCAGGATGGGTCGATACTCACGGATATAGGACCGCAGCGTCTGCAGGTCGTTCTTGTAGTGATAACCCCGAACCACCACGAGGGCATGACGGCCATCCAGGACCGTGGCGATGTCAGGAACCCCGACGCCATCGAGCAACAGCTCGCGTTCGCGCCGGAGGTACTCCATCGTGTTGGCCGCGAACGCCTCGAGCTGGACCGCAAGCCCCGCCCGCGCTTCGGTCATGGCGGCCTCCACGATGTCGCCGTCGAAGAGAGTTCCCTTGGCCACGACGACATCGCCGACGTACAGGGTGTCTCCGTCCAGACGCGCGCCCTGCCCATCTTTCAGCTCGAGCATCACGTCCTTGCCGACGCTGTCGACCAGCGGAACCCCTGCATCCACCAAGATCTTTGGCCCAAGGTTCGGGTAGCGCCCAGTGATCGACGATGCGGCATTGATCACCGCCGCCGGCTTGCAGGCAAGCAGAGCCTCAGCGCTGACCCTGTCGATGTCCTGATGGTCGATGACCGCGATGTCGCCGGATTTGAGCCGTTTGGTCAGTTGTTTGGTGCGCGCGTCAATTCGCACAGCCCCCTGGACACCGGGCAGATCCGGTTCCCGTGGGGCACGTCGGCGCAGGATCTTGAACATCGTCGCCCATCGTGTCACGTGTGGAGCCTGCTTCCATCCGCGCCCACGCGCAAAAGACCAACTCGTGACCGGATCGCGTCGCGGCCGATCACCGCGACCACCCTCGGAGCACTGCCGTCGACCGGCCGTGAGAGGTCGTTGCCGTCAGCTTCCGAGGACTGCCGCCGCCGCGCCCGCTCGGTTTGTCGAAGCCTGACCGAGAAGCTCCTTGGCATGCTCCATGGCCACGCTGGAGTCCTCGACCCCGCCCATCATCCGGGCAAGCTCTCTGAGCCGCTCCTCACCGGTGACGACCACCACCCCACTGGCGGTGATGTGCCCGTCATCAGTCTTGCGCACGACGAGATGACGGTCTGCGTACGCCGCGACCTGGGCCAGGTGGGTCACGACAATGACCTGAGCCGAGAGAGCCAGGGCGGCCAGCCGGGCACCTACGTCCAGGGCCGCCTTGCCGCCGACCCCGGCATCCACCTCGTCGAAGACGAAGGTGGGGACATCTCCGGCGCTGGTGACGACCTCGAGAGCCAACATGACCCGCGAGAGCTCACCCCCCGAGGCAGCCTTGGCGATACTGCGTGAAGGGGCACCAGGGTTGGCCGCCAGCAGGATTTCGACATCATCGACTCCGTGACGGCTGAACCGCACCGGCTCTGGCTCGGCTGCCAGCGACAGCCCGTCGGGGTCCGGACGACGCACAACATCGACCTGCACGACCGCCTTGCCCATCGCCAGGTGAGAGAGCTCGGTCGTGACCCGGGCACCGAAATCGGTTGCCGCCACCTGTCTGGCCCCGCTCAGCTCGGCGGCGCACGTCGTCAGGTCTGCGCGCAACGTGTCGAGCCGGATCTGGAGCACGTCGGCCCGGTCATCGGCCCCTTCGAGCTCGGCCAGCCGGGCGGCGGACTCCTTGCCCCAGGCTAGGACGTCATCGATGGTTTCGCCGTACTTGCGCTGAAGCCGCGCCAGCTCTGCTCGTCGGTTCTGGACCCAGACCAACCTGGCAGGGTCGACGTCGGCGCCGGACAGGTATGCCGCCAGGTCAACACCCAGGTCCGCAGCCAGATAGCCCAGCTCCTGCAGGCGACGGTCGAGGTCGGCCAAAGCGGGATCGTGGGCGGTCATCGGTGCCAGCGCCACCCGTGCCGTCGCCAGCTGGCCGCCAACGTCGCCGGTGTTCGCGGTATCGGCCTCGCCTACCCCCAGATAGAGACTGTCCTGGTCGCCGGTCAGCAGAGCGTGGGCCTGACCCGCGCTGGCTCGAAGGCCATCGGCATGCGCCAGTCTCTCGTCCTCGGCTCGTAGCTCGAGGTCCTCGCCGGGCAGCGGGTCGACGGCCTCTATCTCTTCAAGACCCGCCCGGAGCAGATCCACCTCACGCGCCCGGTCGCGAGCCAGTCCGCGCAGCGCCCGAAGCTCGACACCGACCTCTTGGAGCTCGTCATACAAGGCGGCATATCGGCCAAAAGGCTCTGCTACGGACTCGCCGGCGAAGCGGTCCAGAACGACCCGATGCTGCTCGGGCTGACGGAGCCGCCACTGGTCGGACTGACCATGAACGGCCACCAACAGCTCACCGAGCTCCCCCAACACACTGATCGGCGCGGTCCGTCCGCCGACGTGCGCCCTCGAACGACCCTCGGCCGACACTGTCCTGGCAAGAATCAGGTCGTCCTCGACGTCGCCACCGGCCTCGATGGCCCGGAGGGTGGCGGGGTGTTCCGGACCCACCTGGATCACACCTTCGATGACGGACCTGGTGGCGCCCGTCCGCACCAGGCCAGCATCGGCCCGCGCGCCGAGGAGCAGGCCGAGACCTGATACGACCATGGTCTTGCCTGCGCCGGTCTCACCAGTGACCACGTTCAGCCCGGCCGACAGCTCCAGCACCGCATCATCGATGACGCCGAGGTTCTGGATCCGGATCTCGCGAAGCATGGCGACAGCCTACGGACCGCGGGTGTCAGGCGTGCTCAGCCGGGCCGGAACCACTGTTGTTGCGCCGGGACCCGCCCCGCCAACCGTCCACGGAGAGGTCGAACTTGGCCACCAGCCGATCGGCGAACGGCCAGGCGCTCAGACGCGCCAGACGCACCGGAGTCTCGCTCTGACAGACATCGATGCGTGCGCCTGCCGGCAGCTCGACCGTGCGCGAGCCGTCGCACCACATGACAGCTGTGCCGTCTGTGGCCGCAACAAGCTCGACGGCCAACGCGGACCTGGGCCCGATGACCAGCGGACGCGCAAACAGCGCGTGGGCCGAGATCGGGACGACCATCAGCGCCGCGACGTCGGGCCACACCACCGGGCCACCGGCGGAGAACGCGTAGGCCGTGGAGCCGGTCGGCGTGGCTATCACGACACCGTCGCAGCCCCAGGTGGACAATGGTCGCCCGTCGATCTCAAGGATGACCTCGAGCATTCGTTCGCGTGCGGCCTTCTCGACCGTGACCTCGTTCAATGCCCAGCTCTGGGCGATCATCTCCCCTTCGTGGGTGGCCGTGACCTCCAGCGTCATCCGTTCTTCGACCGCATAGTCCCGGGCGACGATGCGCTCCACGGTCTCACCGAGCTTCTCGCGCTCAGCCTCAGCCAGAAAGCCCACGTGTCCCAGATTGATCCCGAGCAGCGGGGCATCGGTTCCCCTCGACAGCGCGGCACCACGCAGGATCGCGCCATCGCCTCCGAGCACACAGACGAGCTCGCAGTCCCGGGCAGGGTCGGCGGGGTCGGCAGTCACAACGTTCGGACTGCCACCCAGGATGATCGCCTCAGCCGCGTCGGGCAGCAGTGCGACCTCAAGACCTGCCGCATGAAGGCGGTCGGCGACATCTCCAGCGAACTTCTGAGCCTCGATCCGGCGCGGGTGGGCAACGAGCAGGATCCGGCGGGTCATGTGGGTGCCTCCGTGGACAAGATGGCGGCCAGTTCGGTGACCTGCGCCGTGGTCAGCCCCTCGTCGGGGCGTCGTGTCAACCACAGTAGGTACTCCGAGTTACCGTT
The DNA here is from genome assembly GCA_038249115.1 of Actinomycetales bacterium. Classification (GTDB taxonomy): domain Bacteria; phylum Actinomycetota; class Actinomycetes; order Actinomycetales; family Dermatophilaceae; genus UBA4719. The sequence continues at coordinate 8,333 of JBBRWQ010000086.1, forward strand.
CGCACCCCGGATGGGGCTACCGCGCAAAGACTTGACGATCAGGCCGACCGTTCTTGCCGCGGCCAAAACCTCTCCGATGACCATCGCGCGATCGTGGGCCGACCGGACGATACCCCCCTTGCCAAGTCGCTCTCGCCCCACCTCGAACTGCGGTTTGACAAGGAGCACCAGGTCACCGGCCGGCTCGACGAGGTCGCGCAGGACCCCCAGCACGAGTCGCAGCGAGATGAAGCTGAGATCGGCGACGAGCAGCTCCGCAGTCCCCCCGAGGTCGCCAGCGCGGGCATCGCGGATGTTGGTGCCGGAGCGTTCGACGACACGAGGGTCACGCGCAATCTCCTCGGCCAGCTGGCCGTGCCCCACGTCGATGGCCACGACCTCGCGCGCACCCGCTCGCAACAGGACCTGAGTGAATCCGCCGGTGCAGGCCCCGACGTCGAAGCATCGCTTGCCCGCAACCTCGAGCCCGCCATCTCCGAACGACTCGAGTGCCGCGGCCAGCTTGTATGCCGATCGGCTCACCCAGTCCTCGACCCCGGGCGAAAGCTCGAGGCTCTGCTCGGCACCGACCGGTGTCGAGACCTTCGCGGCCGGGGACCCGTCAAGCAGGACCGAGCCTGCCTTCACGAGCTCACTAGCCTGGCCCCTGGAACGGGCCAGACCCCGTGAGACCAGCTCGATGTCGAGCCGGCGGGTGGGCTTGCTCACTCCTTGCCGAGATCGGCAAGTCGCGCCTGCAAGACCTCCTGCACATGCTCACCCGCCTCAATCTGCGAGTCTAACGGCTCATCGACCGCTGCATCCAGCTGCCTGAGCACATCGTCGACGGCATCATCGCCGGTGGGCTCACGTGCGGCTGTGGATGCCGGGGCCGTCAGCGTTTCGCTCTCGCGGTCATCCATCTTGCTGAACCCCCTCGCTCTCCCTGCCCGTGTCGTTCCTCGCGGTGCCTGTCATCTGGGTACCGCTCACGTTCCCGCAGGTTTGCGACGTGTCGTGACCGCAGACGGGCGCACAGCTGTCGTCTTCGCTGCGCTCTTCTTGGCTGCGCTCTTCTTGGCTGCGCTCTTCTTGGCTGCGGTCTTGTTGACCGCGATCTTCCGGACGGATGTTCCGGCCCTCTCGGCTGCAGTCTGCTTCGCTGCAGTCTGCTTCGCTGCGGTCTTCCGGACGACCGGCCCCGTTTTCTTCGTCGCAGTGTTCCTGAGGGCATTGCCTGTCGTCGACGGCCGCGAGGTCGATAGCAGCGCGGCAACCTCAGCACGAAGGCGGGCCGCTTCTGCCTGTGACTCCTCGAGCTTCTCCGCCGCCACTAGCCCGAGACGGGTCACCGCGGCCTCCACCTCGTGGCGAACGAGTGCCGTGAGCTGCTCACGATTGGCCGTGGCGGCGGCCAGTAGCTCCTCGGCCAGCGCACTCACCTGAACGGTTAGCTTGCCGGTCGTGGCTCCCACTCCCGAAAGCGACAGCAGACCTTGTGCAGCCTCCGTAGCCCGTGCACGGGTGAGCTCCCCCAGCCCGGATGCGAGCTGGACATATCCCCGAAACGATTCAAAACTCATTCTTCCTCCTCAGGATGGCGGTGGTCACCACGCTACTGCCCAGCACCCGAGCGTGTTGTCCACCAACAGGAAGACCAGCATGCCCAGATTTCATCATCGCTGAACCCCGGTCAGCGCTCCAGCCCCACAGCCAGATCAAGCTCGCGCGACAACTCTGCCCCGTCGCCGCCTCGCGGATCGATCATCGAACCCTGAACATCGTGTGCGTCCCAGACTGCCCTCAGAGCGACACGCAGCCGTTCATTGATCGCACCGCCCGACCCGAGGGTCAGCTCGCCGGCCGCCGAAATCCAGGCCGACGCCTCTCCACACGTCCACCGAGAGTGGTCAGTCTCGTCTTGTTCCGCGTCCGCGTAGACCGAGTGCAACGAGCGAAGGTCTGTTGCCACGTAACGAGGACGAGCGGCTGGCTCGACGACGGCCAGGTCAGACCAACCGTGAACACCCCCGAGAACGAACAGCGAGTCCATCCCCGCCGCAGTCGCCCCCATGATGTCGGTATCAAGGCGATCTCCGATCGCCAGCGTACGGCCGATGTCGGGACCCAGAACTGAGGCGCTCAGCTCATACAGCGGGGTGTTCGGCTTGCCCACGACGACCGGATCCACGGCAACTGCTGAACGGACCGCGGCGACAAGAGCGCCGTTCCCGGGTGCCAGACCTCTATCGGTCGGAAGGGTGCTGTCGATGTTGGTCGCCACCCAGAAGGCACCAGCCTGCACGGCATACGCGACTTCCGCGAGATCGGCCCAGCCGACGTGGGCGCCGTAACCCTGCACCACCGCTCCGACCGGCTCACCGGACGGAATCGACTGAGGCGACACGGGTAGAAGCCCCACTTCCGTGAGAGCCAAGGCGACCCCTGGCCCACCAACAGCCAAGACCCGGGAACCGACCTGGAATCGTCTCGCCACCAGGCGCGCCGCCGCCTGGGCACTTGTCACAAAACGTTCTGCGGGTCCTGGCAGGCCGAGCTCGCTGAGATGGTCGGCGACCTCGGCCGGTGTGCGAGATGCGTTGTTGGTCGCGTAGACAACAAGCACACCTGCGGCAAGTGCGGCCAACAAGGCCTCCACTGCATGCGGGATGGCTTGGCGCCCTCGGTACACAACACCGTCCAGATCGCACACGATGCCGTCGTAGCCGTCGATCAGGTTGCCAGTGGCACTGCCGATGAGCTCCACGGGCGTCCCTTCTCTCGAATCCATGTCTCTCACCACGCCATTGTCTACGCGAGGCCCAGCCAACTACGTTGAGAGCCGCGGGACAACGCAACGGTCCAACCCCGTCGCCTCAACCTCGTAGCGGCTGGCCGGTCCTCCTGGCGAACGCCAGAACCGCCGACGGAGAGCCCCACGCACCGTCACGACATCGCTTGGTTTGAGACGAACTGCCTTACGCTGCAATGCTTTGGTCCAACATGCCACATCGATGGTGTCCACGGTCGCACCCCCTCCCCCGGCTTTGGCACATGAATCCGTCCTGGGCACCACCAGTCGCAGCTGCACGACGGTGTCCCCGTTGGGCAGCTCACGTTCCTCGGGCGAGCCGCTGATCCGGCCACAGACGATGACCTCATTGACGCCCAGCCTGATCGCACCCACGGCGTCTGCCGCTTGAATTTTGCGCCCCATGGTCATCCCATCGTCGATTGATGTTGACCATGATCGCCGTGCCGGTGTGGGCTCATGCGGATGCCGCGGTCGCCTGTGGACGAGGGGCGGTTCTCCCTGCCCCATGTGCGCGAATGCGGCTCTACAGCCGATCAGGTGCCTCCGTGCCGTCGTCGTTGAGGTCTGAGTCTTCGTCCTCGTCTTCGTCCTCGTCTTCGTCCTCGTCTTCGTCCTCGTCTTCGTCTTCGTAATCATCGCCGTCGTCGTCACCTTCGAGCAGGTCGGTCAGCACCATCCCGTCCAGCTCTAAGAGCCGTTCTTCGGCGTCTGTCTCACCTTCGACGTCCGCGCGCGCGGCGTAGCCGAACCAGGTCAGGGCGCCATCCTCGTCGCCCTTTGCCAGCAACGCCTCGGCGTATGCGTAAAACAGCCGCGCCGCCCACGGCTGGCGCGAACCTGCATTGAGCTGCGGCAGTTGCAGTCCAACAACGGCGGCATCGTACTGGCCAAGGTCACGTCGGATCCCGGACACGACAATCGCGAGCTCGATACGCTCGTCCTGACCAAGGCTTCCTGCTTCGGGTGATGCTGCAAGATCAAGAGCCCGCTCATGTCGCCCCAGGCCGCGTTCGGCGTCCACCATGAACGGCAGCATGTGCGATGAGCCCGACAGCCTCCGGGCAGTGCGAAACTCGCTCAATGCCTTGGCCCAGTCCCCCTTGCGGTAGTGAACAAGCCCCAATGCCTCGCGCGCCGCAGGCACCCGCCCCGCACGTCGCACTGCGGTCTCCGCGTGCGCCTGGGCAGCCTCGATGTCGGAATCGAGCAACGCTGACACCATCACGAGATGCTGCCCCACGCCAACCGCGTTCTCTTTGCTCAGCGTTCGCAGCTGATTCTTGACCGAACGATCCAGCTCGAAGCCGGTCACATCATCGGGGATGGCCGGCTCTGGCAACCGCGGCGTCTTCGGTGTCAGCATCGCGCCGCCCTTCTGACCCGCGCGATCCGCCCCACCGCGAGAGCCTCGATCAGCCCCTCCGCCGGAGTCGCGGTCGTACTTCACCTCCCGGCCGCGATCGCCGCCCCGCGACCCAGCGCCCGAGGAGTCGCGGTCATCTCGGCGCGGCTGGTCCCCCCCGCGTCCGCTGCTGTGTCCGCCACCGGTGGCCGACCCACGACGATCCCCCCCACCTCGCGTGGACCGTCCAGAAGAATCGCCCCGGCCAGATCCGTCATCACGGGGGCGGCGGCCAACCTGGTCATCAGACACGGGTCCGGCTCCATTCGTCTTAGGGGTTCAGTGCAATGCTCCGTCACTTCGCTCGCTCTCGCAAGCGTGCGGTGGACGCAAAAGAGCCCTCGCCGGGGTTGCCGGTGGGGGCTCTTTCACAATGTATGTCCGGCGGCGTCCTACTCTCCCACACCGTCACCAGTGCAGTACCATCGGCGCTGAAGGGCTTAGCTTCCGGGTTCGGAATGGGACCGGGCGTTTCCCCTTCGCTATGACCGCCGTAACTCTAGGGAGATACGTACCTCTAGGGTTAGGGCTAACACCACACCAGGGGTGGGTGTTGTTAAGCAAAGAAACAGTATTCTGTTGTTTTGTTTTGCGTTCCCGACCGTATCTCGGGAACTGCACAGTGGACGCGTAGCAATGCTATTAAAAGCTTTTGTAATCAAGTTGTCGGCTTATTAGTACCGGTCAGCTTCACACCTTACGGTGCTTCCACATCCGGCCTATCAACCCAGTGGTCTAGCTGGGAGCCTCTCGCCCTCGCGGGCCTGGAAACCTCATCTTGAAACGTGCTTCCCGCTTAGATGCTTTCAGCGGTTATCACTTCCGAACGTAGCTAATCAGCGGTGCCCTTGGCAGAACAACTGACACACCAGAGGTTCGCTCATCCCGGTCCTCTCGTACTAGGGACAAAGCCTCTCAATTCTCTTGCGCCCACAATAGATAGGGACCGAACTGTCTCACGACGTTCTAAACCCAGCTCGCGTACCGCTTTAATTGGCGAACAGCCAAACCCTTGGGACCGACTACAGCCCCAGGATGCGATGAGCCGACATCGAGGTGCCAAACCACGCC
>JBBRWQ010000087.1:0-13419 GCA_038249115.1 Actinomycetales bacterium
AGTTCTCTGAGCGCGTCGCGATAGCCGTTGAAGTCACGCTTCTCGGACGGGCCGTTGACCAGTGACCAGGCAACAATCCCTTCGCGGTCGATCAGGAACGTCCCGCGCATCGCGAACCCGCCGCGCTCGTCGAGCACCCCGTAGGCCTGCGCCGTTCCGCCGTGCGGCCAGTAGTCGCTGAGCACCGGGAAGAAGTAGCCCTGCGCATCAGACCAGGCCCGCTGGGCGAACATGTGATCGCAGGAGATGGCCAGAACCTGGACGTCGCCACTCTCGAAGGCGCCAAGGTCGTCTCGGATCTCACACAGCTCGCCGGTACAGATCCCCGAGAACGCGAACGGGAAGAAGACCACCACGACGTTCTTTAACCCACGGAAGTCCGACAACGAGATCCGCTTTCCCCACTGGTCCCTCAGGCTGAAGCCGGGAGCGACCTCTCCGACCGTAAGGGCAGCGCGTGAGGTGGCTGTCTCGCTGGCGGCTATCATGGCCTCAGTCTGCCAGCAGCCCCCGCGAGGCCAGCCACAGGTCAGCGGCGGGCTGACTTGGGAGAGACCAGACGGCTGCCGTTCCAGTCTCGGGCGGCGTTGGTGCTGCCGGACGAATGAAGCCCCGTCGTCACCGCCGCCTCCTGGATATCGCTGGGGTCGACCTGTCCGGGGCGGCCGGCCTTCGGCGTGAGCAGCACGATGAACCCGCGTTCGGCAAGGTTCGTCAGTGCGTCCACGAGCGCGTCGATGAGATCACCGTCATCCTCGCGCCACCACAGGACCACCGCATCGACGACGTCGCCGTAGTTCTCGTCCTCGAGCTCGGAGCCACATATCTCCTCGATCGCCAGACGGAAGTCGTCATCGACGTCCTGGTCGTATCCGTACTCCTGGACTACCTGTCCAGCAGCAAAGCCAAGCTTCGCCACCGAACCGTTCGTCGCCGCGGCTTCCGCGGTCGCAACCACGAGTGTTCCCCTCTGACGTGGACCAGACTCGCGCCTGATCGTTGGATACTCCTGCGCGTAGTCCACCCGGTCTGGAGGAATCTTGCAAGCAGACGCGGAAACTGCCTTGTTTCCGGCCCCGATCCGCGCGGCCTGCCGGACTCGGCATACCGGGCAGTAGCTCTTCGGTGTTGTGACGTTCGCCGGACTTTGTTAGAGGATGGCTATGTCACCAGAGCACACCTGTCGACACCACCGATCGTCAACGGCGTCAGTGACCGGCTCGTCACGAGAAAGGACACAGCGTGATGACACGCGACGTATTCGGACCCATCCTCAACGGCATCCCCAGCCGGATCCCGGACATCGACCCCGAGGAGACCCAGGAGTGGCTGGACTCTCTTGACTCGGTCATCGACTCGGTCGGCCGGACCCGAGCCCGCTACGTCATGCGCAAGCTGCTCGAACGAGCCCGCGAGCGCCAGGTGGGGGTGCCCTCGCTGACCGCGACGAGCTACATCAACACCATCCCCCCGGAATCCGAGCCGTGGTTCCCCGGCGACGAGGAGGTCGAGCGTCGCTACCGCGCCTTCGTGCGATGGAATGCCGCGATCATGGTCCACCGTGCCCAGCGGCCCGGCGTCGGCGTGGGCGGCCACATCTCCTCCTATGCCTCAGCTGCGACGCTCTACGAGGTCGGCTTCAACCACTTCTTCCGAGGCCGCGACCACGAAGGTGGCGGCGACCAGATCTACGTCCAGGGCCACGCCTCCCCCGGCATCTACGCCCGGGCGTTCCTGGAAGGCCGGTTGTCCGAAGCTCAGCTGGACGGGTTCCGCCAGGAGCACAGCCATGTGGTGGACGGCAAACCGGTGGCACTGTCGTCCTACCCCCACCCACGCCTCATGCCGGACTTCTGGGAGTTCCCGACCGTGTCCATGGGCCTGGGCCCGATGAACGCCATCCACCAGGCGCAGTTCAACAGGTACCTGCACAACCGCGGCATCAAGGACACCTCCCAGCAGCACGTCTGGGCCTTCCTGGGGGACGGCGAGATGGACGAGCCTGAGTCGCGCGGCCTGCTTCAGGTCGCGGCCAACGACGAGCTCGACAACCTCACGTTTGTCATCAACTGCAACCTGCAGCGACTCGACGGCCCGGTCCGTGGCAACGGCAAGATCATCCAGGAGCTCGAGGCGACCTTCCGCGGTGCCGGCTGGAACGTCATCAAGGCGATCTGGGGTCGCGAGTGGGACCCGCTGCTGGCCCAGGACCGCGACGGCGCACTGGTGAACCTGATGAACACCACCCCCGATGGCGACTACCAGACCTACCGGGCCAACGACGGTGCCTTCATCCGGGAGCAGTTCTTCGGCCGCGACCCGCGCACCCGCGCGATGGTCGAGAAGATGACCGACGAGGACATCTGGAAGCTCAAGCGCGGCGGCCACGACTACTACAAGGTCTACGCCGCCTATAAGGCAGCGATGGACCACAGCGGCCAGCCCACGGTCATCCTGGCCAAGACGATCAAGGGCTACAGCCTGGGCACGCAGTTCTCCGGCCGCAACGCCACGCACCAGATGAAGAAGCTGACCCTCACCGACCTCAAGGGCCTTCGTGACACGCTGCGGATCCCGATCAGCGATGAGCAGCTGGATGCCGACCCGTACCTCCCGCCGTACTACCACCCCGGCGATGACGACCCGACGATCCAGTACCTGAAGGAACGTCGTACCAAGCTCGGCGGGTCACTGCCGCACCGCCGCGTGGAGCACGCGCCGCTGAAGCTGCCCGACGACAGCGCGTATGAAGTCCTCAAGCGCGGGTCGGGCAAGCAGCAGATCGCCACGACCATGGCCTTCGTGCGGCTGCTGCGGGACATGATGCGCGACAAGGAGTTCGGTCGCCGCGTGGTGCCGATCATCCCCGACGAGGCTCGCACGTTCGGCATGGACTCGTTCTTCCCGACGATCAAGATCTACAACCCCCACGGCCAGAACTACACCCCTGTGGATGCCGAGCTGATGCTGGCCTACAAGGAGTCGGTCGACGGTCAGATCCTGCACGTCGGCATCAACGAGGGCGGTTCGGTGGCAGCTTTCACCGCCGCCGGAACGTCCTACGCCACCCACGGCGAGCCGATGATCCCGATCTACGTCTTCTACTCGATGTTCGGGTTCCAGCGCACCGGCGACTCGCTCTGGGCGGCCGCTGACCAGATGACCCGCGGCTTCCTGATCGGTGCCACGGCCGGACGAACCACGTTGACCGGTGAAGGGCTGCAGCACGCCGATGGTCACAGCCCGCTGCTGGCCTCGACCAACACCGCGGTCGTGTCCTACGACCCGGCCTACGGATACGAGATCGCACACATCATGCAGGACGGGCTGAGCCGGATGTATGGCGACCAGCCCGAGAACCTCATCTACTACCTCACGGTCTACAACGAACCGAACGTGCAGCCTGCAGAGCCGGAAAACGTTGATGCTGAAGGGATTCTGCGCGGGATGTACCTCCTTGCGCCGGGCTTGGGCGAGGGTCTGCCCGAGGACGCACGCCGGGTCCAGCTTCTCGCGTCCGGCGTGGGCGTGCCGTGGGTCCTGGAGGCGCAGGAGCTGCTGCGTAACGACTGGGGCGTCGTCGCTGACGTCTGGTCGGTCACCTCATGGGGCGAGCTGCGGCGCGACGGTCTGGCTGCCGACGAACAAGCGTTCCTGCACCCCGAGGAGCCCGAGCGCGTGCCGTACGTGACCCAACGGCTGCAGGACGCGCCCGGGCCGGTTGTCGCCGTGTCCGACTACATGCGGGCGGTCCCGGACCAGATTGCGCAATGGGTTCCAGGGGACTTCATATCCCTTGGCGCCGACGGGTTCGGCTTCTCTGACACGCGGGCCGCCGCGCGACGCTACTTCCACATCGACGGGCCGTCAGTCGTAGTTCGGGCGCTCCAGATGCTGGCCAGGCGTGGAGAGATCGACCCGTCGGTTCCTCGCGAGGCGGCGGCGCGATACCGCCTGCTGGATGTCACGGCCGGAGCCTCCGGCAACCCGGGCGGCGAGTCTTAGCCGAGTTCCCGGCACACCTATCCTGACAACCCCGGCACGGGAAGACTGGTGGCCGCTCGAAGGAGGCGTTGTGTCCGGCATACAAATAGGGTGTCCTTATGGCGGCTAAACGTGCGCATGGCAGCGCGGCCACGATACGGCGTATCGAGCGAAGCTCCAGCGCCCTCTCGACGGCCGCGAACCAGTGCATGGAGTCCCGCCACGACTGGTACCGCGAGCTCTCGGCAGAGGACCGCTCATGGGTCGGACTCGTCGCCCAGGCTGGCATCGCTGGCTTCCTGGCGTGGTACCGCGACCCGAGCGACAACCCCAAGATCTCGGCGGATGTCTTCGCGACCGCGCCGCGCGAGCTGACCCGGTCCATCAGCCTGGCGCAGACCCTTGAGCTGGTGCGAGCGGTCGTGGATGTCATCGAGGACGACGTAGCGCAGCTCGCCGCACCCGGGGAGGAACAGATCCTGCGCGAGGGCGTGCTGCGCTACTCGCGCGAGATCGCATTCGCTGCCGCGCAGGTCTACGCCCGCGCCGCAGAGGCCCGTGGTGCCTGGGACGCGCGGCTGGAGTCCCTGGTGGTTGACGCGGTCCTGCGTGGCGAGGCCGATGACTCGATGCAGTCACGCGCATCTGCGCTGGGCTGGGGTGCGGTCAACCACGTCGCGGTGGTGGCCGGATACACGCCTGAGGGCAAGACCGAGGGCGTGGTGGATGCCCTCCGGCGAGCGGCGTCCCACCATGGAGTCGAGTCTCTGGCAGCGGTCCAAAGACACCGTCTGGTGGCGATCCTGGGGGGCCTGGAGGACCCGACCCTCACCGTCCACGCCTTGGCCGGGTGCTTCGGCGACGGTCCCATCGTCATCGGGCCGACGGTGCCGCACCTGTTCGCCGCCGGGCGCTCGGCACGGGCCGCACTGTCTGGTCTGGACGCCGCCCGCGCCTGGCCCGACGCCCCCCGTCCCGTTCTTGCCGACGACCTGCTGCCGGAGCGTGTTCTTGCCGGTGACGCGCAGGCACGGCTCGCCCTCATCGAACGCGTCCATCGTCCGCTGTTGAGCGCGGGTGGTGCCCTGTTCGAAACGGCCTCCGCCTATCTGGAAAGCGGCGGCGGGCTCGAGTCCACAGCCAGGATCCTGTTCGTCCACCCCAATACCGTCCGCTATCGGGTCGCCCGCATCGCGACAGTGACGGGCTATGACGTGAGCCATCCCCGTGAGGCGTACACCGTTCGGCTGGCGCTCGCGGTCGGGCGCCTGGCCGAGTCCACCCAACGACAGTGGCGACGCTCACTGCAGGGTCAGGAGCCCGGCCTACCTCAGGTTCTCGACGAAGGCTCTTTGTAGGAACCCTCCAAATCTAGCGCCGATTGTTGGTGCCGGTCGGTCACGACGTGATCACGACGAAACCCTGAGGCTGGGAACATGCTCGTCATCGTCTGCCCTGGACAGGGCTCCCAGACTCCCGGATTCCTCGCCCCCTGGCTCGAGCTGTCGGGCTTCCGGGACCGCATGCAGTGGCTTTCGACAGTCGCCGGCATCGACCTGGTCAAGCACGGCACCGAGTCCGATGCCGAGACGATCAGGGACACCGCGGTCGCCCAACCGCTGATCGTAGGCGCGGGACTCATCTCCTTGCTGGCCCTGTTCGAGCACCCCGCCGACGGCTTCCGCCTGGTGGCCGGTGGCGCCGGGCACTCGGTCGGCGAGATCACCGCCGCAGCCGCGGCCGGTGTGATCAGCGCCGAACAGGCGATGGTTCTGGTTCGCGAGCGCGGACAGCTCATGGCCGAGGCCAGCGCGGTCAGCCCAACGGGCATGAGCGCGGTCGTGGGCGGCGACAACGACGACGTGGAACAGACACTGCTCAGACATGGTCTGACCGCCGCGAACAACAACGGCGGAGGCCAGATAGTGGCCGCCGGCACCCTCGAGCAGCTTGCGGCACTGAGTGCTGACCCACCCGCGAAGGCACGCGTGATCCCGCTGCAGGTCGCCGGCGCCTTCCACACCGAGCACATGGCCCCCGCCGTCAAGAGGATGGGCGACATGGCTCGGGCGATCTCCACCCACGACAGCCGCTCTCGTCTGGTGTCCAACCGGGACGGGACCATCGTTCACAGCGGCCGCGAGGTCCTCAACCGTCTGGTGGCCCAGATCAGCAGCCCCGTCCGCTGGGACCTGTGCATGGAGACGTTCAAGGACCTCGGAGTCACCGGACTCATCGAGATCCCGCCGGCCGGGACACTGGCAAACCTGGCCAAGCGAGGACTTCCCGGCGTCGAGGTCTTGGCGCTGAAGTCTCCCGACCAGCTCTCCGACGCCCACCGCATGGTCCGTGAGCACGGCCAGCCCAACCAGATCGCCGACAGCCCCACCTGGCGGCTGGTCATCGCACCGGCCAAGGGCGTTGTCAGCTTCACCCGTTCGGAGCCTGGCGCCACGGTGGTTCCGGGCTCCGTGGTCGCGGCCGTGAACACCCTGCGCGACACGTTTGATGTCACTGCACCCCATGGCGGTCAGGTCATCGAGTGGCTCGTCGAAGACGGCGACCCAGTCTCCCCCGGTCAGCCGCTCCTGCGGCTGCACCCCACCAATTCCTGAGTCGCTAGACCACCACGGAGACCAACAGATGACGACGATTCCCCAACAACGCCGGACCCTCAGCACCCCGACGGGGTCCGCCCACTCCCGTATCTGGGGCGTCGGCGGCTACCGACCCGAACGCGTGGTCACCAATGACGAGATCTGCGAGCACATCGACTCCTCGGACCAGTGGATCCGCGAGCGCTCAGGCATCATCACGCGTCGCTATGCAGCCCCGGACGAGACCGTCGTCGACATGGCCGCAGCGGCTGCGAACGAGGCGCTCCTGTCGGCCGGACTCACGGCGTCGCAGATCAGCACCGTCATCGTTGCCACGGTCACCCACCCATACCAGACACCGGGCGCAGCCCCGATCGTCGCTGAGCGGATTGGTGCCACCTCAGCCGTGGCTTTCGACATCTCGGCGGCCTGTGCCGGCTACTGCCACGGCATTGCGCTGGCCAACGACATGGTCCGCGGCGGGAGTGCCGAGTTCGTCCTGGTGATCGGCGTCGAGAAACTGTCCGACTTCACCGACAAGACCGATCGTGGCTCGGCTTTCATCTTCGGCGACGGCGCCGGCGCCTCGATCGTCGGTCCCTCGGACTTCCCGGGGATCGGCCCCACCGTGTGGGGTTCTGACGGTTCCAAGTGGAAGACCATCTCGCAGCGCAACTCCTGGATCGAGGTGCGCGACGGCGACGTCGCGTGGCCGGCAATCACGATGGAAGGGCCCGCAGTGTTCCGCTGGGCGGTCTGGGACATGGCACCCATTGCGCAAGCGGCCCTCGACCAGGCGGGCATCAAGGCCGAGGACCTCGACGCCTTCATCCCCCACCAGGCCAACATGCGCATCATCGACGCGTTGGCCAAGCAGCTCAAGCTGCCCGAGCACGTCCCCGTCGCGCGCGACATCGCCGAGACCGGCAACACCTCGGCGGCATCGATTCCCCTCGCAACCCAGCGGATGCTCGACTCGGGCGAGGCGCCGCACGGCGGCCTGGCTCTGCAGATCGGGTTCGGCGCCGGCCTCGTCTATGCCGCCCAGGTCGTCGTCCTTCCCTGAAAGCTCCCGCCGTCCCGACGGGCCATTCGGGTCAGACAGCACCACACGTAGATCCCACGTTCCGCGACAACAAGGAGTTCACACCATGGCCCTCACCGAGCAGACAATCCTCGAAGGTCTCGCCGAGATCGTCAACGAAGAGACCGGTCTCGACACCGCCTCGGTCCAGTTCGACAAGTCCTTCACCGACGACCTCGACATCGACTCGCTGTCGATGATGACCATCGTCGTCAACGCCGAGGAGAAGTTCGGCGTCCGCATCCCCGACGACGAGGTCAAGAACCTCAAGACGGTCCGCGACGCGGTGGGCTTTATTGCCGGCGCGCAGGTCTGACCTACGCTCGTCCGCTGTGGTGTGTTGTGGCCGGTCGGCTCCAACGCACCACAGCACAAAACACTTATGCCGTATGCCGTAACGCCGCACCGTTGTCCCGCCGGGACCCCTGAACACAAGGAGCAGAACCGCCAATGACCTCGAACCACGAGCAGCGCATCGTCGTGACCGGTCTGGGCGCGACCAGCCCCGTCGGAGGCACCGTCACCGAGACCTGGGAAGCGATCCTGGACGGCACGTCCGGCGTGCGGACGATGCCGTTCGACTGGGTCGAGACCTACCAGCTCCCTGTGAAGTTCGCAGCCATGATCAAGCAGTCTCCGCTTGAGGTTCTGGGCAGGGTCGAGGCTCGCCGTCTGGACCCCGCAGGTCAGTACGGTCTGATCGCCGCACGCGAGGCCTGGGCCGACGCAGGCACTCCGGAGGTCGACCCCGATCGTCTTGGCGTCGTCATGGGCTCCGGAATCGGTGGGGTCAACACGCTTCTGGACCAGTGGGACACCCTGCGGGAGAAGGGCGTTCGTCGCGTCTTCCCGCTGGCCGTGCCCATGCTGATGCCCAACGGTCCGGCCGCCGCAGTCTCCCTTGAGCTAGGCGCCCGCGCCGGGACGCACACACCCGTCAGCGCCTGCGCCTCTGGAGCAGAGGCGATCGGCCTGGCCATGCAGATGATCCGCGGCGGCCGCGCCGATGTCGTGGTTGCAGGAGGGACCGAAGCCGCGATGCATCCGATGCCCATCGCCGGATTCGCAGCGATGCAGGCCCTGTCGACCCGCAATGACGATCCCGAAGGGGCCTCCCGTCCCTACGACACCGGCCGCGACGGCTTCGTCCTGGGCGAGGGCGCCGCTGTTGTGGTGCTGGAGACCGAGGCGCACGCGAAAGCCCGGGGTGCCAAGATCTACGCCGAGGTAGCCGGGATGGGCATGTCCTCGGACGCGTACCACATCGCGGCACCGGACCCCGTGGGCGCTGGCGCATCCCGTGCGATGCGCGAAGCCGTGACAAGCGCCGGGCTCTCACCCAAGGACGTCGTACACATCAATGCCCACGCCACGTCGACTCCCGTGGGTGACATCGCCGAGTCCAACGCCATCCGTCTGGCCTTCGGTGACGACGCTGACCACATGGCGGTGAGCGCGACCAAGTCGATGACCGGTCACCTGCTCGGCGCCGCCGGCGCGCTCGAGACCATTCTCACCATCTTTGCCGTCCACCACCGCCTGGCGCCGGCGACGATCAACCTCGTGGACTTCGACCCGCAGATCTCGCTCGACGTCGTGCACGGCGAGCACCGCAAGCTGCCGGCCGGCGACATCGTGGCGCTGAACAACTCCTTCGGGTTCGGCGGGCACAACGTGGCGCTGACAGTTCGCAGCACCTGATGACCCGGATGCCGAGCCCGGCAGCCGAGCAGGCAGTAGCAGCAACCAAGCCCAAGATCGACAGGGAGAGCGACCCTCGCAACCCGCGCAAGCGTCTCGAGGCGTTCTTCGACGACGGCGTGCTCGAGCTGATCACGGCTGAGGACACCAGCGGCATCCTCTGCGCGGTGGGCCCGGTGCGCGGCATCCCCGTCGTCGTCTTCTGCTCGGACGCCACGATCCAGGGTGGCGCGATGGGCTACGCGGGCTGCAAGGCGATCCTCGTGGCCTACGAGCGCGCCTTGGCCGACAACGTGCCGATCGTGGGGATCTGGCACTCCGGTGGCGCCCGGCTGGCCGAAGGCGTCGTCTCGCTTCACGCGGTCGGTGAGGTGTTCGCGATCATGACCCGGGCGTCCGGCAAGATCCCGCAGATCTCCATCGTGATCGGCGCGGCAGCCGGCGGCGCCGCGTACGGTCCGGCGTTGACCGACATCGTGATCCTCGGCCCCGACGGGCGCATCTTCGTGACCGGCCCGGACGTCGTGCGTTCAGTCACCGGCGAGAACGTCGACGCGCTGCGGCTCGGCGGTCCCGAGCCGCACGGCCGTCGCTCGGGTGTCGTCCACATCGTCACCGAGACGACCGAGGCGGCATACGAGCGCGGTCAGCAGCTGTGTTCCCTGCTGGCCGACCAGGGCAAGCTAGACGTGGACTCGGTGTCCGATCGCGATCTGGCAGAGACCTTTCCGGAGTCTGCTCGCCGGGCCTACGACGTGCATCCGTTGGTCGCCAACGTGCTTGACGACCCCGAGGACAATATCGAGCTGCACCCCAAGTGGGCTCCGAACATCACGACCACCCTGGGCCGTTTCGGTGGCCGGACGGTCGGCGTCGTGGCCAACAACCCGATGCGCCTCGGCGGCTGTCTCGACTCGTCCTCGGCCGAAAAGGCCGCACGCTTCGTGCGCATGTGCGACGCCTTCGGTATCCCCCTCATCGTGCTGGTGGACGTGCCCGGTTATCTGCCCGGAGTCGGCCAGGAGTGGGACGGCGTGGTTCGACGTGGCGCCAAGCTGCTGCACGCTTTCGCCGAAGCCACCGTTCCCCGCGTCACGCTCGTGACCCGCAAGTCGTATGGCGGTGCCTACATCGCTATGAACGCCCGATCCCTAGGTGCGACAAGGGTGTTCGCCTGGCCGACGGCTACTGTGGCCGTCATGGGTGCGGTCGCGGCCGTTCGCATCCTGCACCGTCGACGCCTCGCTGAGGTACCAGATGACGACCTCACGCAGGTCGAGGGCGAGCTGGCCGCCGAGCACGAGATGCTTTCTGGAGGCCTTCCGCGCGCGGTCGAGATCGGCGTGGTCGACGAGATCATCCAGCCAACTGTGACGCGCAACGCCCTGGCCGTGGCGATCGCCGAAGCGCCTCAGCGCCGCGGCAACCACAGCAACATCCCCCTGTAGCCCGGAGAGCCTGAAGCACGAATATCGGGGCGGGTCCCGACAGGGCACCCGCTCCGATTGCGATCGAGTTCCTCAGCCGACGTGCAGCCAGCGCACGGTGGCTGCGTCCCCGGCATACCGGAATGGCTCGAGCTCGTTGTCCCAGGCCCGACCCAGCAGCAGGTCGAGCTCCTGGCTCAGGACGGTGGGGTCGCCCTTGCTGACCGAGATGGCGGCCCGCAGCCGATCCTCGTTGACCACGGAGTCGCCACTGGCCGAGGTCCAGGTGTGGTGGATACCCAGGCTCGGAGTGTGCGACCAGCGCGAGCCGTCGTTGCCCAGGCTCGGATCCTCGGTGACCTCGTAGCGAAGGTTTTCCCACCCCCGCAGCGTGCTGGCGACCCTGCCACCGGTGCCAGCCTCGCCGGCCCAGGACAGCTCGCTGCGCACCAAGGTCGGGCCCAGTGGCTGGTCGATCCACTCGAGGGCGACCCGGTGACCGAGCACCGACTCAAGCGCCCAGGTGATGTGGGGGCACAACGCAGCCGGGGTGGAGTGAATGAACACCACCCCGCGTGTCATGACGCGCGGCATTGAGACAGCCATCCGGGCCTCCTGTGTGCGAGGGACGTCTTCCCCAACGACCTCGACACGAACCGGCTCTGTCATGCAGCGACTGCCGAGACAATCGGCAGGTGCGTCAATTGTGCCCCATTCGTCACAGGAGCACCAGTAGTAGTGGCCATGCGTACGTTATGGCTTGCCGGAAGCCTGTACGACAGCCAACAGAACGATCTTCCTGTGGCCCAACGACCGCCGCTTCGCCTCCCTCACCGAGGCAATGCGGCCCGATTCCGCAACCCGGATCTGGCCGCGGCATGGTTCGCGGCGCCACCAAAACCCTCCACCATCGGACGGTGGCCCGGCGAGTCGGCCAGGGCTAAAGTTGGTGTCGAGATCGGCTGCGGCTGATTTGGTCGATGGCATGGACTCTCCAAGACCGGCCAACTTCGGGCGCTCAGAGTCCCTGAGGAGGGGCGCGATGAGCTGGTGGGTGTGGTTGATCGTGATGGTCGTGGTGGCCACGGTTGTGGTCGTCGGGGTACTGGCGGTGCAGATGCGCCGCCGCGCGGGCGGGGCGATCGTCAACCCGGCCCAGTCGCCCCGCAACGGCAAACGTGGGACTCCGCGATGAGCCGGCTGATGCGTACCTCGGAGATCACGCGTCGTCCGGTGGTCACGCTCGGCGGGGAGGACGTCGCCCAGATCAAGGACGTCGTGTATTCCGCTGGTGGTGGCGCGGTCGACGGGTTCACCCTGGCCGGGCGGGGACTGTTTTCTGGTCCGTTGAAGCGGGCGTTGCCCTGGGCGTCGGTGATGGCGTTAGGGCCGGATGCGGTGATGATCCGTAATGAGGACGTGTTGGAGCCCACCGCGACGGTGCTGGATCAGTCCGCCTCCTCCGGCGGGTCCGGCGGCGATGTGCAGGGTTCGCAGGTGCTGACCGACAGCGGGACCGAGCTGGGGACGGTCGTGGACCTCATCCTCGAGATCTCCGATGCTGGCGGCGGGCAGTGCGACGTGGTCGGCTACGAGGTGAAGGCTTCGGCGGCGCTGGGCACGAAGGGCACCAAGGTGTTCATCCCGCTTCCGGACACTCTCGCCGCCTCCCGGGATCATCTGATCGTGCCGGGGAGTGCGACCGAATTCGTCGCGCACGACCTCGCCGGGTTCGGCGCTGCGGTGCAGGCCTTCCGCCAGCAGCTGGAAGGACCACGCTGATGCTGTTTTCCGAGGCTTCTGGCCGCAAGGTCGTGAGCACCAGCACCGCCGAGACGGTCGGGCAGATCGCCGACTTCGTGATCGACCCGCAGACGCACAGCCTGGTGGCGCTCACGGTGAAGAAAACCGATCAGGGCGACACGCTGCTGTGGACGAGCATCACGGCCTTTGGTGCCGACGCGGTCACCGTCCCTGCCGCGGAGGCGATCATCAACGCCAATGATGCCATCGACGCGCTGTCCGGCAAGGATCATCACCTGATCGGCAAACGAGTCCTGACCACGGCCGGTGAGGACCTCGGACCGGTGGCCGACGTCGACTTCGACCCGGAGAATGGCCGGCTCATCACGCTGACCCTGGCCACCGGCGGCATCGCCGGTGAGCGCTTGATCGCGATAGGCTCCTACGCCGCTGTCGTTCATCCCGACTCCTAGCCCGCGGCCACCGGGTGGCATCCGCTCGTCGTACGCCCGGGTCTAGCGATCGGTTCGCTCGAGCACCAGCAGCTCGCCCATCAGCACGGTGGCCGCCGCCGCGATGACCAGAAAGCCGCCGGCGACGAAAGCCGTTACCGCGCCAACCGTGCTGGTCCGCAATGGAGAGATGAGCACCAACCCGCAGGCGAGGCAGAGTCCTACCCGGCGGATCCCAGCGTCATGGCGATCAGCCACCGGCGCCACGATCGGTCGCCGACGGGGGGCGCGGGTACTCGTGCCCGGGCCGTGTCGGCGGCAAGCACAGTCACGATGCCCGCGATGCCCGCCCGCGCCCCAACCACAAGAAACGCCGCGATCGAGTCGCCGGCCCGATGCCAACGGCCGACATCGTGGCCAGCGACACCACC
>JBBRWQ010000088.1:0-13400 GCA_038249115.1 Actinomycetales bacterium
CGGGGGCTCTCCGCGATGGGAGCCAGGTTCTCGAGGTTTCCCGAGTAGGTGAGGGCGTCGAGAACGACGACTTCGGCGCCCTCCAGGCCTGGGTAGGCGTCTTCGAGGGTGCGTCGAACGAAGTTGGAGCCGATGAATCCGGCTCCGCCGGTGACGAGAATCTTCATGGAATGTGCAACCTGTCTGTAAACGTAAAGTGCCGGACCTATACTACCGGGCGCCTGCACGGCACATCCTGAGGGCGCCCGAATGGGCTCTAGGTGTGAGACAGTTCTGCTGGTATCAATACAGTCAGGCCGACAAGGTGTCGGGCTCGCCGCGCGGGGGAACGAGTTCCGATGTCACTCTCACTAGTAGGGCCGCCGCGCTTGTCGGCGATGCTGGCAGCGATTCTGGGGTTTGCCGTCCTTTCCGGTGGTGCGGTCGGGGCGAACGCGGCTCCTTCCGAACCTGCCGGACCCGGCCTGGTGGCGTCGACCTCACTGGATGGTGACACGGTCACGCCGGAGGAGCTGTTCGGGACTGCGCCGGCACCGCAGGCCAGATCGGGACCTCAATCAGACTTTGTGGTCGGTGCCTTTGCCGCGGCCGGCCACACTGTGGATGTCGCGGTCGTGGCCCCGGCAGGCACAAACGTGACGCCCACGTTCATCAGCGATGTAGGTACGGCCGACCTCGTCAGGAAGGCCGGCACCTATTGGACGACCCAATCCAACGGCCAGGTCCAATCGCTCACAGCGAGCACCCCGGCCCCACTCCGGTTTTCGAGCCCGAACGCGTGCTCCGCCCTCGACGCGATTTGGGAAGAGGCCGGAACGGCATTCGGCCATCCAAACCTTCAGTACTACGTTGCGAATGCCGCCCACCACCTGCTCGTACTCGTCCCCGACGGGTGTGGCGGTGCCGGCGTGGGCACCTTGGGCAGTCAGCTCGCGCCTGTGAGCGGGAGCAACGGCGGCTTGATCTGGGCGTCCCTCAACGGAATCAACAATCTGGATGTCGTCGCCCACGAGTTCGGTCACAACCTGGGGCTGCGCCATTCCAACACACACTTTTGCCCGGATGCATCGATTTCGGAGGGCATCCTCGACCCGTCGACCGGCGCCTACTCTAACGGCTGCTACGACGATCCTTATCAGGATGCCTACGACGTGATGGGGGCAGCCTTCAGCTTCAACGGAATTGCCAACGCGCAGCCGACGGCGCTCAACGTGACCCATAAGTCCCGACTCGACTCTCTGGCCGCCGGCGAGGTTCAGGTTGTCGCTCTCCCCAACGGAAAGACCATCGTGAATGTGGTCACCAGCCTGGTCACAACGGGGGCATCCTCGGGGAGGCGCGCCTTGGCGATCTCCGACCCGCGGAGTGGTCGCGTCTACTACGTTGATTATCGTGGCGGCGGAGGGGCGGACGCGGGGGCGCTCTACACGAGCGGCTCGGCGGCGGATAGCGTCAGCCCCGGGGTTCGCATCATGACGCTGCGCGAAGATGGCACGTCCGTGTTGCTTCTGAGCCCTCAGGCAACGTCCGATGACGGGCACAAGCTTTTTCTCGCGGCCGGACAGAGCCTCTCGACGCGTTCGGGCGGTGTCACTATCGCCGTGCAGGGCATTGCGTCGGGCGTGGCCCAAGTGCAAGTCACGCTGCGGGCGGTCCAGTCGCGGTTGGCGGGGGCCGATCGGTTCTCGGCGTCGGCGGCGATTTCGGAGAAGAACTTCACCCCGGGGGTCGGCACGGTTTATGTGGCCAACGGGTTGAAGTTCCCGGATGCCTTGTCAGGGGCGCCGGTCGCGGCGAAGGATGGTGCGCCGATTCTGCTGGTCCTTCCGGACAGCATCCCGGATTCGATCCGGGCGGAGTTGACCCGGTTGAAGCCGGCGAAGATTGTGGTGCTCGGTGGGGAGAGTTCGGTGACGCCGGCGGTGAAGACTCTGTTGGGTTCGTTCACGACGGGCACGGTGACGCGGTTGTCTGGTCCTGACCGGTTCTCGGCGTCGGCGGGGATTTCCGCGGCGACGTTCGCGACGGGTGTGGCGACGGTCTACGTCGCGAACGGGTTGAAGTTCCCGGATGCCTTGTCGGGGGCGCCGGTCGCGGCGAAGGATGGTGCGCCGATTCTGCTGGTCCTTTCCGACAGCATCCCGGATTCGATCCGGGCGGAGTTGACCCGGTTGCAGCCGGCGAAGATCGTGGTGCTCGGTGGAGTGAACTCGGTCTCCCTTGCGGTGGGCGATCAGCTCAACACCTACGTCGGATAGCCTGTTTGCCCGGACCTTCCCGGTTTCACAAGGCCACGTTGGTCGACTAGGCTCGCCCTCATCGAAGTGGCAACCGGGGGGGGGGCGGGCACAACTTCATGAACCATGAACAGTCGTTGCATGTGCGGCTCGCCCGCGGACTTTCGAGTTTGACTCGGATGGCACTCGCTGCCGGGCTTGTTGCCATCGGCCTCGTCACGCTGCAGTCGGCGCCCCCGGTCCGGGCCGCAGAACCGGACGCCGGCCAGTCGTACCTCGACAGCGCGCAAGGCACCGAAACCCTCCCGGTGTACCGTGCCGATTTTCGGGCAGGCAACCTGATCAGCGACGGCAATTTCTACAATGGGTCGGCGCTGTCCGAGGGAGAGGTGCAGGCCTTCCTCGACGATCAGGTCCCGGCATGCAAAGCCGGCTTTACCTGTCTGAAATCCTTCGTGCAGTCCACCGCCAACGAGGCGGCCGACGTGGTGTGCGGGGCCTACGACGGTGCTGAAAATGAGCCCTCGGCGCGCATCATCACCAAGGTCGGTCGTGCCTGTGGGATTAGCCAGCAGGTCCTCCTCGTGCTCCTGGAGAAGGAACAGGGGTTGGTCAGCGACACATGGCCGATCAAAGACCAGTACGATCGCGCCGTGGGCTACAAGTGCCCCGGGGATAAGCCGTGCGATCCGAAGTACTTCGGATTCTTCCAGCAGGTGTACAACGCTGCGTGGCAATTCAAGTTCTACAGCAGCCCGGCCAACAGCACGCTCACCTACTTTCCTGTCGGCGAGTCCAGCGACATTCGATACTCCTCCGACGAATCTCTGAGATGCGACCGCCCGGCCGTTACGATCCGGAACAAGGCCACCGCTGCGCTCTACTACTACACGCCCTACCAGCCCAACGCGCCGGCGCTCGCGAACTTCTTCACCGAGGGCGATGAGTGCTCTGAATACGGCAATCGCAATTTCTGGGCGATTTACAACGGATGGTTCGGTTCGTCCATCGTTGATCGTTCCGCGGGACCGGATCGTTTTGCCGCGTCCGCGGCGATCTCCAGGGCGAACTTCGCTCCCGGGGCTCCCGTCGTATACGTCGCGAATGGGTTCAAGTTTCCGGACGCATTGTCGGGCGCCCCGGTGGCGGGCATGAACAAAGCGCCGGTGCTGCTGGTGAACTCGGATGTCATTCCGGCGCCGATCGCCACCGAACTGTCCCGCCTGAGGCCGGGGAAGATCGTGATTCTGGGGGGTTCGGTATCCGTGAGCATGGCGGTGGAATCGGCCTTGAAGCCGTTCGTCAGGACACCGACAAGTGGTGACTCGATTACGCGTCTGGCTGGCGCAGACAGGTTCGAGGCTTCGGCGGCGATATCCGCGGCTAGTTTCCCAGCCGACGTCCAGGTGGTCTACGTCGCCAACGGGCTTAACTTCCCGGACGCGCTCTCGGGCGCCCCGGTCGCGGGCGCGAATGGCGCTCCAGTCCTGCTCGTCACCGCCGATGGGATTCCGGCGCCGATCGCCACCGAACTGACCCGGCTGAAGCCGGGGAAGATCGTCATCCTCGGCGGTCCGGCGTCCGTGAGCATGGCGGTGGAATCAGCGTTGGCGCCGTTCATCAGAACAACAATCAGTGCGGATTCGGTGACGCGGCTTACCGGCGCCGATCGGTTCGAAGCATCCGCGACGATCTCGAAAGCGAACTTTGCGGCCAAAGTGCCCGTCGTGTACGTCTCGAACGGCTCAAAGTTCCCGGATGCCCTGTCCGGTGCCCCGGTGGCTGGCATGAACAAGGCGCCGGTGCTGCTCGTGACCTCGGACGGCGTCCCGGCGTCGATCGCCACAGAACTGGCACGGCTCAAGCCGGCCCGAATCGTTGTGCTCGGCGGCGCAGCATCCGTCTCGGAGGCCGTGACTACCCAACTCAGCCGGTACATCCTGTAGTCAGGCCACGGCCAGCATGGATTCAGGTTCGAGGGCAGCCGGAGAGCGGCCGGGAACTGCCTGTAGGTTGGGTAGAGCTTTGACCGCAATGCACTGACAGGTGTCAATCGGCTTTGCGAGTCTGGCTCGACAAATCGGTCGTTCCGACATAGGACGCCCGGGAGTGCCAGTGACTGCAACAACCTCAATCGCGGGCGCGCCCGGCACGGCCGCGAAGGTGCATCTCTCCATTGCCGAGGCCCTGGGTGGGCACCGGAACTCCCTGGGCCTGATCCGCCTGGTCCTCGCGTCCCTGGTGATCTTCGACCACGCTTTCCCGCTCGGTGGTTTTGGTGACGACCCAGGTCTGGCCCAGTCCCACGGGCAGGCCTCCCTCGGAAGTCTTGCCGTCGGCGGGTTTTTCGCAATCAGCGGCTATCTCATTACGAAGAGCGGAATGTCTGCGGACGTCCTGCAATACGCGTGGCGTCGTGTGCTGCGCATCTTCCCGGCCTTCTGGGCCGTCTTGCTCCTCACCGCGCTCGTGATCGGGCCCATGCTGTGGCTCGCGACGGGGCATTCGTTTGGCACGTACTTCAGCTTGTCGCCCCAGAACCCATTCCACTACCTAGCCTCGAACTGGAAACTCAACATCGGAACGTACGGCATCTACGATCTGCTGGCGACCACCACGCCCTACGGACTCCAAGTAGGGAGCAGCGTGTTCAACGGCTCCATTTGGACCCTCCTGTACGAGTGGAATTGTTATGTCCTCATCGGTGTCGGCGTGGCATTCGGCATCTTTTCCAGAGCGAAGATCCTCGTACCGATCATCACCGTGCTTTTGCTACTCGTGCAGCTCATGAGCATCACGAATCCAGGCGCGCCGGGAGCGATCGCCCCCTACCTCGCTGACCCGCACAGCGTCTCATTGACTTTCACTTTCATGCTCGGCGCCACAATGGCCGTTTATTCGCGGAAGATTGTCTACAGCAATGCACTCGGCGTCCTTTCCGGGCTGGTCGTGTTGGCTTCCCTTCGCTACGGAGGATTCCTCACCATTGGCACAATTGCCGGTGCGTATTTCGTCATGTATCTCGCCGCCCGGCTGCCACGGCGGCTGCAGTGGATCGGCGCGAAGAACGACTACTCCTATGGCGTGTACATTTATGGATTCCTCGTACAACAGCTGACGGCTCACCTCGGCTGGTACAAACTCGGCTACCTGCCCTATGTTTTGATCGCCCTGATCTTCACTTACGGGCTGGCCTGGTTGAGCTGGCACGGCGTGGAGAAACGGGCCATGGCGCTCAAAGATTGGGGGCCCGGTCGAGGTTGGCGCTATTGGCTCGATCGACTCAGCAACCAGTTCACGGGCACTCCATTTGTGACTCCCGCTCGGTCATTTGGGCGACGACTGCGACGGGAATGAGTTTGGATCTCTCGGGCGCCCCGATCCTGCTGGTCACCGCCGATGGTATTCCGGTGTCGATCGCCACCGAGCTGCACCGGCTCAATCCCGCCCGGATCGTGATCCTGGGCGGCCCGGCATCGGTGAGCACGGCGGTTGAATCGGCGTTGGCGCCGTTCGCCAGAGTTCCGGTCAGCGTCGATTCGGTGACGCGTCTGATGGGCGCCGACCGGTTCGATGCGTCCGCGGCGATCTCGAAGGCGAACTTTTGCGGCCGCAGCGCCCGTCGTTTA
Source organism: Actinomycetales bacterium (assembly GCA_038249115.1). Classification (GTDB taxonomy): domain Bacteria; phylum Actinomycetota; class Actinomycetes; order Actinomycetales; family Dermatophilaceae; genus UBA4719. The sequence continues at coordinate 5,867 of JBBRWQ010000088.1, forward strand.
CGTCTCTAATGGCTTGAAATTCCGCATGCCCTGTCCGGCGCCCCGGTGGCGGGCATCAACGAGGCGCCGGTGCTGCTCGTGACATTGGACGGCGTCCCCGCGTCAATCGCCGCAGAGCTGACTCGACTCAAGCCGTCCCGGATCGTGGTTCTCGGCGGCGCTGCATCCGTCTCGGCGGCTGTCACAACCCAACTCAGCCGGTGCATCCCATAGTCAGGCCACGGCCAGCCCAGGTTCAGGTTGGACGGCCATCGGAGAACGATGCGGAACTGCAAGTAGGTTGGGTGCAGCTTTGACCGCAACGCGCTGAAAGGCGTCAAGAGCGGCATGTCGGCCGACGTACTGCAGTACGCGGGGCGCTGTGCATCTACCCGGCATTCTGTGCAGTTCTGCTCCTCACTGCGCTGGTGATCGGACCGATCCTGTGGATCAACCGGGCATCCATTCGGAGCGTACTTCAGCTTGTCGCGACAGAACGCGTTCCACTACCTCGTGGCGAACTGGCAATTCTATGTCGGAAAGTAGGGCATCTACGATCTGCTGGCCACCACGACCCCCTACGGGTTCATGTCGGGAGCAGCGTGTTCAAAGGCTCGATCTGGACCGCGCTCTACGAGTGGAACTGCTATCTCCTCGTCGAGGTTGGCGTGGCAGTCGGCACCTTCACCAGAGCGAGGGCCATTATTCCGATCATCACCGTGCTCCTGTTGGTGGCGCAAGTCGTCACGATCACGAATCCTGGTGCACCAGGAACTATCGCCCCTGCTTCGCCGACCCGCACGGCGTCTATGCGTTGGGGGCGCTGTCCGACTGCCGCGGGCGTTGCAGCGGATCAGGGGCGAATATCGACTGCTCCTACGGTGTCTACATCCATGGATTCCTCGCGCATCCGATCACGGACCACCTCGGGTGGTGCAAAGTCGGCTAGCTGGCACGGTCGGGAGAAGCGGGCCATGGCGCTCAAGGATTGGGGGTCAGGTCCCGGATGGCGTCACTCGCTTGATAGATTCACGAACCAGTTCCCGACTACCTCAGCGCTGACAACAAGCGGATCTCGGCCAGGCCAGATGGGGGCCCTCTGAATTGAGGGCACCCCTTTTGGGTCTCCTGATCGGGCATTCTGGCTGTGAAAGCGCTGATAGCTTCAGGAGTACTGGGGGGATCCGGCGGTTTTACAGCTGCTACGTGCGTCATTAGGCGCCGCTATGCCCTCCTCCCAATGAGCTACTTGCCGAGGAGACGTCTGTGCCCAGATTTGCCCTGTTTCGATTGCCCGGACGCCTTGACGGCAGCGGAAAGCTCGCGCGACTGAAATCGTCGGTTGCCGTGCTGACAGTCACCGCGCTCGCCCTGACCGGAGCAGCCGTCGGTGTCTCGGCGCGGGCCTCGGCCGCGGAGCCCTTGGTCGCAGCAGCCACCGCTCTTCACGGTGTCGTCTCGAGTCTCGACCAGACTGGTGTCGCGGCACCCGTCGAGGGCGCGGTTCTCACGGCGTTCACGGCCGCCGTCGAGCCGCCCTCCCCGGCCGACGTGCCCGCCGGCACCTTGGCGGCCACTGCGGTCGCGGTCGCCGACGGCAGCTTCGAGTTCCCCGCTCTTGCCGAGGGCACCTATACGCTACTTGTCGAGCCGGCCCCGGTTTCGGCTGCAGTCCAGCCCGCCCTGCAGTCCCAGTGGCTTGGCAGCGCGACCGTTGTCGCCCCGGACGAAGCCCTCGTCGCCCTCACCGACGCGGAACGCGCGCTGCGCCCCTGGCGCGGCCTCACTACGCCGATGACCCCGCAGGCCGTGACGATTGACAAGACGTTCAGTGCCGCGGCGCAGGATGTCCTGCTCATCCCCGCGATCGCTCCGGCGGACACCTCAGACCCCGGCGCCACCCCCACCGTTCCGGCCACGGCCGTCGAAGCCCCTGTCGCCCCACCGCTGGCTGACACGGCTTTTCAGACCCTGTCGGCGGCTCTTTCCACGGGATCCATCACCGGCAATGTCAAGGGCGCGGGAAACGTCAATCTGGCCAACGTCAACGTCACGGCACAGCCGAAGTCGGGCTGGAACATGGGCTGGGCATCCACTGATGCGAACGGGAACTACACGCTGACGGATCTGGCTCCCGGGGACTACACGCTGAGTTTCCAATCCTCAGACAACTACGTCACGGAATGGTGGCAGGACGCTGCAGGATCGCAGACGGCGACCTATTTCACGGTCGGCGCAGGGTCGACCATCACGAGCAAGAACGCCGTGCTCGCTGTCGGCGCCACAATTACCGGGAAGGTCACCGGAACCGGCGGTGTCGCTGTCGCGGACGTTAGCGTGTCGGCTCAATCCGCTGACGGAAGTTCGAACGCCTGGGCGAACACGGATGCGGCCGGCGCGTACACCCTGAAAGGCCTCGCCGCGGGTGTGTATACGGTTGCCTACCAACCGTCCTCAGACTCCGAATACGTCCGCCAGTGGTGGAATGGCCAGAAATCGGCGGAATCCGCGACTCTGCTCACCGTCGGTGATGTCGCGGCGCTGACCGGCAAGAACGTCTCCCTCAAGGCCGGCGCGACCATCTCAGGAAAGGTTACCGGTGCAGGCGGTGTGGCCCTCGCCGACGTGCAGGTCTACGCGCGTGGCACGGGTGCCAACGGTGCGTTTGGCTCGGCTCTTACCGACATGGCAGGGGCCTACGTCGTGCGTGGCCTTCCTGCAGGGGACTACACGCTCGAGTTCAGCCCGCAGTCGGACAGCGACTATTCCGCCCAGTGGCTGCAGGGGCAGGTTTTCCCCGTCGCAGACGGCGCGGCTATCACGAACAAGAACGCGAACCTCACGCTCGGCGCGACCATCTCAGGAAAGGTCACCGGTGCGAGCGGTGTAGCCCTCGCCGACGTCTCGGTGTCGGCACAGAGCTCGTCACTCGCCCCTGTCGGCGGCTACGCCACGACGGATGCGTCGGGAGCGTACTCGTTGCGGGGTCTTCCCTCCGGTAGCTACTCGCTGAGATTCAGCCCGCAGGAGGACTCCGGCTACACGGACCAGTGGTGGGACCGGGCATCCGCGTCGGCGGCAGCGACCTCGCTCGCCGTCGTTGCCGGTGCCGCTCTGACAGGCAAGAACGCCACACTCACGGTCGGCGGCACGATTTCGGGCACGGTGACCGGAGTCGGCGGCGTCGCCCTTCCGAATGTGTCCGTGAACCTGCAGAGCTCCGGTAACAATGACACCTACCGGTATACATTCACGGATGTGGCCGGCGCCTACGCGTTCGCCGGACTCCCCGCAGGCGAATACACCATGAGCTTCCAATCGCAGGATGGTTCATACATTCCTCAGTCCTGGGACGGCGCGCTCACGCTCGGCAGCGGCACGACCCTGGCTGGCAAGAACATCGAACTCAAGTGGGGAAGCACGGTCTCGGGCAAGGTGACCGGCGCCGGTGGCGTTGCCCTCGCCGGCGTGGACGTCTCAGCCCAGCTCCAAAACGGAAACGGCTATGCCTACGCGAGGACAGATTCCGGCGGCGCGTACACGCTGACCGGGATGGCGGCAGGGGACTACGCCGTGTCGTTCAGGCCCTCATCGACGAGTGACTACGTTCAGCAGTGGTGGGACGGCAAGGACTCTTGGTCTAACGCGACTCCCCTTTCGGTTGGCGCCAGTGCGAAGCTGACCGGCAAGAACGCCACCCTCACACTCGGTGGCAGGATTTCGGGAATCGTGACCGGAACCGGCGGCACCCCCCTCGCGAACGTCTCCGTGTCTGCGCAGGGGGGCGATTCCGGGTACTACGGGGCTTCGACCATGACCGATGCGTCCGGTGCGTATACGTTGCACGGCCTGGCCGCGGGGAGCTACAAGCTCCAATTCAGCCCGCAGCCCGGTGAGTTCGTGAGCCAGTGGTGGCTCGACAAGAGTTCCAGTTCAAGCGCCTTACCTCTGACAGTCGCTGCAGGGGGGTCGCTGACCGCGAAGAATGTCACCCTCAAGGTTGGTGCCACGGTCTCCGGAACGGTCACCGGCATCGGGTCTTCCCTCGGCGGCGGCGCCGTCGAGGGAGCGAAGGTTGAGGCCTTTTCGAGCGCCAACAGCAGCTATCCAGTGGCAACCGCCACAACGGACGCCTCGGGAAATTACACTTTGCGCGGCCTGGCCGGCGGTGTCGCCACCCTGAAGTTCTCGGCGGCGCAGAACTCCTACGTCGACCAGTGGCTCGGCGGTTGGTCGAGCGCCTCCACAGCCGACACCGTCGCGCTCGTACTAGGCCAGACCGTCACGGGACAGAACGCCCTCCTCAAACGAGGTGGGACCATTTCCGGGACCGTAACCAAACTGGTCGGCGGCACGCCGATGATCAATGCCACGGTCACCGTATTCAACGCGAGCAGTTTTGGCGCGTGGCAGCCAGTTGCCACCGCGACGACGGACGGGAGCGGGAACTACTCCATCAGCGGGCTTCCCACCGGGCGCTACCAGGCAAAAGTCAGAACCTCGGGCTTCTCCCAGAATGAGCAGTGGCTGGGAGGAACGGCCACCATGGTGGATTCGGAGATCGTCACCATCGTCGGTCAGGGAAACGTTTCCGGGAAGAACTTCGCTGTGCGTCCGTTCGGCAGCGCAATCACCGGAACCGTGGTGGGAGCCGCCAACGTCGCCCTAGCGGGAATCGCCGTCGACGCCTTTACTCCGACCGGCACGTGGAAGGCGTCAGCCATCACGGACGCCGCCGGGACGTACGCGCTCACCGGGCTCGACGCAGGCCAGCTCAAACTTCGGTTCTCGGGTAGCGCCGACTACCTCACTCGCTGGACCGGTAACAAGACAACGCTCGGCTCCGCGAGCGTGATTGCCGTCGCGGCGAACTCCACGCTGTCCGGGCAGAACCTGACGCTGGCGAAGGGCGGAACCATCGCAGGGAAGGTCACCGATCTCAAAACCGGGTTGCCACTGGCCGGAGTCAACGTTCGGGCTTCTTCGAAGACCATCAACGCCGCGCGGCAGGTACTGACGGACGCGGCCGGTCGGTACACACTGACCGGACTTCCCAACGGGAAGTTCACCCTTGCGTACTCGGGGGTTGGCGCGGTGCCGGCCTGGTCGGGGGCTTCCGCGACCGAATCCGGCGCGCTGGCACTGACGATCGCGGGCCTGGGCTCCCTGACCGGTCAGGACGTTGCCCTCAGTCTTGGTGCGACGGTCAGTGGGACGGTGAGGGCCGCAACAGGTGCGACCTCAACGCCGATTCAGAATGCCTACGTGACGCTCGTCACGCCGGATGGACAGGCTGTCGATGAGTCGCGGACGGCCCTCGATGGGACGTACAGCATCACCGGGGTCGCCCCAGGCACTTACAAGCTGAGATTCACTGGTGGCTGGACGTTCGGGTACACCGAGCAATGGTGGAACAACAAGGCCACCATGGCCGCGTCGGACCCAATCGTGGTCGTTCTCGGAGGAGTGATGTCCGGTCTCAATGCAACCCTCCAGAAGGGTGGGTCGATCAGCGGAACAGTGCGGTCGACGGCGTCCGCCAGCGTGACCCCCGGAGGGATAGCGGTCTCGGCGTTCGCGACCACGGGCGGCTACGTCGGCTCAACGTACACGGACGCAGACGGTGAATACACAATCGCCAACCTGGCATCGGGCACGTACAAGCTCCGATTCGGCGAGGCCGCGTATTCGGCGAACGAACTCGTGAACTTCGCGCCGCAGTGGTGGGGCGGGCAGTCCAGCCAGGCGGCGGCGTCATCCATCGCGGTGAGCACCGGCGTCGCCGTCACCGGCAAGAACGCGAGTCTGACGGTCGGAAGTCAGATCCGAGGCACGGCCACCGCCGCGACCGACTCTGGCTTGGCCATGGCATACGCCACCGTGAACGCCTGGACGATTGAGGTTAATCCGCGACTCGTCGCCACGACAATGACGGATGCGGCCGGTAATTACCTGCTGCGTGGCCTCGGCTCAGGCAAGTACAACATTCAGATCGACAAGGCCTTCCAGTCGGCCTATGCCAGCGAATGGTGGGACGGCACCGCAAACGCGGCGGCATCCACGCCGATCGACACCCTGGCCGGGACTACGATCGCGGGCAAGAACTTTTCCGCCGACCTCGGTGGCACGATCAGCGGTCGGGTCACCAACACGTCCGGGGAGAACGTCGACGATGTCCTCGTAAGCGTCTGGAGACTCGTAAACGGTTTCTACGTCGACGAGGGTGCCGGAATCGTGACGGACGGACTCGGTCAGTATTCCGTCCAGGGCCTCGCTGCGGGCACGTACACCGTCGGCTTCATGGACTACATCAGTGGCGGAAGTTTCAACCAGTCCGGCGGTGCGCTGTATGAGGAGCAGTTCTGGAAGAACAAGCCCACACTCGACGCGGCGACTCCGATCAACGTCGCTCTGGGCTCACGCCTGAGCGGCACCGACGCAGTGCTCTCTCCGAAACAAGATGCTCTTCTCAAACTGACCGCCACGCCGGTCCCGACGGTGTCGGGCACGGCGCAGGTCGGTAAGACAATGACCGCCGGGACCGGCGCCTGGGCCCCGGCCCCGGTGACACTGGCCTATTCCTGGCAGCGTGACGGGGTCAACATTCCGGGCGCGACCTCGGCGAACTATACGCCGGTTGCGGAGGACGCCGGGAAGAAACTGACACTGACCGTGAACGGGTCGAAGTCGGGATACGCGCCGGTCTCGACGGTATCCGCGGCGACGCCCTCGATCACGGCGGCGTCGTTGACCGCAACACCGATTCCGACGGTGTCCGGGATTGTGCAGATAGGCAAGACCCTGACGGCGTCTGCAGGTACCTGGACGCCGGCACCGGTGACACTGGCCTATTCCTGGCAGCGTGAGGGTGTGACCATTGCCGGCGCAACCTCGGCAAGTTATCTTCTGGTCGCAGCGGATACCGGCAAAAAACTGACGGTCACCGTGACGGGATCGAAATCCGGGTATGCGTCGGTCGCCAAGGTATCGGCGGTAACCGCTGCGGCGGATTCGCTTCTGACGGTGACTCCGGTTCCGACCCTGAGCGGCAAAGCCCAGGTCGGCACCACGCTGACCGCAACGGCGGGAGACTGGGGGCCAGCACCGGTGACCCTTGCATATTCCTGGAAGCGTGATCGCGCCACCATCGCCGGTGCGACAAGCGTCGGTTATACGCTCGTGGACGCCGACCTGGGTAAGGCGATCACGGTCACGGTCACGGGAACGAAGACCGGCTACCTCGGCGTGGCCAAGGTGAGCGCGCCGACACCGCTGGTGACCGCCGGGCTCGGCCCAGTGCCGCGGTTGGCGGGGGCTGACAGATTCTCGGCGTCGTCGGCGATTTCAGCGGCGAACTTCGTGCCGGGTGTGTCAACTGTCTACATTGCGAACGGGCTGAATTTCCCTGATGCTTTGTCGGGTGCGCCGGTCGCGGCGAAGGATGGTGCACCGATTCTGTTGGTTCTTCCGGAGAGTATCCCGGAGGCGATCCAGCTGGAGCTGAAGCGGTTGAAGCCGGGCAAGATTGTCGTTCTCGGCGGGGAGAGCTCGGTGA
>JBBRWQ010000089.1:0-13306 GCA_038249115.1 Actinomycetales bacterium
CGGATCGGCCAGCCGGTTCAACGCGGCCAACGCCAGGTAGGTGCCCACCGAGGCGCCCGCGTCCGAGCGGCGCGCCCCGACCGCCTCATCGATCGCCTCGACCACCCCGAGTTGTTCGATGAACCCCCACGCGCCAGCCACGTCCCCGAACGCGAGATGACGGGTCCTCGCCGGCATCACCGCCTCCTCGCGGGCGTCGAGAAGTGCCTCGATGTCGGCCCCCGAGCCCAGGTACCGCTCGCTGACCATCTTCGGCTTACCGCCCACCCGGGCCATCTCGCGCAGGTACCAGTACGGCCTGCCGTTGATCGTCTTCTTGTACAAACTTGCCATACATTAGGTCATACACTATTTCGCGGTGAAACACCCGCCGACACGCCGAGAAACCGCAGGTCAGACCAGGTGCCCGGCCAAACACCCGGTCACCAACATCCAGCTAGCCAGGAAACTCCCGCTAGGGATCGGTGACCGGTCACCGATCCCTGAATGCATAGCGAGGACGTGGTCATCGGCGTCCATTTCGAAGGGTTCGTTGCGAAGCGCATCGACTGGACCAGCGTCGTTTGCCGAGTCAATCGGTCGGTGTCATTGAACATCCGATAGAATTGCCGGTGTGACCAGGAAGGTGCTGTGGTCAAACTCAGACTGTGATGGGCACAGGCATGGCGGGTGCTCTGCTCGGTCAAGGCGCAGCATCGGCAAGCAGCGCAGACATGCTCGGAGTCTTCGCCGTGGTCGCAAGCGGCGCCCTCATCGCACTCCTCGTCTCCACGAGGTTCGCCAGGCTCAGCGCGACGAACCTCGTGGAGACCGAAGGAACGGCCCATACAAGAAGGAACAGACATGACACTCGCAGACGTCGGCCCACGACCAACAGCTTTTGACGTAGAGGCCGCCACCACCGAGAACACCAACTATCGAACCGTGGTGTGGAGCGGCGCCAACCTTCAAGTCACCCTCATGTCCATCCCCGTCGGAGAGTCCGTCGGGTTGGAGATGCACGGCGACACCGATCAGTTCCTCCGCCTCGACGCTGGCCGGGGCAAGGCTCAGATGGGTCCGGAGAAGGACAAACTGGCCTTCGAACAGGACGTCAGTGACGGATGGTGCGTCCTCGTCCCCGCCGGGACGTGGCACGACATCACCAACACAGGTGATCAGCCCATGCAGCTCTATGCGGTCTACGCACCCGTTCACCACGCCGCCGGCAAGGTCCAACACACCGCTCACGACGCCGAAAGCGACGAGGCGGCTGGAACGGACACTCCGCCAGCCTGGGCGATCGAACCGCTGGACACACACGCTGATCAACACGCCACGTGAAGTGACCCTGTTGGGGCGTCGAGTCGTCCGAGCGATTCCAAAGGCTCGAGAATGAGCAGCTCTCAAGGTGGCACCTGGGGGAAGGTCACCAAGGGTCACGGCCGGACCCGCATCACCCGCGGGTGACGGCGACGCACTCATTTGGCTCCCCTTTGTGTCAAGACCGCCACCCACGGTGAGGCCGACCGTGGAAGGCAGCGGACACCCCCACATGGCGCCGGTTCACGTTCCGGTCGATGCTGCAATCGACGGGATGCATCTTCGCACCACGGTGCGCCTCGCCCGTGTGGGCGGAGCGGGGTCGGTTACTTCGACGTCACGGTGTCGCCGCCGAGGGGAGCAATGCCAGCTCGCCGGTGGCCCACGCGAACGGGTCAGGATCCAGAGCGCTCAACTGCTCCACCTGCTGGGCAGCCCATGAGGACAGCGGGTCCGTTCCGTCGACCTCGGCGGCGAAATCGGCCCACGGCACCCACCAGGCTTGATCAACCTCGGTTGGGTCCGCGGTCACCTGGACATCGATCGTCCTGGCCCGGTATACGGGGCACAGCTCGTTCTCGACGATCCCGTTGGCGGCGTCGGTTGCCCGGTAACGGAACGTGGGCAAGATCAGCTCCAGTTCCGACGGAACAATCCCGAGCTCCTGCCGCAAACGGCGCAGCACCGCGATGCGCATCCCTTCGCCGGGTGAAGGATGACCGCAGCAGCTATTGGTGCGAACGCCGGGAAACGTCCGTTTGCGGTAAGCCCGGCGGGTCACCAGGAGTCGGCCGGCGGGGTCGAACACGTAACAGGAGAAGGCAAGGTGCAGCGGGGTGTCGCGGTGGTGCACCGTCGCTTTCGGCGCCGTCCCTGCGGCGGAGCCGTCCGGGGCGCAGAGCACCACTCGTTCCTCGAACTCGGTCATCTCAGCTCTTGACTCATCTCAGTGCGCCAACTGCTGGACGGCCGCGTCGAACACCCGCGGCAGCCGGGCGGCCAGCGGCACTATCCGCGAGGCCAGGAGCGGCTGGCGCCGAGCCCAGAGCAACGACGAGGTGATCGTGCGATAGCGCCGCGATGCGGCGAGCCAGCGTCGCTCGTAGGCGCCGGGGTCGTCGGCGGCGACGCAGTCCACGAGCGCGCGGGCGCAGGCCAGGGCGACCGCAATACCCTCGCCGGTCAGGGCATCGACGTATCCGGCGGCGTCCCCGACCAGAAGGACCCTTCCGGCCACCCGGGCCGAGGTCCGCTGCAGCAGAGGACCGGCCCCCCGGACGGATGTGGCACCCGTCTCGGGCAGCCGGTCGCGCAGCGCAGGGAAGGCTGCCAGTTGCTCAGCGAACGGCACCTGTTCGCTCGATAGGACGGCGACGCCGACCAGTTCAGGACCGACCGGCGTCACGTAGGCCTCAGACCGGGGCCCCCAGTGCACCTCGACCAGATCTGTCCAGGGGGCCACGGCGAAGTGCTGACGGGTGCCCCACCGCGGCTGCGTGGTCGGGGGGCCGGCTCGCTCCATCCGGAGCTGACGGCGGATCGGAGAGTGCAGCCCATCGGCCACGGCGAGGTACCGCGCGCGTCGGCCGTCGACGCTGACCCCCTCGGCGTCGGGGCGTACGTCCACGGCGCGGGATGTCACCACCTCCACCCCTGCGGCCTGTGCGGCTTCCAGCAGCAGTGACTGCAGGGTCGTGCGGCGCACGCCCAGGCCGCAGCCGTGCCGGAAGCCGGCATCGACGACGCGACGGCCGTCGGTATAGCGGATGCCGCGGATTGTCTGCCCCTGCGGGTGCACCCCGAGCTCGGCCAGGCCACGCACCGCTGCGGGCATCAGGCCCTCGCCGCAGGCCTTGTCAATGGGGCTCTGATGGGGTTCGAGCACCACCGTGCGGAGCCCGGCGCGCGCGGCATACAAGGCTGTGGCCAGCCCTGCGGGTCCGGCTCCGGCGACGATGAGGTCGGCGTCACTCACTGGGCCACCTCCGTTGCGGGCGGGGTCGGCAGCGGGGTCTCCGTAAGCGCCCGCGCCAACGCCGCGTTCTCGGACGAGATCCGCACCCGCAGCAGCCCGGCGTTGACCACGGTGAAGACGACCGCGGTGACCCACGCGGTGTGCACCAGCGGCAGAGCGATGCCCTCGAGGACCACTGCGACGTAGTTCGGATGACGAAGCCAGCGGTACGGCCCGCCGTCGACCAAGGCAAGCCCGGGAATCACGATGATCCGCGTGTTCCACCGGGGGCCGAGGATGGTGATGCACCACCAGCGCAGGGCTTGGGCCAGGACAACCAATGCCAGCATCGGCCAGCCCAGCGCCGGGATGAACGAACGATACGGGGCCTCGACCAGGCAGGCGAAAAGCAGCCCGATGTGCAGGACGACCATGAACGGGTAGTGCCCGAAGCCGTGCTCGCGCCCACCGCGGGTCCGAGCCCAGGCCAGGTTGCGCCTGGAGACGACCAGCTCGGCCAGCCGCTCGATTCCGACGGCAAGGATCAGCGCGACGTAGAACGCCATCAGCTGCTCACCACTCGAGCAGGACGAGCTCGGAGCAGAAGCCGGGGCCCATCGCCATGAGCATCCCAGGAGCGCCCGGGGTGAGGGAACGCTTGTCCAGGGTGTCGCGCAGAACATGCAGTACCGAGGATGACGACAGGTTGCCGACCTGGTCGAGTGAGCGCCAGGTGAGCTCCAACGGGTCACCTGGCAGGCCCAGCTCGGCCTCGATGGCCTCGATCACCTTCGGGCCGCCCGGGTGGGACACCCAGGCGCCGACGTCATCGACCTGCAGTGAGTGCGCTGCCAGCAATGATCGGATGTCCTCGCCGAGGTACTGCTTGATGAGGGCGGGCACCTGCGCGTCGAGCACGATCCTCAGTCCGCCAGCGCCGACATCCATCCCCAAGACGCCCTCGGTGTCCGGGTAGAGGCGGCTGCGGGAGTCGACCACGCGCGGACCCAGTTCTGGCCGGTTCGCGCCCACCCCAACTACGGCGGCAGCGCCGTCGCCGAACAGGCCGCTGGCCACCAGGTTGGCTACCGAGCGGTCGTCTCGCTGCACCGTCAGCGAGCAGAGCTCGACGGAGAGCAGCACCCCGACTTCGTTCGGATGACCGATCAGGTAGTCGTGCAGGCGGGCGATACCCGCCGCACCGGCCACGCAGCCCAGCCCGAAAAGCGGCGCCCGTTTCACGTCGGGGCGCAGGCCGACGAGCTGGGCGATGCGGGCCTCGATCGAGGGAACGGCGATGCCGGTGACTGTGGTGGAGATGACCACGTCGACGTCAGCGGCAACGATACCGGCGCGTTGCAGCGCGCCAGACAACGCCTCAGCGCCCAGCTGGACCGCGTGGGCGATGAACAGATCGTTGGACTCTTTGAAGCCGGTGAGCGTGGCGTACTGCTCCAGCGGTAGGACAAGGTGGCGGCTGCTGACCCGGGCGTTGGCGTGCAGCCGCGCCAGCAGAGCCTCGTTGCCATCCGGTCCCAGGCACATCTCGGTGAAGGCCGAGGTCAGCTCCGCCTGCGCGTAGCGGTGCGGCGGCAATGCGGCGTGGACGCCAGCCAAAGTGGTCACGAGCTCAACCCTAGCTAGCATCGCGTCATGCCCTCATCCTCGCTGGCCCGAGCACTGGCGCTGTCCTGTCATCCGGTTCCCTCGGTGGCCGTCACCGCACTGACTGCCGGGCTGGCCGCGCTGGCCGGCCTTCCCCTCGGCTGCGGGGTCCTGGTGACGGCGGCGGTATTCACCGGCCAGCTGTCCATCGGCTGGTCCAACGACTACCTCGACGCCGAGCGGGATCGGGCTGTGCGCCGGTCCGACAAACCCGTCGCGTCCGGGGCGGTGGCGCCACGCGTCGCCGCTACCGCCGCCGGGGTCGCGCTCATCCTGACCCTCGCGCTGTCGGCATCACTCGGCTGGCCCGGCGGCACAGCCGCACTGGTCATTGTCTTGTGCGGCTGGCTCTACAACCTGGGTCTGAAGGCGACCGTCCTGTCCTGGCTGCCGTACGCGATCGCCTTCGGGATGCTCCCGGCGGTCGCGACCCTCTCGGCTTCGCCGCCGCGCTGGCCGGCGCCCTGGGCACTGACCGCCGGCGCGTTGCTCGGTGTGGCTGCTCATCTGTCCAACGTGCTGCCGGATCTGCGCGAGGACCTGGCCACCGGGGTCCGCGGACTCCCGCACCGCCTCGGCGCGAGGGCCACCGCGCTCACCGGCGCGGCGATCCTGCTGGCCGCTTCGGCGGTGATCCTTTTCGGTCCCGGCGGCCAGCCCAGCCGATGGCGCTGGGCGGGCTTCGTCGCAGCGGTGCTGATGGCCGGCACCGCCACCGCCACCGCCTACCGCAACCCGTCGTCGCGTCGGTTCTTCCTGGCTACGATCCTAATCGCCGTGCTGGACCTGGTCTTCTTCGCGCTGAACGGCACACGACTGTGAACCGGGCACCCCAGCAACCTTACGATCCGCCCAAGCAGTCTCGAATCATCTTGAGCACGAACCTCTTGCGGTCTTCCCCAGTCCCGCCTCCTCCAAGTTTGTCAGGTGGCTTGGAAAGATTGCCATTGGTCAACCTTTGTTGTGGGCTAGAGGAAGAGGTCCACGGGGTCGCTGAACGCGGCCTCCCGAGGTGCGCCTTCCCCCGGCCAGCTACGTGTGGTCGGAGGACGAGAGGAGCACGTCGCAGGCACCGGCCAGGTCGGGCGCGCGGCGACGTCGCCCCGCCATCGTCGCAAGGGGATCCCTACTGGGACGGGTCTAACCGGTTCGACTGGTCGTCGTAAACACCGATGGCCCCGCTGAAGAACGCGACTGACCGCAAGGCGGTGTTGGTGGCACCGATGGGCAGGTATCGGGCGAGTTGGCCCCAGTGTGTGGGGACCAGCTGCCAGGCCGTCGTCGCCGAGGAGAACGGGAACCCGACGAAGAAGACGAAGACCTCGTTCACGACGGGGCCGGCGGGGCCGGCGACAGCCACCGGACCGGTGGTTGCTGAGGCGATGGCCAACGTGGCCAGGTTGATGACGGCTGCGTTCGAGAGCCGAGACCCGGCGGGGCCGCCGACCAGTGTCTGGATTGCGAGGGTCGACAGGGCGCCGGCGAGCACGGCGTACATCGCGAGGGCTCCGAGGCGCAGCCTGCGTGTCCCACCGAGGAACGCGATGACCGCGCCCCCTGCGATGGAGGTGAGGGTGATCGGGATCAAGGCTTTGGGAAGCGCAGCGCCATGGGGGTCGTCGGCCGGGTTCGGCACGAGTTCGGTGACCGTGATGGCGGCCTGCGGGAGGGTTTGCTTTAGTGCCGCTGGAGTGGACTGGGTCAGTTCCTGGGCGACCGCCGGGCTCGCCGCGGCGGCCGTGTAGAGAGTGGCTCCGGTCGTGGACAGGGACAGGGCCCCGTACACCTTCCGGTCGGTGACCGCGGCGCCTGCCGCCGCGTCATCGGCCAGGTTCGTCACGGTGAAGGTGCCGGGCTGGGCCTGCTCGAGACCCTGGACCAGTGAGCCCACCGCCGGCTTCGGGCCGGCCACGATCATGAGCATGCGGAGCCGGTAGTTGTCGCGGTAGCAGAAGCCGCGGGCGGCCCTGCGGTGGAGTTCGTTAAGGCCGTTGACGGTCGCTGGTCCCACCGTTGGTGCGCGGCCGGGGCTGGACACGGGTGACTGTGAGCTTTTCATCCCTCGTCAGGCCGAGCGCCGACGTTCCCGTCGCCGCGACACCGGTCATCGGGTGCGAGGCGGTGGGCCTCAACGCCATCATGGGCCCGATCGTCGCCGGCGCCGGCCGGGTCACGGCGGTCGACCCCATGCCCAGCCGCCGGAAGCTCGCCCTGACCATCGGAGCGACTGACGCGACCGCCCCAGGGGACCTCGCTGGATGAGAACTCGTCGACGTCGTCAACGACGCGGTCGGGCACCCGCCCACTGTCAGTGCCGCGCGGGACGCCGTGCGTCGAGGTGGCCATCCCCACCGTGTCCATCCCTGCGCGGCCCAAGGGGTTCGATGACAGGTCGTTGATTCTCTGTACAGGACAGGCGCACTCGTCGTCTCACACCCCGCACACCCACGGTCTACCCACCACGACCCGCGGACCTGGGTCAGAGAGGACGCTTCGGGGTTGCTGCGAGTATCCAACCTGGACCGCTTCGTCGTTACCGACCTCCTGCCTTGCCCGTGTTCGGCTGGAAACACTTTCTATGATGACCGGGTGAATCTGCTGCAGCAGTTGCCGTTGTGGGTTGAGTTGCTGATCTTCGTTGCCAGCGCGGCGACGATCTGGGTTGCCGGGATCCCGCTGTCGAACTACACCGACATCTTGGCCGACCGGCTCCACCTCGGTCAGGCCCTTGGCGGGTTGATCCTGCTCGCTGTGGCCACGAACCTGCCGGAGATCGCCATCACCTACAGCGCCGCAGCAAGCGGCAAGCTGGACGTCGCAGTCAGCAACATCCTCGGCGGCATCGCCATCCAGACGGTGGTCCTGGTCGCGCTGGACGCGTTCGGTGTCCGCGAACACCGCCCGTTGACCTACCAGGCGGCCAGCCTCACCCTGGTCATCGAGGGCGCGATCGTTCTGGCGGTCCTGGCCGTGGTGGTGATGGGCACCCAACTGCCCAAAAACCTGGTGTTCGCCCGGGTCTCCCCCGATGTGGTGCTCATCGCCGCGGTGTGGGTAGCCGGACTGCTACTGACCCAGCGCGCCGGCACCAAGCTGCCCTGGTCAAGCAGCGGCGAAGCCCCCGACAGCCAACCGAAGCCCCGCGGCCACTCCCAAAAGAGTCGGGCAGCCGAGGCGACCCGGCGTGGGGTCAGCACCACCAAAGCCGTACTGACCTTTACCGGCGCCGCCCTCGCCACGCTGATCGCCGGCGCCCTAGCCGTGGAAAGCGGCACCGCAGCAGCCGACCGCGTCGGCCTCTCAGGGGTCCTCTTCG
This sequence comes from Actinomycetales bacterium, assembly GCA_038249115.1. Taxonomy (GTDB): domain Bacteria; phylum Actinomycetota; class Actinomycetes; order Actinomycetales; family Dermatophilaceae; genus UBA4719. The sequence continues at coordinate 8,238 of JBBRWQ010000089.1, forward strand.
GTGCCACCGTCCTAGCCGCGGCGACGTCCCTACCCGAGCTCAGCACCGGGCTCACCGCCGTCAAGCAGGGCGACTACAAGCTCGCCTTCGGCGACATCTTTGGCGGCAACGCCTTCCTCCCCGTCCTGTTCCTGCTCGCCGTCCTCGTCTCCGGCAAAGCCGTCCTTCCCAACGCGCACGCCGCCGACATCTACCTCACCGGCCTCGGCGCTCTGCTCACCGTCGTCTACATGGCCGGCCTCCTGTTCCGGCCCGCCAAACAACACGCCCGTCTCGGCATCGACAGCATCGCCGTCCTTGCCCTCTACATCCTCGGAGTCATCGGACTCATCGCCCTCCCAACGTAACCCCCGCCCCACCAAGGGGCTATGCGACGAAGGTGGATGGGCCATTTGTTACCGCGTTGGCGGTGCCCCGCGGTCTTGTGTCTGATGTGGGGGTTGGCCAACTGAGCTCGAGGGATCGCGCGACACGTTCCACTTGGGGTGAGCTCGGTGAGATGTCGAGGTACGCCACCGCTGCGCCATCTGATGCCGGCACGAGTCTGGGAACACCGACACCCGAGCGACATGAAAGTGGAACGGCGACTGAAGTCTGGTTTCACAGCCAGCCCGACCGCGAGGTCAGGGACGACGTCCTGTGGGGCGGGAGGGGAAGGTTGTGGGCCTCCGCGCGGGCAGCGCCCATGGGAGACTGACCGCAATGTAAGAACCTAGGAGACTCCCACATGTGGCGCGACCTGCTCATCGCCCTGGCTGGCGCAGTCATCCTCACCTGGCTGGCCCTGATCCTGGCCCTGGTAATCGTTCGACCCAAAGGCAACTTGTTGCGCGAGGCGCTGCGAATCCTGCCCGACCTGGTCAGGCTGCTGAAGAACCTAACCACCGACTCCACCCTGGCCCGCGGCGTCCGGATACGGCTCGCCCTGCTGATGGTCTACCTGGCACTGCCCATCGACCTGATACCGGACTTCATCCCAGTCCTGGGCTACGCCGACGACGCCATCGTGGTCGTGGCCGTCCTGCGCAGCGTGGTCCGCAGAGTTGGCCTCGAACCACTGCGCGGCCACTGGCCAGGCACCCCAGACGGCTTCGCCGCCCTATGCCGCCTCGCGGGCCTGCAACCCCAATCCGCTTGAGCTCCAGCTATTTCTTCGCCCAGTCCCAGAGCCTGCGGTGGGCTATCGCCGGTACATGGGTGGCGCTGGCTCAAGCCGTGAAGACCGACCACGTCCTGGCGCGGTTCACCCCCACTCACACGGACCGTGCTGAATCCGTTGGCGGGGACCTTCGGAGTCCCGGCCAGGATCTGCATTCTGACAGGGCGGGGGCGGCCTTCTTTGGTTGGTCGGAGGCACCCATGATCGCGGGCATCGTCGTGGTCTCCCTGTCTCGGTGATAATCGAGGTACACCTCGCTGGCACCAGCCGGCCCTGATTCGAAAGGCCTGACCGTGGACCCTCTGCGCCGGCTGGACGACCAGCTGCTCCTGGCGATCAGCGCTTTCGCCCGCCACACGACGTGGCTGCACGCCCCCGCGTTGGCGTATGCCAAGTACGGTTTGGTGCTGTTCGCCCTCCTCCTGGCTGCTGGAGTGCTGATCTCGCGTCGTGCCCCCTCTCGGGTCCTTGCCGCGGCCGGATGGGCCTGCTTGGCCACCCTGATCGCGCTCGGGCTCAACCAGCCCTTCGGGCACCTGTTCGCCGAGGTCCGGCCCTACGTGACCCACCCACAGATCCTGCGTCTGGCTGACGTCACCACCGACTTCTCCTTCCCCTCCGACCACGCCGTCATGGGCGGCGCCGTCGCCGCCGGACTGCTGCTGGCCAACCGCCGCATCGGTCTGCTCGCCGCCCTGGCAGCCGCGCTGATGGCCTTCACGCGGGTCTACATCGGCGCCCACTACCCGTGGGACGTCCTGGGCGGACTCGCCTTCGGTTCGGTCGTCACGGTCCTCGGCTGGTTGCTGCTGCGGCGCACCTTGACCGCCGTAACCACCTGGCTACGCCGGCAGCCCGGGCTCCGGGCCCTGTTCGCCGAACGGCAGGGTTCCATCCTCGCCTCAACCCACGCCGGCGGCGTAGCGCCCCGCCCATGAGCGGGTTCATCAACCAGATCCTGAACGCCCCGACCTGGGCGGTCCTGGCCCTGGTCGCCCTGGTCGTCTTCGTCGAGGACGCCCTGTTCGTCGGGTTCGTGATTCCCGGCGAGACCGCGGCCATCCTCGGCGGTGTCGCCGCTAGCCTCGGCCACGCCCCGCTGGCTGCCGTCATCGCGGTCGTCATCGGCGCGGCAATCGTCGGCGACAGCGTCGGGTACGAAGTAGGGCGCCAGGTCGGCCCGCGCATTCTGCGCCTGCGAATCCTGGACAGGAGGCGCAGACGTCTGGACGACGCCCAAGACTTCCTGGCCCGCCGCGGCGGGGCCGCGGTCTTCCTCGGCCGCTGGGTCGCGTTCTTCCGCGCCGTCATGCCCGCCCTGGCGGGCACCGCCCGCATGCCCTACCCCAAGTTCCTGGCGTTCAACGCCGCCGGCGGCATCGTGTGGGGCACGGTCGTGGTCCTGGTTGGGTACTTCGCCGGCCAGTCCTACGCCAAGGTCGAAGCCACCCTCGGGCGCAACGCCGCCCTGGTCGTCGCGGGCATGGCCCTGATCGCCCTGCTGGTGTGGCAGATCCGCAAGCACCGCGCCGAGACCGTCGACGAGACGCCCCCCGCGATCTGACCTGCCGCCTTGACGTGCCTCGGCGGCTGTCAGCCATGCGGTCAAGCGAGGTGGATAGTGGTGGACTAGCTGAACCAAGACTCAGCCCGCGCCGGGCCATCGCAACCGAGCCCTTCTGGCTATGCCGGAGCGGCGGAGGGTGGGACCGGCCGGAGGCCGCACGCCCGCCCGGAAGCAGCGCTGCCGGCGGCTTTAGCGCAGTACAGAAACTCCTCACGACATGGCTGTCGGAGCAAGCTGTCGGAGCAAATCTACGATGGCTCGGTGGGCCAGGGTTTGTTCCTTTTCTGTTCCTTGGCTTCTTGTCCGCTTCGGAGGCGGCGGACGTGGGCCGTATGACGGACGTGAGCGGGAATCATCCCCGGGCGGGGCTTGCGGACACTACCTCTTGCGGCAACCTCTTGACCTGCGCCGTTCTCGTATGAAGGTTCCGCAATCGAAACGCCTGGGCTGGGCAACCGCGCAAAGTTACCGGATCTGCTTGATGTGCGGGCGCTTGCACTTCCGATGTTTCGGCGCCATAATGGCGCCATGCCGAGCATGCAGATCAAGGACGTCCCGGAGGCGACCCACGCGGTGCTGCGCCAACGCGCTGCGGCCGCGCACCAGTCGTTGCAGGAATACCTGCGCTCCCGACTGATCGCCGAGGCAAGCCAGCCGACCCTCGAGGAGGTCCTCGATAGGGCCGGAGGTCGCTCGGGCGGCTCGGTCCCGCTTGTCGACGCAGTCAAGACCCTGCAGGAGGACCGTGCTCGTCGTTGACGCAAGCGTCCTTGCCGTGGCGCTGGCCGACGACGGCCCAGATGGCGACGTCGCCCGGACCCGGCTGCGCGGCGAGACCCTGGCCGCACCGGAGCTGGTGGACCTGGAGGTCACCTCGGTGCTGCGTCGCCAGAACCGTGCGGGTTTGCTCGATGCCCGCCGCGCGCAGCTGGCAATGGGTGATCTCGCGGCACTGCCGATGCGCCGCGCCCCTCACGTGCCGCTGCTTTCCCGCTGCTGGGAGTTGAGACACAACCTCACCGCCTACGACGCCGCATACGTCGCGCTGGCCGAGGCCCTGGATGCCACCCTGCTCACCGGCGACCGTCGACTCGCCCGCGCCGCCGGGCCCACCTGCAACATCGAGGTGCTGAGAGCGTCGCAGTGACCTCCAGTGGCGTTGCGCTCCTGGCGCGAACAGTGAACCGCCCGTTGCGGACGGGCGGCGATTATTGGCAGAGCCCGCGGCGCTCGCTTGTCATTGGACAGGACCGCTTTGTGTTGAGGCACCTGAGCATTCGACTCCGGCCTTCAGAACCGAGATGATCCACTGGTGAGGATTCCGGGAGTCCCGAGTGTCCGGCTCAACGTGAAGTCATCGCTGTACGTCGTGGCCGTCGCGTTGATCGCCGCCGTGGGGTTCACCGAGCAGTCTGTCTGGCTCATCCTGTTCGCTGCCCTGCTTGCCGTCCCGGCGAGCATTGTGGCGGTGCCTTGCTACTACCTCGCGTATGGCTTCCTGGCCTTGATCCCCGGTGCGAACGCATCGAGCAATTCAGGGTCTGCGACGTTCGTTCCCGACGGACGCATGCTCACAACCGTCAGCACAGGGATGCCCGCAACCTGGTTCACGATCACCACCGTTGTCCTTGGGATCCTCGCCCTGACCGTCGCTGCGTTTGTCAACCTCCTATTTCTGCGGGCACTGGCTGCTCGGAGACGAAGCAACGAACCGGTGAAGACCCAGTCCTCGCCGAAAGGTGAATGACGCTCACGCTCTGTACTTCAACCGCCCGGTAACTGCCTGTCAAATACGCGAGGGTCTTGAGCATCTGATCCGACGCACCGACAGCGTCAAGTGCCCTCCAATGTCGACGCCAGCCGCCCTGAAGACACACTCATTCAGCTGCGATGGCGGTGAGTTCTTGGTCCGTGAACGGATCCCTTACCGACGCCCAAAGGTCTCGGCCCGTGTCATCTGAACGCACTCAATTGATCGAGTTGAAGGCGCCAGGGGCGACCGGATCCTCGGCCGAGGGCACGATCGGCGACGGTCTCAAGCTTGACGAGCTTGCCGACTTCGGATCGGCACTGATTCATGGCCGGCGGACGTCCCGACCGGAGTCCTCTTCGTTGCGGACGGGGGATCACAGTGCACTGAAGGACCCTGCTGTGCCGCGGGGTCTGCTACGTCGTGCGGGGAGGCCGGGTGTTCTTCTGCCAGTCGAAGGCGGCCCCGGCTTTCCCTGGGGGTTCCCTCGTGTTCCTTTTCTGTTCCTTTGGTGCGTCTGCTGGGGGGTTGGAGTGGAACGCAGGCCACCGAAGCGCGGCATTCGCGCAGGTCAGAGACCTGCCGCACTGGTC
>JBBRWQ010000090.1:0-12769 GCA_038249115.1 Actinomycetales bacterium
CGCCCACACCTGTTCCGTGGTTGCCACGTAGGGCCGCTGCACTCCCCCACCCGGCGACGTCTTCCGGCTGCACGGCGACCTCGGGATGATGCCGTCCTGAACCGCGTCGCCCATGATCTGCGCGAACCGCCGATAGGTGGCATAGACGGTGGAGTCTGCGTAGTCCGCGGCCTTGAGCGTCGCCGTCCAAGCCTTCACCTGAGACGGCCGCACATCGGCAAGCCGCATCGGTCCGAACGCCTTGTTGATCTGCGCGATATGCACCCGAGCCTGTCGCACCGTCGAAGCCCGCCGCGTCGCGTAACCCTCGAGCCACGTTGCGCACCACTGCTCTACGGTCGTCTTGGCCGTCTTCGGGTCGACATAGTCACCGCGCACAACCGAGGCCGTGACCGTGTCGAGCCACGATTGCGCGTCGACCTTCCGGGGGAAGTGCCGCGCGTGCTGCTTGCCCGCGTCGTCGTAGTACCGCGCTCGCCAAACGCCGTTCGAGCGCTTATCAATGTTCGCCATCACTTGCCCTTGCGGCTATCGAACGTTTCTTCGGCCTCACCGAGGAAGCGCTCCTGACCACGGATCTGCCGACACTCAATGCTTGCCATGACCTTGACCCTCCAGTGCCTGTCGTGCGTCCGTCCGGCGCTGCTCCGTGGTCTCCAGTAGAGCCTTCGACGTCTGCTGAATCGCTCGGAGCTTCACGACGTCATCCCGCGCCTTGCCTTTGTGCTTCCAAAGCAGGCTACGTCCCGGTCGTGACATTGCCACGTGTTGAGTTCTCCCGAGCCGCCGACACGATCAGGACTCATGCGGCGGTGGGGCCGTTGCTCTGGCCGTGCAGCCAGGCGCTGACCTCGCTGCGCCAGTAGCGGACACCGCGGCCGATGCGGAAGCTGTGCGGACCGGTCCCGAGGTGGCGCCAGTAGCGCAGGGTGGCGACGGGGACGCGGACAACGTCGGCGACTTCGGCGATGGTGAGCAGCACGTCGCCTGCGTGCGGGTCCTGCGGCGGCGTGACCTGTTGCGAGATGGTGCTCATGCTGATTCTCCTTGCATCGGCGCCGACCAGGGTTTCACTGTCGGCGGTGTTGGTCTCTTATCTACTCCAAATGCGGTACATGATTGGGCCGGGTGGCCAACCATGAGGTGGACCATCACGGCCTGGTGCCAGGTGCGGGCAACGCCCAGATTTCGTCTCGTCATCATGGGACTGGAACGTCCCCTGATTCGTACCCCCAGGCACGTTCCCCCAAGGGGGTACGTCGGTCTTTGCGCAGGTCAGGCCACGTTCCCCCGAAAGTTGTGGACTCTCCTTGCCAAGGTCCGTTCTGATGGTTTCGGGTGACCAGACCGGCGGAGGTAACGTTCCGAAACGTTGCCGATCCCAGCTCGGCTGGTGACCGCGCCAATCGATGTTCAACGCGCAGGCGTTCATTCTTCGTGAGTGTTCAGGTATTCCGAACGTACGTCGATTGTGAACGGAGGTGGGTCGCGGGGCAGCAGGGTGTTGTTCCAGTCGCCTGAGGTCGCCGCGATCCACGATCGCCTGGCTACTGACATGTAAAATGAATCGCAGGATCTTTGCATGTTTCGGGGACCTGTCAAGTTTCTTCATATGACGGGTATCTCCGCATCGGCAGGGATCGACACGTGGAGGTGGAGGGACCGCTTTGCTGGACCTGACCAAAGCTCCTGAGGGCTTGCTCCGCCCACTCGCATCAACCTCACGGTGGCTCGGAGGTTCGGAGGTCCGCCAAGGGTCCGCGGCTCCGATTAAGTCCGGCCACACCACGATCTTGGGAGTCAATCGCTGTGTGTTGCGACGTACTCCTGCAGCGCCTGGCGTACAACGTCCGCAGGGCGGATGCCATCTCGACTGGCGATGTCCTCGATGGCCGTCTTCAACTCGGGGTTCACACGAGAACTCACCTGGGGCGAATGGACGCCAGGGTGGGTCAGGGAAGGTCGGCCACGATTGCGCGCGACCCGTGCGGCCGCTTGCTCGCCGAGGACAGCAGCGGCTTCGTTGTCGAGGACCTTGCCCGACGGCAGCACGATGGGGTTGAGGTCGAGATCCACGTCGTCGTCACTGACGGTGGCGTCTGGTCCGACGCGATACTTGTTCGTCTTCATCGTTTCCTCCTCAGCGCGGTCGGCATCGCGTGGATGACGGCGATACCCCCGTCGTGCTTGTCATCGGGTACGGCGACGACCTCAAGCTCGACGCCCCGATCGTCAAGCCCGACATAGACCATTGCGTCTCCTTCGATCACCGGATCACCGGCATTGCGCATGGCCTCCAGAATGTGTTGGTTGCCAATCATGTGCTTGCGCGCAGGGCGGGTGATGCGGATCTGCACCTAACTATTGTGACAGACACAAAAGTGGAACGTCAATGTCTTTGGAGGTGAGACAGCGGTAACTTGGTGCTGGCTCGACCGCTCAGTCCGGCTCGGGGCCAAGGAGGTAGCCGACCTTGCGCACTCCGCTCGTCCTCGTTGTGCCCACTCAGCGGGAGATCCCCCGGTCGGCGCCGCTGCGGTGCAGGTCCTGATGGTGCTCGTGCTCGTGGCTTGGTCTCGGCGCGTCTCGGGCTGCCCAGACGGCTCGGGCGCGCGCGTCCTTCTCGTGTTCGTGGTCGCGGACGCAGGTGTCTTGTTCGGTCTGCAGGCGTCCGACCGCCAGGGTTCGGATGGCGGGTTCGCGACCGAGTGCGCTGATCCGGTCTTGGGTCTGGTTGAGCTGGCGGGTGAGCGTGCTGAGGTTGTTTTCGGCAGCCGCGAGCTGGCGAGCGGGTCGGTCGGTGTGAGCGAGATCGCCCAGGCCAAGTTCGTCGAACTGGTGGGCGCGGGCGTTCTCGGCTGCGATGCGGGTGTCCCGGGTATTGCGTGCATGCTGATCTGCGACCTCGACGGCGTGACGGGTCGCCTCGAGTTCTGGGTGCGCTTGGCCGGCGGCGTGCTCGGCGTACCGACCGATCGCGGCATGGAGCGCACTGCTCCCGTTGTACGGCATCCGGGTGGCCAGCTGGTCGGGGTCGAGTAGCGCGTCGATCGGCAGGCCCGTGACGTCGGTGAGGATGGGCTGCCAGCCTGCAGCCCAGCTGGTGAGGTTCTCGCGGGCCGCATTGACCTCGGCCCGACCGCGTCCGAAGCGTCCGGTGCCTGCTCGGATGGTTTCGGCAGCCCTGGCCGTGTTCGGATAGGCCCGGTCCCAGCCGTCCTTCAGGTCGGCGGCCAGGTCTCTGGTCGCGGTGGTGATGGCGGACTCGGTCTGCCTGAGTCGGTCGCGAGCGTGATCGGAGTCCACCCGTGCCTGCTGTTCGGCGCTGCGCAGGTGCGCGATCTGTGGGTCGCTCTGGGCGCGGAGCGGGACGATCTGGGCCAGTTCGTCGCGAATCGACCTCGCTTGCGCGATGTGCCCGGTCAGGTCGGCCTGTAAGGTCCACGCCGACCACAGGTCGCCCAGGACAGCCTCGGCCGGCCGCCCGGTCGCGTACGTCGCGGCCTCCAAAGCGGCCAGAGCGGCGGCGTGGGCGGGTCCGAGGTCGGCCCGGTCGCGAGAGAAGGTACTGATCCACTGGGCGCGGGCGTCCTCGAGGCTGCCGGCGACCATGTGCGCGATGTTGGCTTCGCGGCCGCGGGTCATCCCGACGTACGCCGCCGCGGCACCGGTGTGCTCGCCCACGAGCAGGTGCGCGTGGGTGACGGTGTGGCCTTGGGCGCCGTAGACGGTGGTCGCATAGGCCAGCTCCAGATGGTCTTGGACATAGCCGGCGGGTAGGTGGCGTTCACCACGGCCACCATCAAGGGCCAGGGTGCCGTCAGGGGCGATCCCGGTGACGGTGAAGGTGTCGCGGTTGGCGACGTCCAAGGTGGGTTCGTTGCGGCGGGTGGCGACCCGGTCTCCGACCCCGATCCGTTCCCCGGCCGCTGTCGTGACCGCACCGGTGTCGTCGAGGCGGCCGGTGGTAATGAGTTGGTCGCGGATGGTCGCGTTCAGGGCGGCGACCTGTTCCCGGGTCTCGGCGATCACCAATACCGGCTCGCCAGGCGCCTCACCGAATGGTTGGGCGCCGATCTGGGCGAGAGCGCGGGTGCGTTCGCTCTCACTGGGATGCAGGCGGATCTGTCCTCTGGCGAGGAGGGTGTCGAAGACGCCTCCGGGGTGTTGGCTGGTGCGCATGGCCAGGCTGAGTTCGGCGTAGTCGGGGTCGGCGAACCGGTGCACGGTCTCCAGGGCCAAACAGGATTCGGGGTTGGCCCAGCGGGCGGCCAGATCGAGGACGCCTCCGCGGCCGACCGCGGGGAGCTGGTGTCGGTCACCGACCAGCGCGAGCCGGGTGTGGTGTTCGTCGGCGATGACGAGCAGGGCTCGGGCGGTGTCCTGGTCAAGCATCCCGGCTTCATCGACCAGCAGCAGGTCACCCGACTGGAGGACCGCGTCAGGTTGCGGGCCCTGGTACGTCGCGCCGGTGCGTGGGTCGCTGCGGGCTGGCCGCAGCCGTGTCCAGGTGCCGTGGGTGTCCCACCGGTAGCCGTGCTGGTGGGCCAGCCAAGCCGCCGAGTACGCCGTGGCGCCGGTTTCGCCTTCGGCGACCCGGGCCGCCTTCAACGTCGGGGTCACCACCACCAGCCGATGCCCTTGTTGTTCCAGCAACTGCCGGGTCGCGGCCAACGTGGTGGTCTTTCCCGCTCCCGCGGCGCCCTCGACGAGGGTCAGCGGGCCGCTCCCAGCCAACGCGGCTACCACCGCCTGCTGGGCGCCATCCAGCTCCTGGCCTGTTTCGATCCCACCGGCCATGTGGTGCGCAGGACTGGCAGGACCCGCCGGCGTGTGATCAGCGCGGGCGATGAGCCGGGTCGTGAGCTCGCCCTCAACGGCCAAGACCTGCGGCGAGGTGAGCGCTCGGAGGTGTTCGGGCACGCTGCGAGGCGATCCGTCGCGGTCGACCACAAGCGGGATGCAGGCCAGCAGCGTCCGGGCGGTGAGGTCCTCAGCCAGCTCAACCCGCACGGCCGCGGTCGCGACCAGCCCGGTGCGAGCGAGCAGCTGCTCGACCTCACCGCGAACATCGGCGCCGTTCCAGGCCGACCGGCGGGCACCCAACCGGGACAGGACGGTCTCGACGGCTCCGGTGCGATCCAGCGCACCCACACTCGGCCCAGCATTCGCAACGATCGTCGAGTCTGTTGACGGCATCTCAGGGTCGCGGTAGCCGAGCCCGTACAGCTCCTGCACCCAGGCCGCCGTCAGCTCGGCTCCGTCTTTGGGGACCACCTTGTCCGGGCGGGCCTCTGCCCAGGCTCGAGCATCCCAGGATTGGCGCAGCTTTGGACCCGGCTCGGCCCCAGGGTGCCCGGCCCGCCAGTCGGCTTCATAGCGGTCCATGTTCCGCGCGATCTGCGCAGTGCGGGCACTGAACGGGCCGGTGAAGGACGCGAGCTCGACGACCTCACCGGACTCGGCATCAACACGAAACCCGTGGGAGGCCAGCGCTGCCCGAAAGTCGGGGTCGCACATCACCGCGCCGTGACCGATGCCATTGATCGCATCGAGGCTGTCGCGCACCCCGACGGTGTGCAGACCCCGCCACCTGCCCTCAGCGAAGACCCGGGCGTTGACCTGCAGGTGCAGGTGCCGATGCGGATCCCCAGCACGAGAGGTGTAGTGCCGCACCGTGACCGCTTCGAGCTCCTGGACCGGTACCTGGACCTGGCGCCCACGTGGACCGACCCGGGTGGTCGAGTGCTCGGCCAGCCACCCGATGATCTGCACCGCCGCCCGGTCCTGCGCGCCGTCGTACGCCTGCGCGATGTCTGGGTGCAGTGCGGCCGCCAGTGACCAGGTCTTCGGACCGTTGACCACGACCTCGACGAACCGGACCCCCTGCTCGTCGGTCCGCAACCTTCCCTTCGCCGCGCCCGTGTCCGGGTCGTACCCGCCCACCCACGCCTCGTAGGCGTCACCGGTCAGCGTTCCCCCGTTACGCACCCCCGCCTCAGGCGAGGCGAGGTAACGCTGCGCAACGCCGGTGCCCTCGGCGAGGTAGTAGTCATCCGCACGGCCGCGATCGGCCTCGACATAGCTGCGCGCAGCAGCGGGCGAGCCGCGATAGACCTTTAATCCGCCATGCATTTCCAACGCCAATCAATAACTACCAATAAATGCGTTCCGGGATCGCAGGAAAAGCGATTCCTACTACCCACATTGGTAGCATGCGTGCCGTTATCAGGTAAAGAGTTGGGAATGCCTATTTCGCGTTGATGACCGTTGGTAGCGATATTCTTTCGTGTTGGATGGGATATTCTGTTCGTGAAGTCGGCGTATTCGTCGGCGGCGACGTCCTATACGAGTGGTCAGGCGCGTGGTCGGTGGGTTCGACCACAGCGCGAGGCGGTCCACAGTTCGAGGGTGCCCCAGCTGGACGAGACCCAAACGCCGGTGGTCATGAACATCACCGAGTTCCACCAACTCGGCGAGTCCTGCGATACCGAGGATGTTGAGGGATCGCGCGGGGTCTCGGGCGGTCCAGCGTAGGGGCGGTGATGTGAGTGTGACCATGGAGACGGAGTGCCCGGTGGCTCGCGATCTGCTTGCGGCGCCGTAGATCGTCCTCGGAGGGCTGCGGCTGATCACCGGTCACCATTGGTTGACCGGGTTGCGAAACTCCAGTCAACCAACGCCGTCGAATACCTCGGAATGTGCCCGCCAGCGCCGGCGGGCCTCAGCAGTGATCAGCACATTGCCCGGTCAAGTTCGGAGAGCCGCTATGCCGCGGCCTCGGGCCCTTGGTGGGCCGTGAGTTGATCATTCCTTTACCAAATAGAGGGCCCATGGACAACAAATAGAGACAATTGCTTTACCATGGTTCGAGTCATCGTGCCGGATCGTCTCATCCGCCTAATTGTGACCTTGACCACAATGACCATGTGCGGTCGGTTTAGGGGCTATTCTACGTGCCATTGAAGACCCCCGCTGGCCCACAGTTTGATCTCATACCTTCGGCGGCAATGCCCAGCCGCGGGACGAAACGGCCAAGACCAGAGTGCACCACTCTGGGCCGTTTGCAATCCAGGAGGATGGTTGTCCAATTCAACTGCACCGAAATCATCTGCGGCAACGAGTGTTCACGCTGCCTTTGCGGCAACACTAGTAGCGGTCTCAATTCTTGCAGCTACCGGGCCGCAAGGATGGCGTTATCTCGTTTGGATCGTGGACGCAGCTGCAGCCACCGCATGGCTGGCGTTTGCTATTAAGACTCGGCGGGGAGGATCGCAGTAGCCGAGATCAAAGAAAAGCTATCGATCACCAGGATCGATACCGGACTGAAATGGAGGGAATTGTTGTGAAACAGAAAGATTCGATTCTTCAAACCATGCAATCGTCAGGGGCGATTTTTCGCCGATCGCCTCTAGTTATGTTGTCCGCTCTATTGACACTTGTGTTGACTGCAGCTGTGGGATTGGCGCAACCAGTCTCGGCTTCTGCACAAGATAGAGCCCCTTTGACTGCGAATGCTGCAGCAGTGACGAGGGGGTCGACCCTCGACGCAGCCGCCGCCACCGGCGTGGCTGAGACAGCCTCAGCGCCGCAGGACTACGCGAGCAGAGTATCTAACATCGTTGAACGAGTTGCACCAGTCAACGAAATTCAACACATGAGTCTGGACAAGTCAACTTTAGCCGCAGACGGAAACCAGAGATTTACGGTTAGTTCTATAGCGGCATCCGGGGTAACCTTCGCTACAGGCGACGGGTCAAGAGACTTTTCGCTTGGCTTGCCGAACGCAAGCAGTCTTGGTGGCGCACAGACAGGCGCGGATGGGACCATTGTCTACCGAGGGTCGAATGGCAACCCGGACGTCGCAGTCCAAGCCTTAAGCGACGGACTTCGGATACAGACTGTAACTGTGGACTCGACTTCACCCAAATCCTTCAACTATGGTCTGTCTGCAGACACAAGGGCAGTGTTGAACAAGGACGGATCAGTGGACGTCCTGAAGTCCTATGGTCAGACACTTGTCATTGTCGGTCACATCGACGCTCCATGGGCTAAGGACGCCAACGGCAAGGCAGTGCCAACTCGATTCTTGGTGAGCAGTCGTGCCATCACTCAAACGATTGCCCCGGATGCAAGTGCCGCATATCCGATCGTTGCTGATCCAAAAACGACCTCAACATGGTGGAACACAACGATCTATTTCAACCGTTACGAGACCAAGATAGCGGCTATTGGAGGAGGGATGGCTGGAACTGTTGCGAGTTGGGTTCCGACTCCTTACACAATCGTAGTTGGCCGCGCGGTGCAGCTATACTCAGCGACGTTTGGGCTATACTATGCCAGAGGCGCCTGCGCGAAGTTGGTCTTTTTCCCAATCATCACCGTTCCAGTGCCGATTCAATACAGTGGATCTGAGGCCGGAGGTTATTGCCGATGACAGTCTTAGTCTGTGCGATCATGGGTCTTGTTCTGGGGGCTGGTGAAGTCGCAACCCTCAGTGAGGGAGTGATCTACAAGAGTCGAGCGATCAAGCTGACCTGGGCCGGAGTCACGTTCCTCACTGCCCTGATTCTTGTTGTGGTCGCATTCGGCGTTGGGTTTGAGATGTCATCACTTCTGTTTAGTTATGTCCTCGGTGGGCTAGTAATGTGGGCACGTAACCGAACACGCACAGCCAAGCCTGTTAGCTGATCACCACGATCAACGATGCTGCTTCGCCGACTCGGCGGGGCAGCATCGTGGGTGTCGACCGTCGAAGTCACGACGTGTCGCACGCACGTCACTGATCAAGAGAGCTGATGGGCTACGAGTGAAGAGCCTATTTTATGTAAGGCTCTCCTGACGTAACTGTGGTTCGGGGGCGGTGTGCTATGGCCAGGCGTGGTGCGGGGGCTGTGGGGGTTGTGGCACGAATGGCTCGTAGGGTCGGGGCTCCTACAGCAACCAATCCTGGAGCCACCCGTGCGTGCTACGACCTTACTGAACCGTGTCCTTGACCTGCCAGGAGTGCGGGTCGCTGGTGTCGATCTGGACGAGCAGGCCGGGGGTGGGTCGGTCGTGGTCGACGTCGCGCTGCGGCGGCGGGTGATGGCCTGCCCGGTGTGTTCGTACATCACGGGTCGCCGCTATGACCGCCGTGATGTCGACTCGTCCTGGCGGCATTTGGACGTTGCTGGGCGTCCGTGCCGGCTGAGGATGCGCCGGCGGCGACTGGACTCCCCCGCCCATGGGGTGGTCACCGAAGGGGTCCCGTTCGCCCGCCCTGGTGCCCGGTTCACGTCCGACTTTGAAACTCACTGAGGGAGGATCCGCCCTCAACTGTATTTGGCCCCTGACGGCCGGACAGAACAACGGCTACTGTCCGGCTACTGTCCGCAGAATTCCCAATCGCTACCCACATCGCCCAACGCGTTTGCGCAGGTCATCCCTGAAGGAGCGGGGCCGTGTCAAGACCTTGGTGACCACAGATTTGGGCTGTCTTCGACCGCGGCGCACACGTCGACATGGGCGACGGGGTCAAGGCTCGGGCGGAGCCCGACCGCGTAGCGGCCGGAGGGCCTTGAGGTCGGCGCCTGGGTCGACGAACAATATGGGCGGCGGAGACAGTTCAGGTGGGCGGTTCCTCACGGGTGAGAAGTGTTTTCGTGCAGTGCGCTCGTCAGGGCCGGGGGTCCCGGCTTGGGGGGCAGGCCCAGGTGGGCTGCCGGTCATCCCTTCGCCGCGGCAGGGGCGGCATGATGGGGTTCGCGGTGCATCTGGCCGGCGGGGTCAATCAGATGGGGCGACCACGCCAGGGTTGGGGGTCATGACCTGCACGACCCGCGCCGACCAGGGGAAAGCCGAAGGAGGTGTTCATGCCGCCTCCGGCTGGTGTTCCAGGGCGCGCACGTGGCCGTCGCGCAGCGCGTAGAAGACGAGCTCCAGCTGGCGCCTAGCAGCGGCCACACTGCCGATGTTGCGGCCGCGGCGGTCGGCGACCCGCTCCCGCAGGACCCCGACCGGGCTCGTCTTGGGGACGGTCTTGACCGACTCGATCGCCGCCCAGCGGACCAGCCGGGAACCCTGCTTGGTGATCCGTCCACGACGCACGTGGGTGTCCGACTCGTGGTGCTTGGGTGTCAGCCCGGCCCAGCAGGTCAGCTTGTCCGCCGACGCGAACCGGCTGATGTCGCCGACCTCGGCGACCAGCACAGCGCCCAGAGTCGGACCAATACCTGGGATCTTCTGCACCGCGGTGTACCCCGGCTCCTTGGCCATACGGCCGCGGATGATGCCGGCGAACAGGTCGATCTCGAAGTCCAGGTCATCCATCAGCCGGCGCAGCGACCCGATCCGCGCCGCATACGGGGCAGGCAGGTCCAGCCCGTCTAACAGCTCCGTGCCGGCCAGCCCGAACAGGTCGCTCATCAACACCTGCACCCCGCACTTGGCCAGCACCGCGTGCACCTCGGCCTTGCAGTGCGAACGCAACCCGACCAGCTTGGCCCGGTGCCGCACCAGCTCACGCAGCTCCCTGGTGGGCGGGGGCGCGATCCACGCCTCGGGCAGCCGGCCCATCCGCAACAGATCCGCTAAATCCTGAGCATCGCGAAAGTCGTTCTTCACCCTGCGGTACTGGAAAGCCTTGACTCCCAACGGGTGGGCCAAGTGCACGCTGGCACCACCGGCCTGCAACGCGTCCACAGCCCAGTACCACCCGTAGGTGGCCTCAAGCACCACCTCCGGACACTGCCCGGCCCGGGCCATCACCGACCCCAACCGCTCAACATCGTTGACAATCCGAACCGCCTCGAGCACCTCACCACCCTCGGTGGTCCGCACGATCACCGACCGGCGACGGTGCAGATCGATTCCCACAAACTGCTTTCCTGCATACGCTTCCATTACGGGGTCTCCTCGCCCTCTCGTACGGCACTTGACACTCCCAATCATCACGCTGGGAGGCGCCACTGGAGCGGGAGGAGGCCCCGCTCCTTCATCGCATCAGCACGGACATACCGTCGGACGCCAACTGACACCGTTACGCATGGCCTACGAGGAGACCAAGAAGGCCGCCTGAGTCTCCTACGCCTCTGACCTGCGAGAACGTTGCCTCGGCGCTGCTACTGTCCGGCTACTGTCCGATGGACCGGCCAGGGGCGACAGAGCAGCGTCGAGCACGTTCCGGGTCCGGTCCTCGTCGCCGGGCCACATGTGGGCGTAGGTGCGCAGCGTGATGACCGCCGAGGCATGGCCCAGGAAGGTCTGCACCTGCTTGACTGACGCGCCGCCGGAGATCAGTGCCGACGCGGCGAAGTGCCGGAACGAGTGCGATGTCAGCTCGACGCCGGCTGCGGCCCCCGCGTTCGCCAGGAGTCGCTTCCACCGCCGGTATGACAGCGGGTCGTGGGCCTCGTCAACGAACAACGCAGGGTCGGTTGTTTCGAGGGCGGCTGGATAGGCTTTCAGGTGTGCGGCCAGTGCGTCGATGACGACTTTTCCGGCGGGGACCGTGCGCCGGGACGCCTTGGACTTCAACGGTGCGACCTTGCCCGACTGGAGCCGCTGGCGCTCGACGCGGATTGTGCGCCGTAGGAAATTGACGTCTGAGAGCCGCAAGCCGAGAAGCTCTCCGATGCGCAGGCCACTACCAGCCAGCACGACGGGAATCGCCTGCCACTGCTCGTCGAGGGCTGCCCGGATGCGTTCCACCTCCTCCAGCGTCGGCACCCGGACCTCGTCGTCGTGATCCCTGGGCAGCGTGATCCGCTTGCACGGCGACGACGCGATGACCCGGTCCTCAGCCGCGGCGTCGAGCACCCTGCCCAGAACCTCGTAGATGTTGCGGACGCTGCCCGGCGACATGGTGCGCGCCGGCTCGTCGTCAGTCGCCGGTTTGACTTCCCTCAGCTCGAGCGACTTCACGAATGCCTGCACGTCGCTGCGCCGGAAGACACCCAGTCGCATCTCGCCCAGGCGGGGCAGGATGTGCACGCGGAGCGCGTTGTCGACGATGCGTGCCGTTCCCTCGGAGGAGACTTGGATGGACTGCCAGCGGGTGGCGTACGCCCGCAGGGTCTCCTTGCCGGCCTTGGGGTCGGTCCAGTCGCCGCGGACCAGACTGGCTGACTGCCGGTCGAGCCACGTCTGCGCGTCCTTTTTGAGCGCGAACAGCTTGGCGTGTTCCTTGCCATCTTCTCCGACGTAGCGTGACTGCCACTTCTGCCCGGTCCGCTGCTGTCCGTCCTTGGTGGTCCACCGGAAGGTGCGCTTGTGGATGCTAGCCATTGGTTGTCCCCATCGATCTTGCCGCCGGCCGCGTCCCGCGCGTGCGAGCGTAGGTAGGGCGGCCTCCGCGAATGTTCATACCCCGTCGTAGCACATCGCTCCGACATTCCCGCTCACTGGACGAGGACTTATGCGGCGGTGGGGCCGTTGCTTTGGCTTTGCAGCCAGGTGGTGACTTCGTTGTGCCAGTAGCGCACGCCGCGGCCGATGCGGAAGCTGTGCGGACCGGTGCCGAGGTGGCGCCAGTAACGCAAGGTGGCGACGGGGACGCGGACGATGTCGGCGACTTCACCGATGGTGAGCAGTTCGTCCTCGCGCCCGCGCTGCGCGTCAGGCTTGTCGTCCTTGTTGTTGTTGT
Source organism: Actinomycetales bacterium (assembly GCA_038249115.1). Classification (GTDB taxonomy): domain Bacteria; phylum Actinomycetota; class Actinomycetes; order Actinomycetales; family Dermatophilaceae; genus UBA4719. The sequence continues at coordinate 12,626 of JBBRWQ010000090.1, forward strand.
TGTTGTTCATGGACTTGCTCCTTGGTGGTGTGCGCTTCCGGTGAGCCGTCTGGTCTCCCTCTGCCTTCCTTAAGCCAGTGGTTGAGCGCCTGGTGGTCACCTTGATAGGCACGTTTTCGTAACGATCGTGGACAGCTGGATCGA
>JBBRWQ010000091.1:0-12763 GCA_038249115.1 Actinomycetales bacterium
CTAGGCGGCTCGTCCGCCGGCGGAAGCCCGACCGTGCGCCAGCCTCGCTCAAGGCGCCCACGCGATAGTCACCGGAACCACAATGCCCCATGATTGTGAGATGAAAGTCGAGTTGCTGTACTTCGACGGGTGCCCGAGCTGGCTCGAGGCGGATGCGCGGCTCCGAGAGGCTCTTGGGGCTGTCGGGAGCGGCGACGTCGACATTGAGCGCGTCCTGGTGTCCACGCCGAATGAGGCAGAGGAGGTGGGCTTCCACGGCTCACCCACGGTGCTGGTAGATGGGGTGGACCCGTTCGCTGAGCCGGGAGCCGCGGTCGGGCTGGCGTGCCGCCTGTACCGTACCCCTGCCGGGTTGGCCGGGGCGCCGACGGTCGAGCAATTGGTCGAGGTCCTCGCGGGTCGCTGAGTCACTGCGAGGCGACCGCGGGCAGGGTACGTTCGTGCGCGGCGGCGCTTGCTCGCCGTGCCGCATGCCGAATGCCTTCCTGACGCGTCGAATCCTCGAGTTGGACACCACCAACCACGAAGTCGCTGTGCCGGTCGTGCATCTCCTCACCGAGTTGGTGCCGTCGGCCAATGTGTCATAATCTGCGTATGAATGCAGATAAGAAGGCGACCCGGACACAGCCGGCGGCTGAGCAGGTAGACCTGGCTGTTGAGGTGTTCCGGATGTTGGCCGATTCGACTCGAGTCGGGCTGTTGTGGGCGCTACTTGGTGGTGAGCTGGCTGTTAACGAGCTGGCCGAGGCGGTGGGCAAGCCTGCCGCTGCGGTGTCGCAGCATCTGGCCAAGTTGCGGATGAGCCGGTTGGTGCGGACCCGTCGAGCGGGAACGCAGGTGTTCTACCGGATCGAGAGCTCCCACGTGCGGGCGCTGGTCGAGGATGCGATCTTTCACGCGGAGCACGCCGGGGGTGGCGTGCCCGAGCATCACCGCGGTGAGTCTGGCGGGGTCGAGATTGAGACAACAGTCAGCGCGCCCAGGGCCGAGCGGCCGGAGGCTGGCACCCGATGAGCAACAGCTCACGCGACCAGAATCACGGTCACGATCACGGCGACCACGGTCACGATCACGGCGACCACGGTCACGATCACGGGGGCCACGAGGACGCAGGTGGTGTGAGGGGGTGGGTTCTGTCGTTGTTCCGGCCGCACAGTCACGACGCGACCGACTTGGTGGACTCGGCCCTGGAATCCAGCGCTGAGGGCATCCGGGCGGTCAAGATAAGCCTCGTGGCATTGGGTGTCACGGCCATCGCTCAGGCTGTGGTGGTGGTGCTGACCGGGTCTGTGGCGTTGCTGGCCGACACGATCCACAACTTCTCCGATGCGCTGACCGCGATCCCGTTGTGGATCGCGTTCGTCCTGGGCCGCCGGGCCGCGACCCGCCGTTACACCTACGGGTACGGGCGGGCCGAGGATCTGGCGGGGGTCTTCATCGTGGTCATGGTCGCGTTGTCCGCGGCCCTGGCCGGGTACGAGTCGATCCGCCGATTGCTCAACCCACAGCCGATGACCTACGTGTGGGTAGTCATCATCGCTGGCTTGATCGGCTTCGTCGGCAACGAGCTGGTCGCCGTGTACCGGATCCGGGTCGGCCGCACGATCGGCTCGGCGGCCCTTGTCGCCGACGGACTGCACGCCCGCACCGACGGTTTCACATCGCTGGCCGTGGTGGTGGGCGCGATCGGGGTGCTGGCCGGGTTCCCGCTGGCCGACCCCATCGTCGGACTGCTGATCACCGTCGCGATCCTGTTCGTTCTCAAGGGTGCCGCGACCGACATCTACCGGCGGCTGATGGACGCGGTCGACCCCGACCTGGTCGATGCCGCCGAGGCCAGCCTGCGGTCTACACCCGGAGTCGTTGACGTGGACGACCTGCGGCTGCGTTGGATCGGGCACCGGATCCGGGCCGAGACCGGCATCGTCGTGGACTCAGGTATGACCCTGCTTGCGGCCCATGCCATCGCCCACGACGCCCAGCACAACCTCCTGCACCAGGTCCCCAAGCTGACCGACGCCACGATCCACGTCAGCCCCCGCAGCGACGACCAAATCGACCATCACACGCAGGTCGCCCACCACGGGGTTGGCTGAAGCGTCCGTCCCATTGACGGGGTCAAAACGGCTCCGTCTAGGTGTCCGCTATGGGGCATGCCTGGCGTCGCGATTGCCACCCTCGCGACCTATGCGTACACGGGAAATCCTTCCGCCCATGACTCAAGTGGGCGAAGAGCGGATTGTCGACGTTGTCATTCCAGACATCCTTGATCCAGCGTGGCTGAGCTTGTCCTGAACCCAATGGATCGAGATCAGCCGAGTCAGGAAAGCAGCGGAGCGGCTGGCAGAGCTGCCCAAACCGCTGCGCGCAGCAGCCCTATCCTTCGCCCGATGTCATTGGCACCGACGCGCAGGTCGCGTCAGCCGGAGACCGCTCCCCGCCCCACACCTGGCAGCTCACTGCGTACGCTGGAGTGAACTGTCCGGCCAAGGCGTAGTACTGCCGCGCCTGCTCCGGTCGGCCGGTCAGCTCAAGGGTCTTCGCGAGCATGTGGAGCAAATCCGCATCGAGCGGGTCGACGTCAACTAGGCGCCGCAGGAGCGGCTCGGCGTCGATGAAGGACGCCGAGTAGTAGTACGCCACGGCCAGCAGGCGCAGGATCGCGCGCTCATCAGGCAATTGACGAGATGCCCGTTCGAGCAGTGGCACGGCAGCCCGCGCCTCACGCTCCTCAAGCAAGCGCTCGGCGGAGCGATACAGGTCATAGGCGTCCGCTTCCACGCAGCTCACACTACCAACGGCTCACGGCACACCGAGGTGCCCTTGCCGCTCCGTCGGTCGTCACCGAGAAGTTTCCGGATCTGCTTGACCGCGCTCAGGCACCCGGTGCACAGGCCGGGCAACCACGTCAATTCATTGGCAGCCCTTAGTACGGCAGCTGAGCACTTCATCCCTGACGGTGAAACCTCGAGATCGCGAAAATCCCGAGTGCCGGGCCGGAGACCAGCAGCGCGATGTCGACCACAGCGAGCAGGGACGACCACTCGAACACGTCTGCCGGGCTGGCGGCGTAGCCATCCTCAAGGCCCACGAGGATGTGCAGGTTGAGGATAACGACGACGGCGATGACGAACCCGCTCAGGGCCGCGAGCACGAACCGCACCGCTGTGATGACCTGGTGAGCTACCTGGCTTCCCATGCCGGCCTCCTGTGCGGTTGCCGCGACTTTCATCGCTGCCATCATCGTCGCACCGATCTTTGGGCGGCTCGAGAGTAGCCGGCCACCCGAACCGTCGTCATCGACGAGTGCCACATCTACGCTCCCATCTTGACACCCTGCCGACCGGTCACTGACCGTTCTGCCATTCATCGCGCCCTGCCCGCAGCGGGATCGGGTTACGAACGCATTCGACCGGGTGGATTGGTGACCCATTGCGTTGCGTCGGCCGCCGATCCCGCCGCGCTGCGAAGGAGCCGGAGTCACACCTCCCAGTGGGTGGGGAGCCGCGGATCCGGTTGATAGCAGCAGTAGGTGCCAGTGGTGACTGCTTGACGTAGGTGCTCACCGAGGGCGGGGTGGTGCTCGGCGATGCGGGCCACCGCGTAGCGGATGGTGCGGGTGACGCTGGTGTGGGCACGTTCCGCGGTCGACGCCGCGAGCCTTGGCCGCCCTCCCAGCCCCACCGCACGGGACAACTCCGTGACCACGAACTCGCGATCGGCCTCGGCGAGTGCTACCCGTCCAAGGTCGTTGGCACCTCCGGCGCAGGATCGACGGCGCCGCAAGAACCTAAGGATCGTCTACCGGTGATCGTCGACGCCCGGCCGAACGTTGCGGAAGCCCCGGCCATGACGAGCTCACGAACAGCCACGGTCCCGTCACGGCCATCTTCGAGGTCGCTTGGCTGGCCAGCCGGGAGCCTGGGGAGCTAGGAGACTGGCGTCAGGCGAAGCACGGGAAGCCGGCGATCGGTCTTGGTGGTGTACCCCTCGAAACGCGTGACATGTTCGACCACCCGGGACCAGGCCTCCGCGCGTTCTTCTCCGTCGAGCTGCTTGACCAGAACACGGTGCTCGGTTCCACCCACTTCCACCTGGACCTGGTCGGGGTGGGCGGCAATGTTGTGATACCAACTCGGGTGCTGTGCAGCGCCACCGGCTGACGCCACGATGATCCAGCCTCCCGTACCGTCATCGAACCGGGCGACCGGCGTCCCCCGGTGCGCTCCCGAACGTGCCCCCACCGTCGTGAGGTACAGCAGGTCCATCCCTGCGAAACGGTCACCTGAACGCCGGTGAATCCAGACCATGACAGGAGTCATGATCTTGCCGAGCAGGGACGGCGGCGTGCGCGATCCCCGAGTACCCCCGGGCAGCTTCTCTATCGCCATCACATGACCTCGGCGCTCGCTTGGCTCTTCCTGGCGTCGAAACGTCTGGCGTTCTCATCCTCTCCCCGGGTTGCGGGGCTTGTCCATCGCTCGTTGCGGGATCCCATGGCTATCGCTGGGCAGCTTTCGTGACCGTCACCGAACAGGTTTCATGACCGCCCTCTGAAGACTCATGCACCTTGACACTGCGCCGAAAAGCGCCGGCTGGCCGGCCGCACTGCTCGATCGCTGCGTGTCACACGGATCCTGCATGTCAACATCCATAAGCGGTGGCGCTGCTACGGGCGGTGAGCGGGCTACGGCGCAGCGTTCACGGCGGGTGCCAACCCGGCTGCGGGCACACCGCCGATGGGACCGGTCAGGTAGTGCTGGAGGATGGGCCCGATCGCCCGGGCCAGCTGCTCGGGGGTCGCGTCCCGTACGCCGGGGATCCCCAGCACGTACCGGCCGAGCAGGAGCCCGCCCATCTGGGTGCCAACAAGTGCACCGCGCAGCGACTGATGGTCATTGGCGACCACGCGCCCCAGAGCGGTGAGGATGGTGCGACCCAGCAGATCGCGCAGCACGCCCGCGGCGTACTCGTGCGATAGGCCGACGCGGATCAGCCCCAGCCACAGCCGTCGAATCTCCGGATCGGCTTCCCACATGCCCAGCACTCTGCGGATCACCGCTTCGCCGGCGTGCGCGGGATCCTCGTCGAGGCCGGCCAGCAGAGCGGCCGGGTCGACCGGCAGGACGAGAGCCGCCGAAAGCAGTCCCTCCTTGTTCCCGAAGTAGTGGTGGATGAGTGCCGGATCGACGTCGGCCCTTGCGGCCACCGCACGCATCGTGGTGCGCTCGAAACCGAGCTCCGAGAATAGTTCGCCAGCCGCGGTCAGGATCTGCTCGCGGGTATCGGCGCCACCGACTGGACGCCGACCCCTTGGCGGCATCAGGGCCTCTCCACGGCGCGGGCCAGCACCATCATCCGCTCCTCGATGGTGGCCGGTACCCCGACGACATCGGCGGCCAACCCGGCGGCGGCCAGGACAGCTTGCACGTGGTCAGCGTCGGCGCCGGCAACCCGCACGTCCCGCCCGGCCAGCATCACCGGCTGACCCGCCTGGTTGAGCACTGCGAACGCCCTGGCCCATTCGCTGGTTCTCACGGCGACAGCAGTGGTCGCACCGATGATGTCGGCCTCACTGCCTTGGGCAACAAGGCGAGCCTGCGACATCAGGAGCAGCCGGTCACACTGCCCAGCCTCGGCCATGTTGTGCGTGGTCACCAGCACGCCGACGCCCTTCTCGGCCTGCTCGTGGATGGTGTCCCACAGCGCCGCGCGGGCGAGCGCGTCGACGCCGGAGGTAGGCTCGTCCAGGACCAGCACCTCGGGTTCGTGCGCGAGAACGGCCACGAAGGCGAGCCGCCGCTGCAGACCCAGCGATATCTCCGCGACGAGCCGGCCTGCGACAGGCAGGAGCGCCTCGGGCAGCTCGGGTGAGGAAACCCCGTAGGCCTGCGAGGTGAACGTGAGGTTCTCAGCCACGGTGAGGTCGCCATACAGTCCAAGGCCTTGTGGCACGTAGCCCAGACGCCGACGCAGGTCCCGGTCGGGCGGCCCGCCGAGCAGCTCGACCTCACCGGCCGTCGTGGCGAGCAGCCCTAGCAGCATCCGGATCAGCGTCGTCTTGCCCGCCCCGTTGGCGCCCAGCAGACCCACGATCTCTCCGGGCAGGACCCGCATCGTGACGTCGTCGACCGCGGTGAAGCTCCCGAACGTGCGGATGACCCCGCTGGCCCGGAGCAGCACCGGAGTGACCGTCGCGCCCGCCGAGGTCACGACTCCGGCCCCCCGTCCTGCCTCTTGATCAGCGACAGGGCGATCACCACGTCCTCAAGGTCCGGTATCACGGCCACCGCGTCAGGCGGCAGGTCGGCGGTGGCGGGCCAGTACTCGTGGTACTGGCGCCCCCGGCGCCACGCCCAGGCCCGGCGGTGCGCGGTGGCGGTGCGCGCGATGGCGCCCGTGAAGGAGTCGAGCACGTCCTGCAACGTGCCGCTGGCCAGTGTCCGGCCGCCGTCCAGGGCCAGCAGGCTGGCCGCCCGCTCGGCCTCGTCGAGGTAGGTCGTGGACATGACGACAGCTGCCCCGGCCGCCGCGGCCTCGGACACCAGCCGCCACAGGTCGACCCGGCTCACCGGGTCCACGCCGGTGCTGGGCTCGTCAAGCACCAGCAGCGCCGGGTCGTGCAGCATCGCCATGCAGAAGCCGAGCTTGCGGCGCATCCCGCCGGACAGCTCTGAGGACAGCCGATCGACGGAGTCCGCCAGGTCGGCGCGCCCGAGCAGCTCGTCGCGACGGGTCGCCAGGTCCCTGCCCGACAGGCCGTAGATGCCGCCCACGAAGTCCATGTTCTGCCTGACCGACAGCGACAGCCAGCTGCCCGCGGTGGCCGGCAGGTAGCCGATTCCTGTTGCCGGCGGGGCATCGACCTGCCCCCGCTCGAGCTGCATCTCCCCCACCAGGCTGCGCAGCAGGGTGGTCTTGCCCGCCCCGTCGCCGCCCACCACGGCCACGACCGATCCCGGCTCGCCGAGCAGGGTCACGTCGTCCAGGGCAAGAGTGTCGCCGAACCGCACCGCGGCGGACCGGACGGCATACGTCATGAGGCACTCCCTGCCTCGCCGCCGGCTGACGTCGCGGCAGGCTCGACGGCTACGGCCGTAGTGTGACGGCGCCGCCGTGACGGCGCAAGGTCACGTCGGAACCGCAGGGTAGCGCCGCTGAACACCACAATGGCCATCACCGTGAGAACGACGTACGGCAGCCACAACGATGCCAGCGACGCCCCGCGGAGCATGACGCCCTGGGAGATCATCGTGAAGTAGGTGAGCGGGAGCAGGTAGCCGATCCAGCGGACCCCCGCAGCCATCGCGTCCAGCGGGAAGATCATGCCCGACAACAGGATCTGCGGCAGCAGGAACATGAACGCGGTCTGGATCGCCTGGCCGGCGGTGTGCGAGATCGTCGAGATGAAGACGCCGAGTCCGAGCACCACGAACAGGAACAGCCCGGCGCCGAGCACGAACACGAACAGGTTGCCGTTGAAGGGCACGCCGAACAGCAGCATGCCGAGCGTCGTGATGATGACCATGTCGATCGAGGCCACCAGGAAGTATGGCGAGATCTTGCCGAGGATCACGGTGGCCGGCTTGATCGGCATGACGGCCAGCTGCTCCAGGGTGCCGGTCTCGCGCTCGCGCACCATGCCGATGCTGGTGACGATGGTGCCGATGAACGTGAGGATGAGCCCGATGATGGCCGGGATCATTACCCAGGAGGTCTTGAGGTCGGGGTTGTAGAGGATCTGGCTGCTGACCGTGTCGCCGGCCTTGTTGAGCACCGAGACGGTCGCCTGTGCGGCGAAGAGGTTCGAGCCGTCGACCAGGGCGAGCACCGGCTGCTGGCCGGTGACGATGGCGACGTCGACCTTGTTGTCCTGCAGGAGCTGACGGGCGTCGGCCTGGGTGTCCGACAGTTCGGTCACCGTGACGTCGAAGAACGGCGACGGCAGGGACGCAGCCACCTGGCTGGCCTGCGGCCCGACGACCGCGGCCTTGACGCTGAGGACCTGGAAGTTGGCCGCGTAACCGAAGATCACCAGCAGCAGCAGCGGCATCGCGATCAACATGGCGAGAGTGCGCCTGTCCCGGCGTAGCTCGCGGAACTCTTTGACAATCATGGCTCGCATGATGGCGATGCTAGGGCGAGGAGACCCCTAATGCAACGCTAGATGAATTCGCTCAGCACAGCGATCATCTGTCGAGCGTCGGTCGGGCATGGACACCGACCCGGGGCCTCGACCGAGACGCCCTCATGGGGGTGAGGCATTGCTCGATCGTGAGAATCATCCTCCCGCCAAGGTGTGCACCTGGTCAGGGACTTTGGTCCCTTGGCGGAAACCACGCGCACGGGCAGGGTGGCAGGCGTCAGGCCAGACACGAGGTACGCGTCGGCTCGCGGAAGAGGACGAATCGGTCACGTGAACGGTTTCAGTACGGGGTTGGTAGCCGTGGTGGTCGTGGGGCACAAAGGTGCGGCGGCATGAACGCTGTCTCCGAGGTCATCGCCATCTTCGAGCTGCTGGACGAGGGCCGCCAGCATCATCTTCTCGAAATCACCCAGACCCTCCTCGAAGATCAGCGAGCCGAGCAGCGCGCGACCAAGCGCGGCTGATCTCACTCAAGACAGGGCCCCCGGCCCGCAGGCTGGCCGCCGCAGCAAGAGCGGGCACCTGCCTACCGTCTAACTTCGAAGTCCCCATTGGTGCCATCCAAGGCACAAACGGTGTCCGCACACGGATCCTCGTACGGATTGACTCCAGCCGCGCGTGGCACAGAGGAGCCCTCAGGAGATGGGCCCCGGAGCAGCACACTCAGACGCGCCTCCTCCTTTTCGCGGTCCAGGAGATCCCTTGTGTGGTCGGACCGACGCGAGAAGCTAAAGATGTTCCAGCTGTGCCCCTCGCGCTTGGCGGACCGGCGGGTCAGGCGCCGGCCCACCGCTGGATACTGGGCGTGTGTTGTTGCCTCATGAGGTAGGCGAGATCGTGAGCCGGTTCGCCCTCGGCGAAAACCCTGGCCTGGAGGGGGTCCCATCGCGCGGGGAGCTGGGTCAGGTGTGGAGGCTGGAGACGTCAACGGGCACCTGGGCTGTGAAGGAGCTGTTCCATCGGGAGCTAGAAGCTGACGCCAGGCTGAGCGCAGATTTCCAGGAGGTCGCGGTGAGGTCGGGAGTGCCTGCTCCTGCTGTGGTCCGCACCGCCGACCGGCGCGTGCTGCTCGACCTGGATGGAAGACAGTTCCGTGTCTTCTCGTGGGTCGACATCTCGCCTCCGGATCTCGACCTGGACCCCGGCATGGTCGGCGTCCTGGTTGCTGGGATCCACCGGCTCGGGCATCCCAGCATGGGTTGTGCACGCCCTTGGTACACAGAACCGGTTGGCGCCGCGCGGTGGCATCAGCTGTTGCAGCAGTTGATCGCCGCGCAGAACCCGCTTGGGAGAAGGCTCGAGGATGAGCTCTGCGGACTCGAAGAGCTGTTGGAAGAGCCGTCGGATCTGCAACAGCTGCACCTCGACCTGTGGGCGGACAACGTACGAATAGCGGATACCGGCGGACTCTGTGTCATTGACTGGGACAACAGCGGACCTGGGGATCCGCGCCAGGAGCTCGCGGCCGTGCTCTTCGAGCACTGCTCCGGCAGGCCGGCCAGGACACGGGCTCTGTATGACGCGTACGTCGATGCGGGTGGCCCGGGCCGCATCGCCCGGCCCGAGGACTTCTCGATGGCCATCGCCCAGCTCGGGCACATCCTGGAATGGCAGTGCGGCAACTGGTTGAACGCCGCCAACGCCGATGAACGCCGCCATGCCGAAGCAGCTATCGACGAACACCTCTCCCGTCCGCTGACCCGGCAGGTCATCGAAGAGATTCTTGTCGCGTTGGCGTGACCTCAGCCGCCGCGGCAACCCGGACCGTCGTCGACGCTTGGTCGAGATGGCCGAAGCGACGCCCCACAGGCGCGCCCAGTCTCGGGCCAGTGCTTCGCCAACAGCAAGCCCAGGCGTTCGGCGAAGCGCAGCTACGACGAGGCCAGTGCGGCCCGGCTCTGGCAGGTCAGCGCGGACGTGGTCGGCCGTTTGGACTTGTCAGGCGGGTGGCCTGCCCTGTGACCTCGATGCCAGGGGCGGAGTCGTCGAGATCGACGATCAGCCGGCTCGGCGCACCCATGTCCTGGCCCTGCAGGATCGTGACCCGGCTCGGGACCGGGACCAGGTGCAACGCTCTGAGGTAGCCACCGAACGCCGCGGCTGCAGCGCCGGTGGCAGGGTCCTCGACGACACCGCCGGGAGGGAACGGGTTCCGAGCGTGAAACAGGGTCGGAGCCTCGGCCCAGAACAGGTGCACGGTGGTCCAGCCCTGTTCGGCCATCAGCGATTCCAGAGCCGGGAAGTCGTACTCCAGGTCAGCGAGTCGCTCCCGTGTCGCTGTGGCCAGCACGAGGTGGTCGTTCCCGGCATACGCGATGTGAGGCGGGTATTGGTCGTCCAGGTCAGCGCGGTCCCAGCCCAGGATCTCCAGTACTCGGGACACCAGGCCGTCCGCGGCCGGCATCGTGCGGGTGGGTACCGAGGTCAGGCTTGCGGTGAGCCCGCCCGGGATCTCGTGGGTGACCACTGTCACCGGACCAGCGAGCGTGTCCAGGGTGATCGCGCCGGGCCCGGCGCGTTCGGCGAGTGCGACGGCTGAGGCGATGGTGGCGTGTCCGCAGAATGCGACCTCGGCGCGAGGACTGAAGTAGCGCATCCCGAACCTCGCGGCCTCGTCGGTCGGGATCAGGAACGCGGTCTCGGAATACTCGATGTCAGCGGCGATGGCGAGCATGTCGGTGTCGGTGAGTCCGGTGGCGTCCAGGACGACCCCGGCCGGATTGCCCCCCTGTCCGTGGTCGGTGAAGGCTGCGTATCGAAGAACGTCCGTTGTCATGGGATCCATCGTCTACTCATGACTGTCACCTGGTCGAGGCACTTAGCCTGTGCGTATGTCGGTAGCGCGACCCGGGATCGACTTACGTGGCCGACGCCGACGACGTGCGTCACATTGCGTCAGCGCTGCCTCATGTGGCCGAAATCAAGAGCGACGACGTCGACTTCCGGGTTGCTCACAAGGCGTTGTCGTGCTGTTCAGGGTCCGACTGGGCGCCTTAACGTTGATTTGACGTTCTTGCGAGGTGCACATGAGGTTCACCGGTTGACGATGACGTCTGAATCTCTGTTTTGGCTCCCTGATCTCGAAAGTCTCGAGCACACCATGAACCGTCTTCGCGCCCGAACCAACGTCCTCGGTGACGCTGATCTTGGCTCTCGCGGATCCAGCAGCAAGAGCACCGACACCGAGGTCCACATCCCGGCGACCTACAACTGCACGCTGGACAACGACCAACAGCAGCTCGTCGATGATTGGGTGCAGCTGATCGAGGAGCAGCAAGCGACGGCGGCCATGACCTCCACGGAAACCATTGAATTGATCATCTCGGACCTGAACAAACAGCGCGACGCGCGCGGAGTGGTCGACACCAACAGCGTCCTGTCGATTCTCGCCCGCATCAACGTCCTGTTCTGGCGGGAGTACGGCGACGAACCGCTCTCCGCCGACAACCTCTCTCGGTTGGACCACTGCGCCTGACCACCAAGAACAGCAGCGCCACCTCCCATCGGGTGACGGGATCGCCAAAACTGTGATGAGCAGCGGCCACGTGCTCCGTTGACCGTTCGCATTCTGGGACGTCATGGCAGCGCTCAATTGCACGACCCGCGGCATGAGCGTGTGTTCCTCCATGGGAAGTGACATCATGTTCGGATGGCTGAGGCGCCTTACTGCCGAGGTGTGGCATGAATGTGCGGGACGATCGGGTCGCCACGTTCCACCATTTGCACGTCTCCGGCTGTTTCGTGATGCCGAACCCGTGGGACGTCGGGAGCGCGCGTGCTCTGGAGCAGCTCGGTTTCAAGGCGCTCGCGACGACCAGTGCCGGTTGCGCATGGACATTGGGTCGGGCCGACAACCACATCACGCTCGATCAGACGCTCGAGCACCTGCGTGTCATCGCGGACGCCGTCGACGTGCCGGTGAACGCAGACTTCGAGGGCGGCTTCGCGATCGACCCGGAGCACGTCAACCGGAACGTGAGCCTCGCAGCGGCCACGGGGGTCGCCGGGCTGTCAATCGAGGACTCCACGGGCGACGAGGCGCATCCTCTCCATGACATCGGTCTGGCCGTTGATCGTGTTCGGGCGGCGCGGCAGGCGATCGACGACAGTGGCACGGGCATCCTCCTCACCTGTCGATCCGAGGGCTTCGTCGTCGGACGTCCCGACCTCGACGAGACCATCCGAAGGCTGCGTGCCTATGCAGAGGCTGGCGCCGACTGCCTCTACGCGCCTCGCCTCGGCACCGTCGAGCAGATCTCGGCGATCATCGACGCAGTGACACCCAAACCGGTGAACCTGCTGATCAATACCCCCTTCATCACTGTCGCGGAGGCGGCGGCACTCGGAGTACGGCGGATCAGCGTCGGGGGAACCCTGGCGCGCTCCGCCTGGGCCGGATTCCTTCAGACGGCGCAGGAGATCGCGGACGCGGGGACGTTCTCCCGGTTCGAGGGGCTGCCGGACGTCGATGCGCTGTTTCGTCCCCGATAGCCCCCTTCAAAAGTGCCGGAGGGTCCGCCTACAAAGGTCACCCGCCTCAATCAGACAATCGCTGCAGTCCGCATCTCACCTGGACCAATCAACCGTTCCACCGTCTGCGTCTGCGTCGGCGGCCCC
>JBBRWQ010000092.1:0-12536 GCA_038249115.1 Actinomycetales bacterium
CGACGGACGGACCGGATCTGGCGTGCGCCGTTCGCACGCGTTCTCAGGCCCTCACCAAACGGTCAGGATTATCACTCTCATGGTGAGAGTGCTAACCCAATGATTAGCACTCGACCCCCCCGAGTGCAAATGCCCGACCGGAATGGCGGACGGCACGACAGGCATGCCGGCCGCTGGTCCTGTTCGCAGGCTCCCTCGACGGGCTGCGCCGCCCCGTCCCTTCCTTGCCCTGCATCCAGCCGCAGCTAGTCCTGCCGGAGGCGGATCCTCAGAGCTGGACGCCGAGACGCCGGGCCGAACGGGCACGCTGGCGGGTCGCGCGAAGCCGGCGCAGACGCTTGATCAGCATCGGGTCAGCCGCAAGCGCGACCGGGCTGTCGATCAACAAGTTGAGCACCTGGTAGTACCGCGTGGCGCTCATGTCGAACAGCTCGCGGATCGCCTGCTCCTTGGCGCCGGCATACTTCCACCACTGGCGCTCGAAGGCGATGATCTCGCGGTCGCGGTCGCTCAGCTCGCGCAACGAGACGATCTCGATCTGTGTTGCGGCGTCCATATGGTCCTCCGGATAGCGTGGCGTTCAAGTCCCATGGTAGCGGCCAAATGACACCCATGTCATTCACTTCAAGCTGCCCGGTCGACCGCCTGACCAGCGTTCCGTCACCCCTGTCACACCCGTCCCGCAGGCCTCAGGTGTACCCGATTTCGGCTGCTCAACGTCAGGTCATGGTGTCCAGGATCGCGGTGATGTCATCTTCGGTGGTGGTGGGGTTGACGATCGCGAAACGCGCCACGGTCTCACCCTCGTGCGAGGTCGGCACGACGAAGGCGATCTCCTCGCGCAACAGCTCGTCGCTCCACGCGTAGTAGTCCTCGCTCTCCCACCCGAGCCGGCGGAAGACCACCACGGACAGGTCAGCATGGCGCAGCGCCTCCAGATAGGGACGTCGGGCGATCTCGGCCTCGGCGAACCGCGTCACCTCAAGGGTCCGCTCGATCGCAGCCGTGTAGGCCACTGTTCCGTGAGTGGCCAGTGAGAACCACAACGGCAGCCCGCGAGCGCGACGGGTCAGCCCGATCGAGTAGTTGGTCGGGTTCCACTCCGCGGCGTCGGTCAGCACGTCGAGATACGAGGCCTTCTGGGTGTGCGCCGCGCGGGCGAGATCGGGCTCGCGATACAGCAGGGCACAGCAGTCGAACGGCGCGAACAGCCACTTGTGCGGGTCGACGATGAACGAGTCGGCCTGCTCGATCCCGGTGTAGAGGTGACGGACCGACGGCGCTGCCAGACCCGCGCCGCCGTAGGCACCGTCGACGTGGAACCAGATGCCGTACTCACGACAGACCTGCGCCACAGAGGTGAGATCGTCGACGATGCCGAAGTTCGTGGTGCCCGCGGTCGCGACAACGGCGAAGAAGGTCTCGGGCCCCTCTGCCTCCAGGACCTCGCGCAGACTGTCGCCGCTGAGCCGCTGGTGCTCGTCGCTGGGGACGCCGACGAGCTCGGCGTCCATCACGTCGCACCCGGACTGGATCGAGGAGTGCGCGCCTATCTGTGCGGCCACTTTGGAGGGCCGCGGGCCAGCAGAACCAGACTCGGTATGCCGTGCCCGCGCGGTCGTACGAGCGGTCACCAGGGCCGACAGGTTGCCGATCGTGCCACCGGGAACGAAGACGCCCCCCGCTTCGGGCGGCAGCCCCGCACAGTCGGCGATCCAGCGCAGGGCAGCGTTCTCGGCAAAGACGGCTCCAGCACCCTCAAGCCACGACCCGGCGTAGATGCCCGAGGCCGCCACTACCAGGTCGAACATCGCTGCAGCCTCGGTCGGCGCGCACGGGATGAACGACAGATAGCGCGGATGGTCGTTCGACAGGCAGGCCTTGGCCAGCTCGTCGCCGAAGAGCTTGAGCGCAGCCAGGCCGCCCATACCTTCGGGGGTGATGGTGTTGCCAGCGACGGCCTCGAGCTCCTCGAGGGTCTTGGGCCCGTCCAGCGGCACCGGTTGCATTCGCATCCGTCTCTCCGCATAGGTCAGGATCGCGTCGCCCAGGGCCTCGGTGTCTGCGTCGAATCGATGCACTTCCGGAGTCTATGACCGGCTCTCGCGACCGCCTTGGAGCGAGAGATCAGGTATCGCCTGGCTAGATTGGCTGACATGCCCAACGCCCGCGCCCTGACCGAGCTGGTGCATCCTTCATGGGCGACGGCGCTTGCACCCGTGACTACGGAGGTGGCGGCCCTGGGGGCCTTCCTGCGTGCGGAACGGGCATCCGGCCGCGGATACCTGCCGGCCGGCGAGCACATTCTGCGAGCGTTCTCACAACCCCTCGACGCGGTGCGGGTCCTCATCGTCGGCCAGGACCCCTATCCGACTCCGGGCCACCCGGTCGGGCTGTCGTTCTCCGTCGCCCCAGACGTCAACCCGATCCCTCGCAGCCTGCAGAACATCTTCCAGGAGCTGGAAACCGATCTCGGGCTGCCCCGACCCAGCAACGGAGATCTGTCGCCCTGGGCCGACCGCGGCGTGCTGCTGCTCAACCGGGTGCTGACCGTCGAGCCCGGAGCGGCCGGCGGTCATCGTGGCAAAGGTTGGGAAGCCGTGACAGCACAGGCGATTTCGGCTCTCGTCTACCGGGGCGGGCCCCTCGTCGCCATCCTGTGGGGTCGCGACGCCCAAGCCCTGGAGCCCGCCCTCGGGCAGGTTCCGTGTGTCAAGAGCGCGCATCCTTCGCCACTGTCTGCACATCGCGGGTTCTTCGGATCCCGGCCGTTCAGCCGCGCCAACGACCACCTGCGCCAACAGGGTGCCGACCCCATCGACTGGAGCCTGCCGTGAAGCCGAGGCCTTTCACCCGCTACGTCGCCCTCGGCGACTCCTTCACCGAGGGCCTGAACGACCCTGAGCCGAACCACACGAACGCGTATGTCGGCTGGGCCGACCGCCTCGCGGCGCACCTCGCCAGGAGTGCGAGCGAGGTCGACCGCCGCTTCGGCTACGCCAACCTCGCGGTGCGGGGCCGACTCCTGGACGACATTGCCGGGCAGCAGGTCGACGACGCCCTCGCCCTTGAGCCAGACCTGGTCAGCATCGTCGGCGGCGGCAACGACATCCTGCGGCCCAAGGCCGATATCGACGCGTTGGCGGCCCGGCTCGAGCGGGCGGTGGGACGGCTTCGTGCTACCGGGGCGGATGTCCTGCTCGCCACCCCGGTGGACCCCCGCAACGCCCCCCTGATGAAGGCCACCCGGGGCCGGGCCGCGATCTTCACCGCGCATATCTGGTCGATCGCCCGTCGCCACGAAGCCTACGTCGTCGACCAGTGGGGCATGGCCGCGCTGCTCGACTGGCGCATGTGGGCGCCGGACCGCATCCACCTGACCTCCGAGGGTCATCGCCGAGTAGCGCTGAACGCTTTCACCACGCTGGGATTCACGGCCGCGGACATCGGTTGGGCTGATCCCCTGCCGGCCGCCGCACCGATCTCGAGGACCGACGCGGCTCGCGCCAATGCCCAATGGGCCAGGGAGTACGTCGGACCGTGGGTCCAGCGTCGGCTGCGCGGCCAGTCATCCGGGGACGCCATCTCGCCCAAGCGGCCCACGGTCACCCCGTTCGAGGACTGACAGCCGTTCATCGAGGTGGCGCTGCAGGTCCAGAACCGCCTGACGTAGCTCGCCGGAGGTCGCGGTCTCTGCATCGCGGGTCAGCTCGACCGAGATGCTGCCTCCCGGTTCCAGCGTCGCCCGGCGCACGTCCCGCAGTGTGTTAGCGCCCTGATGGCGAAGCGCCGAGATGACCTCGGGATCACGTAGTCCGGTGCGCCTCACCTGCTTCTCCACAATCACGCCATCAACGACGAGGGTGGTCGGGGTCCCTTCGAAGATCATGGTGGCGCGCTTGGTCGCGGTCGCGATCCGCTCCAGTGCCGCATTGAACCCGACCAGCACCACCGCCCCCAGAAGTCCGCCGGTCAGGGAGTTGTCCGGCCCGATCACGGCGTTCTGCACCACGTTGCTCAACAGCAGCATGACGATGAGGTCGAAGGAGTTGAGCTGGGCCAGCTGTCGCTTGCCGGCCAGACGCATGATGATCGCCAGGCCCAGATAGACCCCGAGGGTCCGGATGATCTTCTCCGTCGCAGGGATCTCGAAGCCGAACATGCTCTGCCAGATCGAGGTTCCCGCGACTGCTGATGCGCTGAAGGCGTGTATGAACATCGGCATCTTCCTGTTCAGGACGCAGTTGCGGCAATACAGTTGTATTCATGCCGCACTTGCGAATCTCCGAGGCCGCCGAGCTGCTCGGCGTGTCCGACGACACGGTACGACGGATGGCCGACTCGGGACGGCTGGACACGGCCAAGGACAGCGCGGGACGGCTGACCGTCAGCGGCACGGACCTCGCGGCCGTGGCTCGCGAGATCGCCCACCCGGCAACGGTCGGCGCGGTTCATGAGGAGTCGGCTCGCAACCGGATGCGCGGCATCGTGACGCGCGTCGTGAAGGACACCGTGATGGCCCAGGTCGAGATGCAGGCCGGGCCGTTCCGGATCGTGTCGCTGATGTCCCGCGAAGCCGTCGACGAGCTGGGGTTGGACGTGGGCGTCGTGGCGATTGCCTCTATCAAGTCGACCCATGTCGTGATGGGTATCCCGACGTGAGTCCGGATGTACGCCGGGTCCCCAGGGGCACCGTCGTCCCACACCGTGTCGTCCCACACACCGCACTCCAACGTGTCGCGGCCGGGCTCGCACTCGCCCTCAGCCTCGGCGGGTGCAGCACTGCAGGAGAGACAGCAGGGAACGGACCCACCCGGCATACCGTGGTCGTCCTGGCCGCGTCCTCGCTCACTGAGTCGCTGACTGCCATTGCCAAGGACTTCGAGTCCAGCCACCCGGGCACCGACATCCAGCTCAGCTTCGCGGCCAGCTCAACGGTGGTGACCCAGGTGAACCAGGGCGCACCTGCGGATCTGATCGCCCTGGCGGGGACGTCTGCGGCCGCGCCGCTGGACAAGAGCCGGATCGTGGGTGACGCCCGGTCGCTGGCCGGCAACACTCTCGAGATTGCCACTCCCCCAAGCAATCCCGGCAAGGTCAATGCCATCAGCGACCTGTCCCGGCCCACGCTGAAGGTCGTCCTGTGCGTCGCCACGGCGCCATGTGGAAAGGCCGCCGCCGAGTCCTTGGCACTCGCCGGCGTGGCGGCCCACGTCGTGTCCTACGAGACCAATGCGAAGGCCACTCTTGCGAAGGTCCAGCTCGGCGAGGCTGACGCCGCAATCGTCTATCACAGCGACGTGGTCTCGGCAGGTGATCGCGTCAGGGGCGTGCGGATCCCGGCTTCGGTGAACCAGACACTCAGCTACCCGTTGATCCGGCTGACTGATGACCCGACCTCGATCGAGTTCATGGCCTACGTTCTGTCCGACCAAGGACGAAAACGTCTGCGTGACAACGGGTTCGTGACGCCATGAGATCCATCCGCTGGGCACGGGCCGGCTTGGTCATCCCGGCCTGGGTGGCGATCGCCGTGCTGCTGGTGCCATTGGTAGCGCTGTTGCTCAAGGCCGACTGGGCCGGCATACCCGCCCATCTGGCCAATCCCGCCGTCGTCCCCGCGCTGCGTCTGTCACTGATGACGACCAGCTCGACCCTCGTCATCTGCGCGCTGATCGGCACCCCGCTCGCCTGGCTGCTGGCTCGCTCGACGCGCCGCGCAACGTCGTGGCTTCGCGCACTCGTGACGGTCCCCCTTGTCCTGCCCCCCGTGGTCGGTGGCGTTGCCCTGTTGATGGCCTACGGGCGCGAAGGCGTAGTGGGAAGAACGCTGTTCGACGTTGCCGGCTGGTCCATCCCGTTCACGCCGGTGGCCGTGGTGTTCGCCGAGGTGTTCGTCGCACTTCCCTTCTATGTGCTAGCCGTCGAGGGGGCAATGCAGGGACTTGACCCCCGGTATGACGGGTTGGCAGCCACTCTCGGTGCCTCGCCATGGCGAACCTTCCGAACGGTCGTCGTGCCCATGGTGGCTCCGGGCATCGCCAGTGGTGCGGCCCTGGCCTGGGCCCGGGCGTTGGGAGAGTTCGGAGCCACGATCACCTTTGCGGGCAACTTCCCCGGCCGCACCCAGACCGCTCCACTCGCCGTCTATGTCGCACTCGAGAGCGACCCGCAAGCGGCCATCGCCCTCAGCCTCGTCATGCTGCTGGTCAGCGTCCTCATCCTCGGCGCGCTGCGCGGGCGGTGGCTGCGATGACTGTCCGGACAGACGTGATGAGCCTGCGCGCCGATATCCGGCTGACCAGAGGCCTGCTCCGCATAGGGCTCGAGCTCGACGCCCAACCCGGTCAGATCGTCGCAGTCCTCGGACCGAACGGCTCCGGCAAGACCACGCTGCTGCACACCCTGGCGGGTCTGATTCGCCTGCAACACGGGCAGATTGACGTCGGTGGCACCCTGTGGGACAGCCCCGCGGAGAACGTCTGGATGGCACCCGAAAACCGCCGGACGGGCCTTGTCGTGGCTGACCACCTTCTCTTTCCCCATCTCAGCGTCATCGACAACGTCGCCTTCGGACCGCGGTCACGAGGGGTCGCGAAGTCCGACGCCCGAAGCCGCGCTGGTGTCGAGCTCGACGCCCTCGGCCTCCATGACCGCCTCGAGGTCCGACCACGCGAGCTCTCGTCGGGTCAGGCTCAACGGGTCGCACTAGCCCGAGCCCTGGCCACCGACCCCGACCTGCTGCTGCTGGACGAGCCGCTGTCGGCGCTCGACCCCACGACACGGGCGCAGACCCGCGCTGACCTCGGCGTACGGCTTCGCGCGTTCAGAGGCGTCACCATCATGGTCACCCATGACCCGCTCGATGCCCTGTCGCTCGCCGATCGCCTGGTCTTCATCGAGGACGGTCGCCTGGTCCAGGAGGGGACGCCGCAGGACGTGATCGCCCGACCGCGCGACGCCTACGTCGCGCAGGTGGTCGGGCTGAACTTCCTTCGGGGGCGACGAATCAGCGACCAACAGGTCGACGTAGGGGGGACGACCGTGATGGCTCCCAACCTCCCTGCCGGCGGAGCTGATGGATCTGTCTGCATGACCATCCCGCCGTCCGCGGTCGCCCTGTACCGGACCCGCCCTGAAGGGTCACCGCGTAACACCTGGCCGGTCACCGTCAGCGACATCCAGCTCATCGGCCAGACGGCCAGGGTGAACCTTGCCGGCCCACTCGCCCTCGCCGCCGAAGTCACCGCCGCGGCCGTTGCCGACCTGCGTCTGGGAGTGGGCCAGGAGCTGTGGGCCACCGTGAAGGCAACCGAGATAAGCGTCTATCCAGCCTGACTACCACCAGCTCATGCGTGAGCCATCTCGGCCTTGAGCGCCGCTGCAAACCCGTCGACATCTGCTTCTGTCGTGTCGAACGACGTCATCCAGCGGACCTCGCCCGTCTTCTCATCCCAGACATAGAACGGATAACGCTGTTGCAGACGCCCGGTCACCGCGGGCGGCAGGATCGCGAACACCGAGTTGGCCTCGACGGGTCGCTGCACCTCAACCCCCTCCACGTCACGAACCGCAGCGGCCAGCCGAGCTGCCATAGCGTTGGAATGGCTCGCGTTGCGGAGCCACAGGTCGCCGGACAGCAGGGCATCGAACTGCACTGAGACGAAACGCATCTTGGACGACAGCTGCATCGAGAGCTTGCGCAGGAACGGCATCCCCTGCACCGCGTCCGGGTTGAGCACCACCACGCACTCACCCAGCATCATGCCGTTCTTGGTGCCGCCGAACGAGACGACGTCGACGCCAAGGTCAGAGGTGAACGCTCGCAGCGGAACGTCAAGAGCCGCAGCGGCATTGGCGATTCGGGCACCATCGAGATGCACGAACATGTCGTGCCCGTGCGCGTGGTCGACTATCGCGGCCACCTCGTCCACCGAGTAGACGGTCCCCAGCTCGGTGCTCTGAGTGATCGAGACGACCTTCGGCTGCGCCCGGTGTTCGAAACCCCATCCCCATGCCTCACGGTCGACCAGGTCCGGAGTGAGCTTGCCCAGCGGGGTCGGGACGGCGAGCAGCTTCAGGCCGCCGACCCGCTCGGGAGCGCCGCACTCGTCGACGTTGATATGCGCGGACTCGGCGCAGATGACAGCGTCCCAGCGCTCTGTCATCGCCTGCATCGAGATGACGTTGGCGCCGGTCCCGTTGAAGACCGGGTATGCCGTGGCGCGGTCACCAAAGTGCTGCTGGAAGACGCTCTGCAGGTGTTGGGTGTAGACGTCCGCTCCATAGGCCGCCTGGTGCCCGCCGTTGGCCCGGGCGATGGCCTCAAGGATCTCGGGGTGGATGCCGGCGTAGTTGTCGCTGGCGAAGCCTCTGGCGTCGGGATCGTGCAGCTGCGTCGGGGTCACAGACGTTTTCCGTTTAGCTGGGAGGCCGGCGCGAGCCACAGGTCGTGGATCGTGTCGGCCAGCTGGTCCACCGGGGTGTATCCGGCCAAGGTGGCATCGAGTTTGGCCGCACGCATGGCCGGGGTAGATAGCGCAGTGACCTGCAGGATCACGGCCGCAGCGTCGCTGTCCTTGAAGGAGTCTGCGACCGCGAGCGTCCACGCCTCGGCCGCGGACTTGGCTGCGGCATAGGAGGCACTGGTGGCGGACGGTGCTCTCGTCTGTGACGTCGAGATCAGGACGAGGCGACCCCGAGGGCTGGCCTTGATGGCGTCGTGAAAAGCGCGCGAGGTGTGCTGCAACGTCCGAATGAGCCTGTCGTGCAGCCAGTCCCAGTCAGCCAGGTCGGCGTTGACAATGCCCTCGCCGCCACGCCAACCACCCACCAGGTGCACCAGCCCGTCGACCCGGCCGTGCTGACGCTCGAGACCGGTGGCCCAGTCGCGGGTGGCCTGCTCATCGAGCAGGTCGACGACGTCGGCCTGGACCCGATCGGACGGCACCCGGGAGATGACGTCAGCAACGACCCGCTCGATCCGCTCCCGGTTGGAGCCGGCGGCAACCACGGTCGCACCCGCACGGGCAAGCCGCTCCACAAGCGGCGGTCCCGCAGCACCCGTGGCGCCGGCGACGACGATGACAAGTTCGCTCAGGTCCTGGCCATCCTGCGGTTCGCTGTTCATGTGGCGCGCCCTTCGGTGATGGTCTGGTCATTGGTCTGGCAAAGGAGCCGTATCGTCTGCATCATGCCAGCGGAACGTGTGATGCCCACCGAGGAGTCCCAGGACCTCATCGACCTGACGCGGGAGATCTGCGCCGACCAGCTCGCACCCAAGGTGGATGCCGCCGAGGAGGCCGCCGAGTTCCCGCGCGAGACCTTCGCCCTGCTGGGACGTTCAGGACTGCTCTCCCTGCCGTATGCCGAGGAGCTCGGCGGTGGCGGTCAGCCGTACGAGGTGTACCTCCAGGTCGTCGAGGAGATCGCCTCGGCCTGGATGAGCGTGGCCGTGGGTGTCTCGGTGCACTCCCTGACCTGCTTCCCTGTGGCGGAGTACGGCAGCGACCAGCAACGCGCGGACCTCCTACCGACGATGCTGAGCGGTGAGACGCTCGGCGCCTACTGCCTCTCCGAGCCTCAGGCCGGCAGCGACGTCTCCGCGATCTCCACCCGGGCCACCCCGACATCGGACGGCACGAAGTACAGCATCAAGGGCACCAAGGCGTGGATCTCACACGCAGGTCACGCCGACTACTACACCGCCTTCGTTCGTACCGACGACCACCCCAGCAAGGGCCTGTCCTGTTTCGTGATCCCGGGTGACACCGAGGGCATCTCCTTTGGCGCACCAGAGCGCACGATGGGCCTGTCCTGCGACACCGTGCGCCAGGTCATCTTCGACGGAGCCCTCGTCGACTCCGCCCGCCTGATCGGCGCGTCAGGTTCGGGCATGTCGATCGCCCTCCACGCGCTCGACTCGGGTCGGCTCGGAATCGCAGCAGCCGCGACGGGTCTGGCTCAGGCGGCGCTGGACGTGGCCGCGGAATACAGCAAGGAGCGGGAGCAGTTCGGCAAAGCCATCAGTGAGTTCCAGGGGCTGTCGTTCCTCCTCGCTGATATGGAAGCCGCCGTCACGTCGGCCCGCGCCACCTATCTGCATGCCGCGCGACTCAAGGACGCCGGCAAACCCTTCACCCGCCAGGCCGCGGTCGCCAAGCTGATCTGCACCGATGCAGCCATGAAGGTCACGACCGATGCCGTCCAGGTGCTCGGTGGCTACGGTTACACGCGTGACTTCCCCGTCGAGCGCTACATGCGCGAGGCCAAGGTCACCCAGATCTTCGAAGGCACCAACCAGATCCAGCGCCTCGTCATCGCCCGCCAGCTGCTTCGCGGCTGACCTCTCGTCCTAGGAGAAACCCCTTGCAGATCAACGCTTCCACGGTCGCGCTTGTCACCGGCGGCGCCTCCGGCCTCGGTGAGTCCACGACCCGGCGCCTGCACGACGGCGGCGCCTCTGTCGTCATCGTCGACCTGCCCTCGTCCGCCGGTCAGGCTCTCGCGGCCGAACTTGGCGGCCGGGTCCGTTTCAGTCCTGCCGACGTGCGCGACGAAGCCCAGGTGCAGACCGCGATCGCCACAGCCCAGGAGCTCGGGGACCTGCGGATCGTCGTCAACTGCGCGGGTGTCGGAACGCCGGGCCGGATCGTCGGCCGAAAAGGTCCGATGGAGCTCGAGTCGTTCCGAAACGTCATCGACATCAACCTGATCGGCACCTTCAACGTCCTCCGCCTGGCTGCCGCCGCGATGCTCGGCAACGAACCGGTTGACGGCGACCGCGGAGTGATCATGATGACGGCGTCCATCGCCGCCTACGACGGGCAGATCGGGCAGGCTGCCTACGCCGCGTCCAAGGGTGGGATCGTCGCCCTCACGCTCTCAGCAGCCCGAGACCTCGCGGACAAGCTCATCCGGGTCGTGACCATTGCGCCCGGGACGTTCGCGACGCCGATGCTCGCCGGGCTGCCGGATGAGGCGACGGCCGCCCTCGAGGCGCAGGTGCCACACCCCTCCCGACTGGGCCGGCCGTCCGAATATGCCTCCTTGGTCGCGCACATTGTCGACAATGGCATGCTCAACGGCGAGGTCATCCGTCTCGACGGCGCCCTGCGGATGCCCCCGCGCTGACATCCTTCGGCGGTTCAGCCGAGCCCGCTTCGAAGGCACACTCATGAGCCCGGCTGACCTCTTGCGGACGAACGGGCCAGGGGGTACAACGAAAGTACGCACCCGGTAACGGGCAGCGTCGACGGACAGTAAACGAGGTCCTGCAGCCGACGGAGCGATCCGCCGGACCCACCCGTGACGGGGTGTGGGGATCCTGCCGCACTGACCGGCCAGTCTGGGAGCGCCACGCCCGGACAAAGATGAGGCCCCGCCAACTCATACTTGGCGGGGTCTCCTCATTAATAGCGCGTACAGGTCGCCGATCAGGTGAACGACACGCATACAACGCATTTCACTGCGGCGAACGTCCTCTGCGGCCACGTCAACGAGACCGTCACCGGAGTCACGATGCCCGATCCGGGCTCCCGACCCCCGACACTGGACCCATGAGCCAACCGGGAGGCAACCCAGCCCCGATACCATCGCCGCCCAACGGTCTTCGTGTCCTCGTCGTGGACGACGAAAAGGCCCTGGCCGACCTCGTGGGGTCCTACCTGACCCGGGACGGTTTCGAGGTCTCGGTGGCCAACGACGGGCAGCAGGCCATCGACGTGGCCCGGCAGGTCGATCCAGACGTGATCGTGCTGGACCTCGGGCTTCCGGTGATCGACGGGGTCGAGGTCTGCCGGGTGGTGCGGACGTTCTCCGACTGCTACATCGTGATGCTCACCGCGCGCAACGAGGAGATCGACAAGCTCATCGGCCTCTCCGTCGGGGCCGACGACTACCTGACCAAGCCGTTCAGCCCCCGCGAGCTGCTGGCCCGGATCCAGGCGATGCTGCGCCGTCCTCGCGCATCCACCGGGGCCAAACGGTCATCGCAGGAAGCGCCGCCGAGAGTCTTCGGGATGCTCAGCATCGACGTGGCCGGACGCGAGGTCCACCTCGACGGTGAGCTGGTGACACTGACCCGCACCGAGTTCGACGTCCTGGACGCCCTGTCAGGCCGGCCCAAGCTGGTCTTCTCGCGTCGCCAGCTCATCGACGCCGTATGGGACCAGACCTGGGTCGGCGACGAGCACCTGGTTGACGTCCATATCGCGCACCTTCGCAAGAAGCTGGGCGACGACCCCAGCTCACCGCGGTATGTGCGGACCGTCCGCGGCATCGGCTATCGGATGGGCGACGGCGAATGACGCAGCCACACGGCAAGCCAGCACGTCGAGGGCCTGGCCTGGGTGATCCGGGCTCATCGTGCCCGGTCAATGAGAACTCTCTCATCCGGCACACCAGGTCAGCTCATCCGGCGCTGAGAGAGTGTTGGAAGCGGCCCGAGAGCGGGTCGCCCAATAGATGGGCATTGACATGATGAAGGCATCCACCAAGCTGGGCATGACCGCAGTCGCGGGTCTGCTCGGCGTCGC
>JBBRWQ010000093.1:0-12219 GCA_038249115.1 Actinomycetales bacterium
ACCCGCGTAGCAAAGATGGCCCGGCACCCGGACGGCCGCAACCGGCTGGCCAACGGTCTAGCGACGGCACTTTCAGCGCACGCACACGGTGTCCAGGTCGTGACGCCACTAGTTGACCACCTCGTCGAAACCGGTGACGGGCCGGTGAGCTTGTGGCCACGGATCACTCACGTCGGCCTCGATTCCCCCGGGCTGTCGACCATCTGTGCCCAGGGCATCGGTGACGTCCTTGCTCTGCTGAGCCAACTTGACCCAGGGCCGCAGTCCGCTTGGGACCCGTTCGCCCGCGTCCCACATCGACTCGCCACGAGCACCGCACCCCGGGAGCTAAGGGAGCGGGCTGGGGCCGTTGTCACGGCCGTCACGGCGGCAACCCCAGCATTGGACCCAGCCGAGTTCGTCTTCGCGCACGGTGACATATCCACCGGGAATGTTCTGGGCACACCCGACCACCGCGTCTGGCTCATCGACCTCGACTCCGCCGGCCCGCGGCCTCGCGGATGGGACTTGGCGTGCTTGGACGTCGACCTGCAGCTCGAGGCTGGCAACAACGAGGCGATGGCTGCAGTGCAGAACGGATGGCGGTCACAGTCCGCGCTACCGGTGTCGCCGTGCGACCTTGCGCTGGTCAAAGCCACGATGGCCACAACATTCGCGTTGACCCTGGGCCCCACCCCGAACCGGTGCCAAGCCATCGACGCGCGGCTGAGTGCCATTCTCATCTGGGCGCAGGACGGTGCTGCTCCAGCGCGTCTGGCAACCTTCTGTTGACGGCCGACCACCCAATCGCAGGGACGGGCGACGCCACCAACCGGCAGACCGGGGAAGCGCTGGGTTCAATGTTGGCTGCATCTGTCGCTCGTGTCGAGGAGTGGCCCCCGACGAAGCCGAACGCCGCGACCCCGAACCCCAATTTGTCTGCTACGGTCCATAAGCAATAAATCGGCCAAATGGGGCACTTCGCTTATGTCGAGATGTGGCACATAGTGTCTTGACCTCACGGCACTGGTCATCAACTCCAACCATGACCAGGTCCACGCGCAGACCCTGAACCAAGTCCCCGAAAAGCGAGGTCACATCACAATGGCTGGATCAAAAGATGGTATTTTCGCTGAGAAAATATCTCCCTATCTGCGCCAGAAGATGAACGAGGGGAAACGCGAGGGTGGACTTCCATTCCTGGACCTTCAGTACGCTGTGGATCCGTCGGAAGCCGTCCACAGGACTCACGAAGTCGGCAGGCACTACCAGTCCGAGCTCCGCACCACCTTCGAAGGCGTGGCACTCAAGGGCGTTGAGAAGCTGTACCGCAGGACGCTCCTCGTCGAGCCCACCACCATATGCGCGGCACACTGCCGCTGGTGCATCCGTGGACAGTACGAAACGTCAAACTTATCGAAGGACGAATTAGAGCGGATCGCCCGCTACTGCGGTTCCGCGCCTGAGAATGAAGAAGTACGGGAAGTCCTGGTAACGGGCGGAGACCCGCTGATCCTGGTCGACCGCATCGAGTTCCTGCTGGATGCGGTCGAGCAGTACGCTCCCAACGTCGAAGTTATCCGTCTCGGTACCAGGGTTCCTCTCCAAGACCCCCGTCGGGTCGACGAGCGGATGCTGCACGCCCTGCGTCCCCGGTCGACGTTCCGGGTCGAGATCGCCACCCACATCAACCATCCGGGCGAGCTGTTCCCCGAAGTACGTGAAGCGTACGCGGCCCTGCAATCTGCGGGAGCCAGGATCTACGACCAGACGGTGCTTCTGCGGGGCGTGAACGACAACCTCGACACCCTGGTCGAGTTGTTCGACGACCTGCGCCACCTCGACATCGAGGCGCACTACCTCTTCCACTGCGTCCCGATCCGCGGCATGGATCACCACCGCACTTCGATCGCGCAGGGGCTGGGCCTCTTCCGCCGGCTCATTTCCTCGGGGATGACATCCGGGCGGGCCAAACCCCAATACACCCTGATGACCGATGTCGGGAAGGTCTCCTTGTACGAGGGGACGATCGTCGACCGTGACAACGATGGCCGAGTGCTGATTCAGACGGGCTACTCCTACAAAGACCGGCTGAGCTGGGTCCCTAACTGGACGCTCCCGCCCAACGCCCGCGTGGATGATGACGGACACCTCCAGGTCTGGTACCTGGACAGTGACGGCGGAAAGGCGGAGGTGTAATGCCCCGACTATGGCTGGGGAACGCTTGCACCGAGCACATGGTCGACCGCATGGACCTCCTCACCGTGGAGGACGTCCGTGGGATCCTCTTCGCGATGAAACGGCTGATCTGGCTGCTGAGGGACGGAGACGCGATCGTCCTTCCACGCCCGGTCCCCGATGTCTTCCTGCAGTACGTCGCAAGCCACACCGGGCTCGACACCAGGAGCGTCCGCATCATCAGTCCGGACGCCGACCTCCTCAGTCATGACCTACTTCACGGCAAGGAGGTCCTGGGCCTTCTCCAACACATCGTTACGCCGGACTGGGAGTTCCGCCCGTACATATACGACCGAGGGGCCGTGACGTTCGCCCGCAAGCTCGGTCTGCACACGGATAAGGCACGCCCCTTCCTGGGGCAGGGCGGTGCTGAGCTGTTCAACAGCAAGGTGGTCTTCCGGGCCTTCGCGGCAGGGGCAGGGTTCTCCATCCCCACTGGCATGCCCTGCCGGACCAACGGCGACCTGAAGCACACCGTGGCCTGGCTGCTGTCGAGGACCACTTCGGTGATCATCAAGCGTGACCGGGCCGTGGGCGGGCACGGGAACTTCGTCGTCACCACGGACCCCCATCTCGACGTAACTGGAGCCCTGTCGAAGATGTACCTCACCGATCCACACGATCTCGACGAGGTGGTGGCGACCGCGAGCCTCGCTCCCACCCATGCACCACAAGGCGAGGTGGTGGTGGAGGAGTTCCACCCCAATTGCCAGTCGGTCTACGTCGAGGTTGTCTGCCCCGAGGACGGCCGCGAACCGTCCATAGTGAACTCCGGCGAGCTTCGAACGGCCGAAGATCCACCGGTCCTCGTAGGGCTTGAAATGCCACTGGAAACAATTCCGGATAGCTCTCGGAAAGAGTTCTATGCGGAAGCAATGCGTATGGCCAAGATGATGCAGGGCCTCGGCTACACCGGTCTGGCAAGCATCGATGCGGTGATATCGCCCACAGGTGATCTATGGTTCAACGAAGTAAATGCCCGCATGGGTGGAAGCACTCACCTGCACCATATCGCCGAAACACTGGTGGGCCCTGACTGGGTTGACAGTCATATTCTGCTGAGCCGCTTCAACGTACGATCCCCGGACCTTCAGCAGCTTCTGGAACTGCTGAAGGTCAATGGTCTCTCATGGGACCCGGAGAGCCGACGGGGTGTCGTGATCGCTTCGGATGACACAGAAGTGAGCGGAAACATCGAGTACGTAATCCTGGCGCCCAGTTGGGAAGAAGGACGCATTTTGGAATCCAGGCTGGGGGAAATCCTCGCCAGCAGCGCTCCGCCACAAGCATAAAGCTGTTGAACTACCAAGATCACATAGGAGATCCCAGCAGGTGGCATACCGTGGTCTAGTCAACAAGAAAATGCTCACATGGTCGTTCGTTGTCGCGGTGAGCAGACTTCCTGTTGCCATGGCCCCGCTCGCCTTCGTGTTCCTGGGCCGGGAGACCTCCGGCGGATACACTAGCGGTGCGGTGCTGGCCGCTGTGTACACGGCAGCAGAGGCAGCAGGGGCACCCCTGCTCGCATCCCGGCTCAGGACCAGGTCCTTTCGGCGCGAAATCGCTGCCGGGCTTGGGGTCAGCTCGGCAGCTTTCGCCGCCATCGCCTTTTTTCCCGGCATCCCTGCGGCTGCGTCCATCGGCTTGGCCGGCGTGGCCGGCGCAGGCTGCGCGGCGGCCCCCGGGGCCTTACGGGCCATGGCCTCGGACCTGGTAAACGAGGGGGACCTGAACTCCGCACTCAGTTTGGAGTCGTCCCTGAACATGGCCGTCTGGGCCGCCTCCCCAACCGTGGTCGCAACTGCCGCCCTGCACTACTCCGCGACCCTTCCGTTCTTCGCCGCGGCGGCATCCGCCCTCACGGGAGCCGCCTGCGTGTTCCTCCTCCCGGAGAAAACCGGCAGGCCTGCAGAATCTGGGCACTCACGCAGCGCGGCGAGGCATCTGGCGAGTGCCTGGCCCATCTACATGACCAGTGTTGCGGTCATGTATCTGCTGGCCACCGTCGAACTGGGCCTTCCCGCCCTGCTAGAGCAAAGAGACCACGCCGTCGCGTACACCGGCCCCATGCTTACCTCCTTCGCCTTGGCGAGCATCCTCGGAGGGATCGTCTACGGGCTCCGTACGTGGCCCGGCAACCCCGAGAAGCAAAGTACCGTCCTGCTGCTCTTCACGGTTGCCCTGGTATCGATCATGGCGCTGTCGTCGGCGATCACCGCTATGTCCGCGTACCTGCTCCTTGCCGGGTTCGCTCAGGCCATCGTGCTCATCGCCCGGAATCTGTCGCTGAAAAGCGCCCTCCCTGTCGACCTGCATCCCGTCGGGTACTCCATCCTGTACGCGGGCAGCGGCATCGGGTACGGAGTCAGCGCAGCAACAACAGGCGTCTTGCTCGCCTACTTACAACCCTCGAACGTAGTGCTGAGTGCCGCAGCTGTATCCCTCGTCCTGACAGTTGTCTCCGTGCTGGGCCGAGGGAGAGCAGCGCAGAACCCGCGGGGTGCCAAGCGGCTCTGATCTCAAAATTCTCAGTCCGGAACTCGATGACGTCCTGCGTCTCGGCCCGCCTGGTTACTCGGCGGGCCGCTGCGTCTTTCAGCCCTGACCCACTATCTTGCAGCCGGGGTCACCTCTGCGAGGTAGGCGTTAAGTGCGTGCCGAATCGAAACCCGGCCGACCATCCGCCCTTCAGCCACAGCGACAAGAAGCGTCGCTGGCACCCTGTCCTTGTAGTCGGACGCGCAGAATGACGACGAGCGGACACTGACGGTGATGACGTCCAGGCCGTTCCTCGACGGGCCATCGTGTACCAGTGCTCGTCGGCACGGGCAGCCTGGATCGAGCAATGGCCATCCACGCCTTGAGTGTCGCCAACGTGGTCATCCGGCGTGTCCGTCTACGATGCCTACGAGAACTTGCTGCTGCACTCGTCAGGGACCGAGCGCGCCGATCGGGATGACGGCGATGCCGTCTGGGCGCACGTAGCCGTACCCGGTACCGGTGATGACCGTCAGGGCTGCAGGCGGTCCACACTTGACGGTGTCGATGCCAGCGGCGAACTTCAGCAGTGACGCGGCGCCCGCCTCGACGGACGCCGGGCTGAGCTTGACCTCGAATGCGGCCCACTGACCGGCGTCGGTCTCCACGATGGCGTCCACCTCAAGCCCGTTGCTGTCCCGGTAGTGGCGTACCTGCCCGTCAAGGCCCTGGGCGTAGACCCGAAGGTCACGCACGACTAAGGACTCGAACAAGAACCCAAGCAGGTTCATGTCAGCGAGCAACCGGGCCGGGCTGGCATTCAGCGCAGCCACGGCCAGGGAGGGATCGACGAAGTGCAGTTTAGGGCTGCTACGCAGGATGGCCTTGGATCGCAGATGCGGTGCCCACGACGGCTGTGGCTCCACGACCATCAGGCGTTCGAGCGTGTCGAGGTAGCCGGCGACCGTGTTGCGCGACAGTACACCGTCCGACCCGGCGGCGTCGGTGGCAAGGGTCGAGATCCTGACCTCAGTGGCCACGTTGCGGGCTAGGGACTGCAGGAGCCGGCCCACCTTGTCGGGGTCGTGCCTCACCCCGTCCACTCGCTGAACGTCGACGCGGCGGATCTGGTCGAGGTAGTCGCGGTTGGCGCGCAGTGCCGCTGTGACGCCGCGGCTCTGCAACGCAGGCCATCCACCAATGGCGAGCCGGTCGACCAGGTCCTGAACGGTCAGGTCGGACTGAGGGCTCCGGGCGGTAGTCCCGTTCAGCACCGCTGCCAAGGAGATGACGCCTGTGGAGTGTCCTGTCTCAAACAGGCTCATGGGTCGCATCCGTAGGCGGGAAAACCGCCCGGCTCCGGTGTGACGGGTGATGTCGTCGGCGGGCATCGCTGATCCGGTCAGGATGAACTGCCCAGCCTGCCCGGCCTCATCGACCCGTCGCCGGACATGGTTCCAGACCGATGGCTCGACCTGCCACTCGTCGATCAGCCGCGGAGTAGGTCCGTCCAAGACCAGGGCGGGGTCCAAAGACAGGACCGCGCGGGCGTCCAGGTCGGTGTCCAGGAAGACCACGCTGTTGGCGTGCTGGCGGGCGGTCTCGGTCTTCCCGCAAGCCTTCGGCCCCTCAACGAGGACGGCACCCGCGGAGTCGAGCCGCTGCGCCAACTCAGCGTCGACGATGCGTGGCTGGTAGATCACGTAACATCCCCTGATCCCTGCTCAATTGAGCACAATACGACCGTTTCATTGAGCAAAACATGGCCTGTCTACTGAGCAAAATATAGCAGCGTGGTTGAGCAAAACGCAGGACATCCCACATCACGACCCGATCACACACTCTGCCGGCCCTGTCCAAGCCGTCGTTTCCCCCCGGAAGAGATGAAGGGCCCTGTCACGGAGTAGAGCCAGATAGATCTTCGGTCTGCCGATAGCAGCGGTTGTGCCTCGAGCCCGTCTGGGCTCATCCGCCGGCTGGCCGTTGCCAGCTGGTCGAGGCTTGCCGATCGCTAAGGAGACAAGGAATGAAGACACTCAGCAAGAAAGTGGTGGCGGGCCCAAGGAACGTAGCGGTGGCTGCGGGGTTCATCGCGCAGGGCCAACTGCTCTGGTCCCTAGGTGGCTGGTGTTTTTCGCGTGTCGCCAACCCGGATGACGTGAGCACTTTGGGACAATGAGATCGACGGGTTTCGTTGTCTGGCTTGGGAGTTCGCGATGACGTTGGGTCTGGCGCCGAAACAGGGGGACCTGTTGCGCACGACGGTGGGGTACTGCGAGGGCCGGGTCGGGGCGGACTCGATCTACGCGGTGTTGAACCGGGAGTGCTTCACCTTGTTCCCCGATGAGATGTTCGCGGACTTGTTCACCGACGTGGGGCGCCGGTCCGTGCCGCCGATGATCGTGGCGGTGGTGATGGTGTTGCAGCGGATCGAGGGCTGTAGTGACCGGGAGGCCGTGGACCGGTTCACCTTCGATGCCCGGTGGAAGTACGCCGCGGGCGGGCTGGCTTTTGACTACCCGGGGTTCGTGCATACGGTGCTGGTGGACATGCGGGCCCGGCTGGCCGCCTCGGGGCGTCCGGACCGGATCTTTGAGGTGACCCTTGCGGCGGCCAAGGCGGCTGGGCTGGTCGGGCGCAAGAGGGTGCTGGACTCGACCCCGTTGTATGACGCGGTCGCCACCATGGACACCGTCACCCTTATCCGCTCGGGCATCCGCGGGGTGCTCAAGGCTGCTGGTACCGACCTGGAAGCGCAGCTGCGGGCGGTGATCCGCCGCGACGATGACTACGCCGCCGCGGGTAAGCCGGTCTGTGACTACGACGACCGCGCCGCCCGCAAACAGCTCGTTGAGAGCGTGTCAGATGGTCTGTGTAAGTGGCGGTTCCCAGATGCTGGTCTGAGGCCAGCATGAAGGAGTCCTGCAATGACCATAAAGATGACGACCGACGTGATGCCCTCTGGGGCGTTGGACAAGACCAAGGACGTGAACCAAGGTGGGCAGGTGCCCCCTGGTATGCCGGATCGAAGAGCTGAGGACCAGAGCCCGGCGGCTCGGTTGAGCCGTGAGTTCCTCAGCGATGAGGCTATCGATGAGCTGCTCGCTGACGCCGGTGAGGGGCAGGTCCGTCTGACTGGAGCGGGTGGGTTCTTGCCCGAGATGATCCGCCGCGTCCTGGAGCGCGGGATGGGTGCCGAGCTCAGTGACCACCTGGGTTATGACAAGCACGACGCGGCCGGGCGGGGGTCGCCAAACTCCCGCAACGGAAGCACACCCAAGACTTTGTCGACCGAGGTCGGGGACGTCCCGATTGACACGCCGCGGGACCGGGCCGGCACGTTCGAGCCACGTCTGGTGCCCAAGGGGACCCGGCGCTTGGATGGCCTGGACGCGATGATCATCTCGCTGTATGCGGGTGGGATGACGGTCCGCGACATCCAGGCTCACCTGGCCCGGACGTTGGGCACCGACTTGTCCCACGAGACGATCGCGAACGTCACCGACGCCGTGCTTGAGGAGGTCAAGGCCTGGCAGACCCGCCCGCTGGACCCGGTGTGGCCGGTGGTGTTCCTGGACGCCCTGGTCGTGAAGGTCCGTGACGGCGCGCACGTGGTCAACCGGGCCGCGCACATCGCCGTCGGTGTCGACACCGACGGCATCAAGCACGTGCTCGGGATCTGGATGCAGCAGAACGAGGGCGCCGCGTTCTGGGCCGGGGTCTGCTCCCAGCTGGCCAACCGGGGCGTTACCGACATCCTGATCGCCTGCTGCGACGGACTACCGGGCCTACCCGAGGCGATCGAGGCGACCTGGCCTCACACCGTCGTTCAGACGTGCGTGGTCCACCTGATCCGGGCCGCGAACCGGTATGTGTCGTACAACGACCGCAAGGCTTTCTCGGCCGCCCTGAAACGGGTTTACACAGCGGCCGACGCCGACGCCGCCGAGACCGCCCTGCTCGAGCTCGCCGAGTCACCGCTGGGGCGCAAGTACCCTGCCGCTGTCGCGGTCTGGCAGCGGGCCTGGGAGCGGTTCACCCCGTTCCTGGCGTTCCCGCCCGCGGTCCGGCGCGTCATCTACACGACGAACTCGATCGAGTCGCTGAACTACCAGCTGCGCAAGATCATCAAGAACCGCGGTCACTTTCCCAACGACGACGCCGTGGTCAAGCTGCTCTGGCTCGCGATCCGCGACATCGAGGACAAGCGGGCCCGGGCCCGGGAGAAAGAGAGAGGCAAGCCCGCCAACAAGCGCAACTCCCAGCCACGCCTCGTCGAAGGAGCCACCGTCCAAGGCTGGACAGCAGCCCTCAACCAGCTCGAACTGCTCTACCCCGACCGCCTCGCCGGGCGGATCAACTAATCAGATGAACCGCATTTACACAGAAGACTTGACAAGCCCCTCGTTGACGCCCTCGCCAAGGACTGCACAGCGGTACTTGCGGTGCTGGAGGGTCGCGAGCTGGACCCGGCCGCGACCCAGGCCGGTGCCCTGCTGGCGACCGTGCTCGGCCAGGACCTGGACATCGGGGCCGACGGGGTCTTCACGATCGCCCGCCGGGTCGCCAAAGACCGGGTGATCTCTACCGTGGACTCCCAAGCCCGGCATGGCCACAAGACCTCCGCCCACCGCTTCGATGGGTACAAGGGACACATTGCGATCGACCCGGACGCCGAGGTCATCACCGCGACCGCGGTCACCGCGGGCAACACCGGCGACGCGGCCTGCGCGATTGGGCTGCTCGCCGCCGACATCCCCGACCCGAGCAGCACCGACAGCATGCTCACCGCGGGTAACACCGGCGACGCGGACGCAATCGTTGAGCTGCCCGCGGCGGATGTCCCCGACCCGGACAACACCGACGACGCCCGGCAGGCCGACGGCGGCCAGGACCTCACGGCCGGAGCCAACCAGGGCCCGTTGGCGGTCTACGGCGACGCCGCATACGGAGCCGGCGCCCTGCTGGCAGACCTGGAGGCCGCCGACGCGCAGATCATGACCAAGGTGCAGCCGCCGGTCGCACCAGGGGGTCGCTTCGCCAAGGACCGCTTCGCCATCGACACCGAAGCCGGCACCGTAACGTGCCCGGCAGACGTCGTCGTGCCCATCCGGGCGGCCAAGGACGGCGGTGGGACCGCAGCCTTCGCCGCGGCCTGCGACGGGTGCCCGCTGGCCGCCCAGTGCACGACCGCTAAAGCCGGCCGCGTCATCCGGATCGGCCGCTACGAAGCCGAGCTCGTCCGGGCCCGCACCACCCAGGCCGACCCCACCTGGCGGGCCGACTACCGGGCCACCAGACCAAAAGTGGAACGCAAGATCGGCCACCTGATGCGCCGCCGGCACGGCGGGCGGCGAGCCCGCGTCCGCGGACAGACCAAGGTCGCCGCCGACTTCTCTCTACTTGCTGCCGCTGTCAATCTGGCCCGGTTCGGCGTGCTCGGACTCACCCGAGCATCAGGGCCACGGTGGGTAGTAGCCCCCAGCTGAACGGGTAAGGGGCACCCACAGGACCCAGGACACCGCCTACCGGGCACTGTGGACCGCCACCAACAGCTCACAGCCGCCCCGAAACCCGTTGCCACCAAAAGGATTCACGAGTCACGAACACCCGTACAGCCGGCTAACGACCGCCGGAGCGATCACACCGGCCCCGTAGACACCCGTTCAACACCAGCCACCTAGGGGCGATATGCCTCCTGGCGTTGACTGTGCTGGCGTTTGCTCTGCTGAAGTTGGTTGTGTGCTCAAAGGATGGCGACCACCGGGTGGCAATCTTCGAGCGCGTGGTGAGCGCATTCAAAAGCCGTCCTCCCGAGCCGGGGCGGAGGAAGCCGGGGTGGAAGCCGAGGTGAGCACCTCCGGCGTCACAGCATGGGTTGGTCGGCTGCCTGATGCTGTGGCAATCCCCGAAAACCCTTTCCGCATAAGGCGATTCGTAACGCCGATAACTTATCTTATGTAAACTAGTCGACTTAAGCCCCCTTGCCGACCTATAGGGACGTGATACATTCACCGCATGGCACGGTACCGCGACATCGCCGAAGACCTCAAGCAACGCATCGCCGCCGGCGAGTTCTCACCAGGCGACCAACTGCCGGCGATCACCTCACTGATGGAGCATTACAAGGTGCCCGGCCTCAACACGATCAGGCAGGCCCAGCAGCTACTCGTCGACGACGGTCTCGTCGAGACACGCCAAGGCGTCGGTGCGTTCGTGCTGCGCAGCGAACCGATACCTCGGCCGGTCGACCTGCTCGCCGAACTGCGCGCGGCCCGTGCCGCTCTCAATCGCGCGATCGCCGCGCTGGAGAAGGCTGGAGCCGCGCCAGCCCCGCCTCCCCTCTCCAGCGGTGTGCAGAGAGCCGAGGTTGCCCGGTGAGTCCCAAGCGCAACTGGGTCGACAAGCGGGTCGATGTTTTGCTCGCGGCGCTTCACGAGCTCGGCATGTCCGCGTCCCGCGCGGCTGCGACGGAACTGATCCACGAGCGCGTGCGGTGGGTGTCCTCGCAGACGGGGATCTCCCCCGCTGCCGCGCGCCGCTACCTCACAGACGACGCAGTGACGGACCTGGCCCGCACAATGGCCTTCTCTGTCGCCGACGAAACACCGGGTGCCAACGTCATCGGCGCTCCTCGCACCGCCGCCGTACCCCTGACCCTCCTCGCGCGTGGCATCGCCGGCCTCGCAGAAGCGATCCAAGTCCGTCTCCGCGAACGCGACGAGGTCGAGCACCTGCGCACCACCGTGGCGCAGATGGCCCACGCACTGTCCGCCGTCGGCCAAGTCCTCTCAGAGGAGCCAGCGACAGTCATTGACCATGTCGCCGTCCTCAACTTCCCGCCAGGGCTCATCAACCGCATCGCCCGCTACCTCGAGGCCACCGCCGCCCTGGTCAACCACGGCGTGATGCCCGACGGGTTCGACCCATCCCACGCCGGACAGCTCGCGGCAACCTTCACCGAGGACGCTGCTAACCTGCGGGCAACGACAGGCTGAACTGGTTGCCCGGGATCTGGGCCGGCACCCATCGACCCGACGGCGCCACCAGGGATTCCGGTAGTACGGGCCGAAAAAACAACGGATACGGGCTGACCTGCGCTGATGCGGTGCGGTGGTTCGCGGCGGTGATCGCTTCGGCTACGTTCGTGGTGTCCCCCACCTCCATTCGAGTTGTCAGCGCCTCACGGCGCACGTGGATCAGGGCTCATGTATCGACTATGGGCTTGTATTTATCGTTATCAATAGATGGACTTCGCCTCGGAGTACCGGATGCCCTCGGCGATACCGCGACCGCGTGGCCTCACCCAGCGCCACTTTCCGGTGAGCAGGTCGCAGATCAGCGCACTGCCCAAATGGCAGGGGCTGCTACTGGTCACCGGCCGCCCGGTGGCCATGGTCTCGATGGTCCCGTGGTTCCGACGCCCCCGCGCCGACGAAATCGCCGCAGCCCACGAATCCGCCCTGCTGGCACTGACCGCCAGGGCCAACAACCCAGTAGGTGCGCCATGACCGAGCACACCGA
>JBBRWQ010000094.1:0-12122 GCA_038249115.1 Actinomycetales bacterium
ACCATCGGGGGCACCCAGCTCCTCGGTGGTCGCCGGCTCGAGGACACCGAGGTTGCCCGCGACGCCCGCAACCCGATGACTACGTCCGACATAGGGGAGGTCCTGCGCCAGCAGGCTGATGTCAAGACCACACTCATACCCATGTCGACCGTCACCGGCAGCGACGCCTCGCTGGTCGCGGCTGTCCGCGAGGCCTTGGACGCAGGCGTCGAGGTGCTCGTGGTCGACGCGACCACCGTGGAACACCTCGACCGGATCGCCTCGGCCGCGATTGAGGCGTCCACGGACCTGCCCCTGGTCTGGGTGACCAGCGACCCGGGGCCGGCGTCCGTTGCAATGGCTCGCGCACTCGGCATCGAACAGAGGTCAACCGCCGCACCGCTGCTCGTGGTCTCCGGGTCGGCCACCAAGCTCACCCGGACCCAGTTCGCCCAGCTGGCGGCCCTGCCGCATATCCGACTGCTCCGCACCCCCGGAGTGGACGGCGGCGCGGTTCCCGACGTCGACGCCACCACTGCAATGCTCGACGAAGCGCTGTCCGCGGCCGATCCCGGCGACGTCGTGGTGATCGCCACCGCCGTGGACGAGAGCGACATCAAGGAGCTGAGCCTGGAGCAGGCCGAGGAGATCCCCCTCGGCCTGGCCAATGCGGTCCGCCGCAACCTCGAGATGCACAGGGTGGACGGCGTCTTCACCACCGGCGGGGACGTCACTGCCGCGCTGCTCGCCGAGCTCGGTTCGCACGGGCTGGAGATCTCCGACGAGATCGTCCCGCTTGCCGTCGCCGGCACGCTGGTCGGTGGCGGCTGGGACGGCCTCCAGGTCGTCACCAAGGGTGGCCTCGTCGGCGACGCCCACACCACCGTCGCCTGTGTGGACCACCTGCGTCGCAACGCGGACCAGCACCGGCTCCAGGTCGCCTCCGCCGAGTCCCGCACGCCGTACTGACCCCAAGAACAGAGACACCCAACCAACTCACACCGCAGCGGAGTACCGCTAAGGTCCCACTCCCCTACTGACGAAGGAACGAATCACCATGACCCGACACGTACTCGCCCTGACCCTTGGTGACCCGGCTGGGATCGGCCCGGAGATCACCGCACGGACCCTTGCCGAGGTGGCCGGATCCGCCGTCCATCACGGAGTCGCGGTCGGTGACACCGCCGCCCTGCAGCGGGGTGTGGCGGCCACCGGTCTCGACGTCGAGGTCCGGGTCGTGCAGAGCTTCGACGTGGAGCCGGCAGGCAAGGGCGTCATCGACATCTTCGACACCGGAGCACTCGGTGAGGACCTCCCAGCCTGGGGCGCCGTGGACAAGCGCGCCGGCCGGGCCGCGATCACCGCGATCGAGGTGGCCACAGCGGCCGCGATGGAGCGCAAGGTGGCCGGCATCGTCACCGGCCCGATCAACAAGGAGGCCATCTGGGCCGCCGGCTCGGAGCACCTCGGCCACACCGAGATGCTGGGCGCCCTGACCGGAGTCACCAAGCAGGACACCATGTTCGTGGTGCGCACGAACAACGCTGGTGGCCACCATCTGCGGATCTTCTTCACCACCCGCCACGTCTCCCTGCGCACGGCCCTCGACCAGATCACCAAGGAACGGATCGAGGACTCCATCCGGATGGCGAACACCGCGCTCGAGGTCTTCGGCGTCGCGAAGCCGCGGCTGGCGGTGGCCGCGCTCAACCCGCATGGTGGGGAGAACGGGGCGTTCGGCGACGAGGAGATCACGGTGATCACCCCGGCGTGCGACGCGCTACGCGCCGAGGGCCTTGATGTGTACGGCCCCATCCCCGCCGACTCGGTGTTCCACCAAGGCCTGGTCGGGCGCTTCGACGGCGTGCTGTCGCACTTCCACGACCAGGGCCACATCCCGGC
This sequence comes from Actinomycetales bacterium, assembly GCA_038249115.1. Classification (GTDB taxonomy): domain Bacteria; phylum Actinomycetota; class Actinomycetes; order Actinomycetales; family Dermatophilaceae; genus UBA4719. The sequence continues at coordinate 1,882 of JBBRWQ010000094.1, forward strand.
CAAGACCTTCGACTTCGACGGCACCATCTCGGTGACCGTGGGGCTGCCGATCCTGCGCACCTCCGTCGATCACGGGACCGCGTTCGACATCGCCGGGACCGGCAAGGCTGGGCATGGCACGATGCTGTCGGCCTACCTCGCGGCAGTCGACTACGCGCCATACGTGGAGAACATCCGCAAGACCTACGGAGGGTGAGCCGAGGAGAGGCATGAGGCAATGACACAGACAAAGATGCGGCAGGGCACCCAGTCGCGCCACGACGCCCTCGTCGAGCTCCTGCGCACCGGCGTCGACAGCGTGGAGACGCTGGCCGCGCGGGTCGGCGTCTCCCCCTCGACGTTGCGCCGTGACCTCACCCGCCTCCAGCGCGAAGGTCGGATCGCGAGGACGTATGGCGGCGCGATCGTCCGCGACGTCTTTCAGGAGCGCTCGTTCAACGAGAGTGCGCTGATCAACCAGGAGGCGAAGTCGGCCATCGCCGCGGCTGCTGTGGAGCTCATCCCGGCGAAAGCAACGATCTTCCTCGACGCCGGCACCACCTGCCTCGCGCTGGCCCGGGCACTCACCGGACGCGGCCCGCTCACGGTGGTGACCCGGGGTCTCGAGGGCGCGGTGCTGCTGTCCCGGGCGACGGAGATCGACGTAGTGATGCTCGGCGGTCACGTACGCCCGCTTAGCCACGGCGTGGTCGGGCCGCTGTCCTCCATGGCGTTCGAGCGGCTCGCCTTTAATGTGGCCTTTCTGGGCGCGGACGCGGTCGACTCGGTCCGAGGCCTCGGCGAGCCCACCACCGAGGAGACGTACGTCAAGGAGCAAGCCGCGTCCCGCTCGAGTCAGGTGGTGCTCCTCGCCGACGCGTCCAAGCTGGGCCCGTCCAACGTCGCGGCTTGGCTCCCCCTCGACCCGTCCTGGACGCTGCTGACCGATCCCCGAATCGACATTGCAACCGCGAAAGCCTTTGCGGATCAGGGGATTCGGGTTCTCACCGCTGGCTGAGGTGGTCGCGGGCCAGCGTTTCGGCAACCAGCTCCAACAGGGCAGCGGCATTCGTCATGCTCTTGTCGACGTCAGACTCCAGATCGGCAAGGGCGTATGCCATCGCGACGCCCGCTTCGCGCAGCTGTGCCTCGTCGAGGGTGCTGCGGCCGCACACCGCAACCACTGTCGCCCTGGCCTCGCGGGCCATCCTGGCCACCCCCATCGGCGCCTTGCCATGCAGGGTCTGTGCGTCCATGGAGCCTTCCCCGACGATCACCAGATCTGCTCCAACGACATGCTGTGCGAAGTCCACCAGCTCCAGGATCAGGTCGATCCCGGGTCGCAAGGTGGCGCCGAACAGCGCCATCGCGGCAAAGCCGGCTCCGCCGGCGGCGCCTGCCCCCGGGACGTCGCGGAAGTCCCGCCCGGTCTGCTTGGCCAGGTGGTCGGCCAGCCGGGTCAGCGCCGCGTCCAGGACAACCACGTCCGCCGAGGTCGCCCCCTTCTGCGGTCCGTACGTCGCTGCGGCGCCCAGGGATCCGGTGAGCGGGTTGTCAACGTCACAGGCCACCACCACCTCGGCGTCGGCAACCGCCGGGTGGACGCCGCTGAGGTCGACCTCGGCAAGGTCCAGGAGGGCCGCACCGCCGGCGCCAATCTCGTCGCCGTTGCTGTCACGCAGGCTCACCCCCAGTGCCTGCAGCATCCCGGCCCCGCCGTCGGTGCAAGCACTGCCGCCGATGCCGACGACGATCCGGCGAGCGCCCGCAGACAGCGCCGCAGCGACCAGCTCACCGAGGCCACGGCTGGTCGCGGTCATCGGCGCGAGCTCGCCCCCCGGAAGTCGCACCATGCCGGAGACGTCTGCCATCTCCACTACTGCTGTGTCGCCGCGGCGTCCGTATGCAGTCACGACCGGTTCCCCGGTCGGCCCGGTGGCGGTCAGCGGCACCCGCTCGAACCCGGCCGCCTCGGCCGCCGCCAGGGTGCCGTCGCCGCCGTCGGCGACCGGCAGGCACAGGATGTCCAGGTCCGAGCGGTAGGTGAGCAGCCCCCGGCGTACCGCCTGTGCCACTTCCGCAGCCGGCAGCGAACCCTTGAACTTGTCGGGCGCAATCACGATTCGGGTCATGGTCCCATTCTGTCGCCTGCCTGCTGTGTGACCTCAGGCACCGACCAGGACGGCTGTCAGACCAACGCGGCGGATGCCGGGTCGTGGCGCTGGAGCATCCCGCCATCCTCTTCGCTCATGAGTGGGGCGCGTTGCTGTCATCTGGGGCGTCGGCGTCCAGGTTCCGCTTGGTCCTACGTGCGCGGACGGCACCGGTGGGACGCGAGCTGCGGGAGCGGCCTCGCTGACTGATGGACGCGTAGGAGCTCTTGACCGACCGTTCGGTGTTTCCCTGAACGGTGAGCTCGCTGAGCCGGCGCAGCTCGTCGAGCTCTTCGTCCAGAACGGCCTGGCCTTCGGGGTCCAGCCCGCTCATGGGCAGCATCAGATCCTGCATGGCACAGGCGAACAAGCCCTGGGCCGCGTCGGGGTCGCCCAACCGCAGCGAGGCGATGGCGTCACGCTTGCTCTGCTGGGCCTGCTGCAGGAGGCGTTCGACGGTGACGACAGGGTTTGGAACCCGACCGGCCGCAACGTCACCGGGCACGACGTTGACGGACACGGGCAACGTGATCACATGCTCGACCAGCGTGGGCAGCTCGGTGTAACGCACCTCGACCTCGGCGACCGTGGCCAGTCCGAGCGCGGCCATGGCCGGGATGTCGAGCTGGATCAACAGCCGGCGGGACTCACCCTGATACAAGTCCCCGAGCTGGGCGATCACCTCATCGCCGAGCTGGACGGCGGGGACGTCGTGCAGGACCCGGATCCCGCCCAGTCCCGCACCCAGCGGCCGGATCGTGACGCTGGTCGCGGTGACCGCCTTGCCCAGCAGCCCGCTGACCTGTTCGGCAATTGCGGGATGCAGCTGGTCGACGTCCTCGGCGAACACGTGATCGCCGTTGCCGCCGCGGGCCAGGGCGACCAGGAGCACTTCGTCATACCCCAGTCCGTAACCGATGCTGGTCGTGGTGATCCCCCCACGGGCACGCCCCTCGGCCAGGGCACCGAGCACCACCGCGGAGGTCTCGCCGGCGTTGGCGTGTCCGTCGCTGATCAGCAGCACGGTGGCGCCGGCCTCCCCCATGGCACGGTTGGCCTCACTGAGCCCGAGCAGGTAGCCGGCGCTCAGGTCGGTGCAGCCACCGGAGTCAATGCCGGCGATGGCCTCCTTCACAGCCTCGACGCCCAGGGACTGCAGGGACGCGGTGGTGACCACGACTTCGGCGGTGTCGTCGAAGACCACCAGGCCGAAGCGGTCACGCGGGTCAAGGCGGCTGACCAAGGTCGTCAGGGCCCGACGCGATGCCTCCAGCGGCTCGCCGCCCATCGAGCCCGAGCGGTCCAGGACCACGACCAGGGTCTGCTCGGCCCTGGTCTCCTGGACGGGGAGCTGAGGTGCCTGCAGCTCGAGCAGCAGGTTGACCTGGTCGGCCGCTTCGACGGCGACCAGGTCGACGTCAAGGTTGGTGGATACATGCATGGGATCCTCCTGGGATGTTGCCTGTTGCAGTGGGTATTCGGAGTCGCTAAACGCGGAATCCCGTTGCGGGACGGGTCGATCAGGCCGGCAGCTGCTGGCTGGCGTCCTCATGGCTGCGGATCGTGCGGATGATCCGGACCACGTCGATCGGGTTACGCCGATGCCACGTGGCGACCTCGGAGCGCTGCAGTTTCGCCACCGAGGCGGAAGTCTCGGTCATCCGGTGCCACCAGCTCAGCGCGTCACAGGCATAGGAGATTGCGGCGATCGGGCGAGCCGCGCGGATCGCGGTCAACGCCTCGACCGGATCCATCCCGGTGGCCAGCAAGATCGCAAACGCCATCGACGGACCACGGTTGATACCCATGTGACAGTGGGCCAGGACCTGCGCGCCCGGGTCCTGAAGAGCGGTCAACGCGAAGTCGACCCCGTCGAAGAACCACTGGTCCGGCATCGCCTGACCGGCGTCGTCCGCCCCGTTCCACAGGTAGTACATGTCCGGGGCATGGGCCGCGATGAACTCCGCATCAGACCACTCGATCCGGTTGTCCAGGATGTCGGTGATACCCGCACGCTGTATCGCGACCAGGTCGGCGAGCATCGCCTCCTCACCAAGCTGGACTGGCAGGTCTCCCCCGGTCCAGACCCGACCGGTGATGTAGCTGATGTTGACCCCGACGTTCCTCGGGGCAGCCGCAGCTCCACCACCTGACTCGCTCTTCCGTGCATTCATGCAGTCATTTCTCCCCACTGTTTCGATCACTTCCGCGCTATCAACGGACGATAGAGGGACCCACTGACACTGCCCCTGGGAGTCAAACATCACGGGTCAGACAGGGTCCGAGCAGGCGGACGGGCCCGCTGTCCATCGACACAATCGCCACCTCGCCCCGCGTCAACCTGGCCGGCGACGCGTCCCCTGCGCGCGCGGGACATCCCGTCAATGTCAACGCCGAATACTGACTGCCCCCTGTCGCCGCCGTGGAACATAGGTGGCGCCAGGTAGTCGATATTCAGGCGGTGGCGGCACTCACGCGACGGGCGTCTCTTCTATCCACGGTGCCGGCTCCACCCGAAGGTTCAGCGGAGCAAATGTTCCCCTTGACTGCCAAGTGGGTGCTCCCTCCGGCGAGCCGCGGTACAGCCCACGCGCCGCGCGGCAGACCCGTTCGTATTGGACTGGCCACCCAACTTGCGTGCCAATCTCGCGCAACAGAAGGCGATCCCGCGAGAGGACTCTCGTCACTGTGGCGACTGCAGGCAAGGTGTTTGACTTGTCGGAGTTGCAGCGCTCACAGGCGGGCACGAGGTTTGCGAGCCCATCAATGCCGACCCGTGACCACGGCAAAACGTGGTCGACTGGGCTGCTCGAACGCAGGCCGGTCTCACAGTAGAAACACCGCGCCCCGAACGTATCCATGAGAGCCCACCGCACCCGCTGAAGCGAGATCCGTTCTCTTCCGAACAGATGCCCTGAAACGTCCTGCCCCTGTTCAACGAGGCCGGCGTTGAGCTTGACGACGTCTTGGACCCACAGGAGTTCCAGCGTGGGTTTAAGAAGCCCAGATAGCCGTGCGAGCCCGGCGGCCACACCGGGATAGAGAGTGATCACCCCACCGTTCTCCTGGATCGTGCGCCGGGAGACGTGATCGTGCAGCCAGCTGTCGTCGTAGAGGAACGTCGGAACCACAGCCGCTCCTGGCAGCCGTTGAAGCCGATGGAGCGGCTGCTGCGCCAGCGTCAGCGAGACGTCATCAACTGCGCTGCGGTATGCGACGGGCAGTCGGTCACGCACAACGCCAGGGTTGGCGATGTGGCTAGACGCTGCCTCGTCTCGTAGTCGCTGAACCGCGCGAAGAATGCGGGCGTTTGGCTGGCTCGACTGCCGTAGCTGGCCGAAACCTTGGAGGGGCGCCGCTTGCCGCCAGTAGGTTTCCAGGACTCGCTCAGCCAGCCGGGTGATCGGGATGGCAAGTTCATCCTCCGGTTTGGACGGGAGGTACTCGACACACTCATCTACAAGCGCCATGAGTGTCGCCAACTTGTATGTAGCCGTCCGCAACCCGGTTTCCAAGACGGCAACAACCCGTTGACCGAGTGCCAGCGCGTCGATCGTGGGCTCGATCATCTAGTTTGAACCGATGCTCCCATGCCGCCGAGAGTATCGCCGTCCCCAATCCACCGCAGGCTTCGACGACAAACAGACGCACGACTGTTGAAACGGTCAATTAGGCGGATAGGAAGACCGAATCCATTTGCCACTCCAGGAATTCGACGCTGGGGCGATCCGCTACGCGAGCTGGCATGACTGCTAGAGACTCCCCCTCTTTGGAGTAGAACTCCTCGCCATTCCCAAAGTCTGACCGAAGGCGCGGGCTCACCCTCAGCCGTCGCTTCGTATCGACTCCGATGTACCCGCGATCGAAGAGAATGTGAATGTCCGACCGCAGCAGAAGGCCATTGTCGACGCGGTTCTGCCCGTCGCATGCGACTGGGCGAATGTGAGCGGCCTGGAGCGTCGGCTGGATCTTCGCGCCGGTGATTGCGCATCTTCGTTGGTAAGCGGTCAAGACGACTGCCTTGAACGCCTGCTGTCCCAACCGCGGGGCGACCAGACGTGGGTCGCCGAACACCGGTCCAGGCACCAACGTGGGCGCCTGTGACAGCAGCAAAAGAGACTCGAGAACCTGCTCCAGATAGGAACCCGGAGTCAAGACGTACGACTTACCGGACACGATATTGGATGCAAAGTCCGGCGGAGGTGCAGCGCTGCCACCGTCGTCGACAAAGAAGACATCTCGAAGCAGGATGCAGCCAATATCCGGGTCCTCGTGTGGTTCCAGCGCGCGCGCTCGGTAGTGACCGATTATGGCTCGCATCGCCTCGAGGCTGGGCACCCCGTTTGCCTCTCCGAAGAAGTCCCATGCTTCGGAGAGCCGCAGCTTCGTCGACCCGCTAAGGAATCCGCCGCCGACGAGGCGATCGCTAGGTCGATGCGTCTTGAAGAGGAACGGCTCTCCGGATGTCAACGCACCAAAGCCCTGGCCGCTGGGGCGCCAGAAGTTGACCTCGGTCAAATCTGGGCGGGCGCGCAGGAACTGGTACCAGCTCGAATCGGTGACACCCACGAAGGCTCGCACGGCGTCAGTGTAGGGATATTGGCTTGGCCGGGCTCGCCATACCGACGACCTGGATGACCTCGGCATGGCAAGCTGGCGGCGGATATTCGACGCGAGGGGGCAGCGGTGCTCGAGGGACTGTACGAAAGCCTGGTGACAAAGAGGCTCCAAGCCATGCTCGACGAGGTGACCGCCTCGGGCCTGATCGCAAAAACCGAACTCGTGGACGCCGCCGAACAGCCCGAGGTGCTGGCCAGACACATCCGTGACGCAGTGGTTCGGACTCTTTCCGCGGAGCCGAGTGCGGATCGTCGATTCGACATCGTGAACGCACTGCTTCGTCAACTCGATGCACCCCAGGACCAGCTCGGCGCCGCGCCGAGTCAGCTTCTTTCGGTTGTACCCCTCACGGCCCCGGGGACACCAGCTCACAACACCAACCGCCCTGCGACGCCCCTGTCCGATGCAGCGTTGCTGACGAACGCTCATGGTGAGCCTTCCTTGGGCCACGAGGTCAGGTCGGAGTTGGAGAGCGCTCATCAGGTCGATCTGCTGTGCGCGTTCATCAAGTGGTACGGACTGCGAGTGATCGAGCCTCAACTTGTTGATCTCAGACGGCGCGGCGCCCCGCTACGAGTCATCACCACGACGTACATGGGTGCCACAGAACGAGTCGCCCTTGATCGCCTCGCCCGCGACTTCGGTGCCGAGGTCAAGATCCAGTACGACTCCGTGCGGACCCGCCTCCACGCCAAGGCCTGGCTCTTTCGACGCAACACGGGGTTCAACACGGCGTACGTAGGCTCCTCGAACCTATCCCGCTCTGCCATGTTGGACGGTGTCGAGTGGAACGTCCGGCTCTCTTCCGTGGCCACTCCCCAACTGATACACAAGTTTTCGGCGACGTTCGAAACCTATTGGAACGAAACAACATTCGAGAGTTACGACCCCGATCGCGACCGCGACCGACTGGACGATGCACTCGCGGAGGCGTCTGGCCGCCGGCAAACCGATCGAGTGACCTTGTCCCTGTCGGGGCTGGAGGTGCGGCCGTATCCCCACCAGGCCGAGATGTTGGAGTCGCTCACCGTTGAGCGCGAAGTTCACGACCGTCACCGAAACCTCGTCGTGGCCGCCACCGGCACTGGCAAGACCGTTGTTGCCGCGCTGGACTATCGCCGCCTTTGTCAAGCGCCTTCCGGCGAGCGCCCCTCACTGCTCTTCGTCGCTCATCGCGAGGAGATCCTGAAGCAGTCTCTGCGCACATACCGGGAGGTGCTCGCGGACCCCAACTTCGGTGAGCTGTATGTCGGCGGCGCCCGACCTGAGCGGTGGCGACATGTGTTCGCCTCCGTTCAGTCCTTGACTGCCTACGGCGTCACCAACATTCCTGCAGACGCCTACAACGTGGTCGTCATCGACGAGTTCCATCACGCACAGGCGATGACCTACCGTCGCATCACTGGCCACCTGACGCCGGATGAACTCCTCGGGCTGACTGCCACACCAGAGCGGGCAGATGGCACTGATGTCCGCTCCTTCTTCGGCGGACGAGTCGCCACGGAGCTGCGGCTCTGGGATGCACTGAGCGCGGACTTGCTCTGCCCGTTCCACTACTTCGGCGTAGCCGACGGGGTCGACCTGAGCCACCTGCAGTGGAGCAAGGGCATGTACGACCAAGGATCCCTCTCTGGCGTCTACACGGGCAACGATGCTCGCGCCCGCATCGTCCTGAAGCAGGTACATGACAAGGTCTCGGACGTTCGGTCGATGCGGGCTCTTGGCTTCTGTGTCTCGATTGCGCATGCTGAGTACATGGCTGGCGTCTTCAACGAGGCGGGCATTCCCTCGTTGACGGTCACAAGCGGGCCAGGCTCGGCCAACCGGACAGATGCCTTGTCCCGACTGGCTGTTCGTGAGATCAATGCCATCTTCACCGTTGATGTCTTCAACGAAGGTGTCGACATTCCTTCGGTCGACACCGTCCTCTTCCTCCGACCTACCGAGAGCTCCACCGTCTTCCTGCAGCAGCTCGGTCGGGGTCTTCGGCGTGCACCGGACAAGCCGGTTCTCACCGCAATCGACTTCGTCGATCATCAGCGCAAGGAGTTCCGTTTCGATACTCGTTTCCGTGCAATCACCGGGGCAACGAAGACCGGCCTTCAGCGCCAGGTCGAACAAGGCTTCCCATTCCTCCCCGCAGGCTCGCAGATCGTCCTGGATCGGCAGGCACAAGAGATCGTCCTGGCGAACATCAAGAGTCAGCTCAGCACGAAATGGAAGCAGATTGTGGCCGAACTTCGGTCATACGGTGACCTATCGCTGGCCGGATTCCTCCACGAGTCGGGACTCGAGCTCGGCGATGTCCTCAGGAGCGACAAGAGCTGGACCCAGCTGCGTCGAGAGGCCGGATTCCAGACCCGGACGGGAGGACCTCACGAAGCCGCGCTTCTCAGGCGAATCCGCGCGACGGGACATGTCGATGACGCACAACGCGCAGACGCATACCGGCGCCTGCTCGCGGATGAGGGTCCGACCTACCAGGACCTCAACTCTGCCGAACAACGGTACGCCCGAATGCTGTTCTTCTCCATGTGGCCCAACGGCGGCGGATTTGACTCGTACGCGCATGGAATCGCGGCCCTGAGATTGGAGCAAGCTGCTCGCGACGAGCTGACCGCCGTGGTTGAGTATTCATTCGACAACGCTCAGCACGTCGCCGCTCCGCTGGCACCGCTACTCGCATCGTCGCCGCTTCGCACCCACGCCCGCTACTCGCGCGAAGAGATCGTGGCGGCGCTGGACTACGCGCACCTCGAGCGCCTGCCCAACAGCTTCCGCGAAGGAGTGCTCTGGGCGGAGGAATGGAAGTCGGACGCCTTCCTGATCACGCTCACCAAGTCGGAGACCGATTACTCCCCAACGACCATGTACCAGGACTATGCGATCAGCCCGTCACTGTTCCATTGGGAAACACAGTCGCGGACCTCAGTTGCCTCGCCAACCGGACAGAGGTACATCCGTCACGCCCGCGAAGGCAGCAACATCCTTCTGTTCGCGCGTGAGCACAAGGTCTACGAGCTAGGAACTGCCCCGTACCTCTTCCTGGGAACAGGCCAGTACGTCAGCCACACCGGAGATCGCCCAATCGCCATCACCTGGCACCTCGACCGCCCAATGCCAACCGAAACGTTCACGGCTTCCACCGTTGTCGCATAGCCGCAACCTGATAGAGAACAAGGCAAACACTCTTTGGCGGTCCAAGAATCCGACTATTCGTCAATCGACTTGGATCAGGACGGAAGCCGCGCCGGCCGCGGCGACTTTCCGTGTTTCGGGTACCCGACAGCCTCAAGTCCCATACGGTCAATGCGATCACGACGCGAGTCGCGGCACTCAGGGGGTAGATCGGTGAACCAAGGCGAGTCGGCGGCGAGCAAAGCCCGCGGTCTGCGCGCGCAGGCCACGGCCGCTCAGTCTGAGGCTGGCCGGCTAGCTCACGATGCGGCGGCGTGGGAGGCCGGAGCTGAGGGCGAGCGTCGAGTCGCC
>JBBRWQ010000095.1:0-12101 GCA_038249115.1 Actinomycetales bacterium
CCGTAGGTCGAGCATCCACTGGGGCTCGCTCTTTCGCCCGGAGATGTCGCGAACGACCTCCTCGTTCAGACCTCGGCGAGCCGAGACACCGGCAGCATCACTGTCTGACCAGCCGTACTCATAGGTCCCAAGGCCTTTCAGTCCGGGGTTGAGCTCTTCGATAATGCTCATCGCGAGGGCCTTTCATCAGAGGTGGTCGCGTGGGCGACGCTCAGGGGAATGAACGTGGTGCAGACGTGCTCGCCGTGGGCAAGAGTCGCCAGGCGTTGGACGTGGACTCCGAGCAGGCGCGAGAACGCGTCGGTCTCGGCGTCGCAGAACTGTGGGAACTCGGCCGCGACGTGCTGAACCGGGCAATGTCCCTGGCACAGCTGCACGCCGGCCAGAGGAGTCCCCTGTCCGACAGGTCGGGTGGACGCCGCGAAGCCATCGGCGATCAGCGCGGCTGCGAGCGCGTCGGCCCGCGCACTGACGTCGTCGCCGGCTGCGGCCAGCTGGACGGAATACCGCTGTTCGAGGTCGGCGCTGCGCTCGCGGGCGAACTCGCCCACCGCCTCGGCTCCGGCGTGCTCGGCGAGAAAACGAAGTGCTGAGGTGGCCACGTCGTCGTAGTCGCTGTTCATGCCGGCGTGACCGGCCGCGGACAAGACGTATGCGCGGGCGGGCCGGCCCCGACCGCGACCAGCGGAACCGGCGGTGGCGGGCTCGCGCTCGTCGATGGCGCCTTGCACTCCGAGCACGTCAAGGTGTCGGCGGACCGCCGCGGGCGTTAGCCCCAGACGTGAGGCGAGGTCGCCCGCAGTGACCGGTCCGTGCTCGGAGATGGTCTGCCGGACACGGTCCCTGGTGCGGGCATCCAGGACGTGCGGTCCGGGGTTGGGCCCGTCCGCACAGCCTGAAAGGTGTTGGTCAGCGATAAACACAACAACAGTGTGACCTAATTCAGCAGCACAACTCAAGTAAGGCTCACCTAACTACGATCCAGGCCCTGTGCCATGCCGATCACGGCGCGTGCATGTTCTAGACTCCGCCCGTGACCGAGGCCGTGACTGTGCGCGAGCTCGCCAAGCGTTTTGGCGCAACCACTGCCCTTACGGGCATGACTTGGACCGCTCGCCATGGGCGCGTGACCGCGATGCTCGGGCCCAACGGCGCAGGCAAGACGACGACCATCGAATGCGCTGAGGGTCTGCAACGCCCGGACTCAGGCGAGGTCCGCGTCCGGGGGGTCGACCCCTGGAGGGCCGACGCCGACCACCGCGCCCGCGTCGGGGTCATGCTGCAGGATGGCGGACTGCCCAACGCCACCAAGCCCGTGCGCCTGCTGCGTCACCTCGCTGCGTTCCATCAGTCACCAGCCGACGTGGATGCCCTCGTGGACCGGCTCGGCATCGGCACCTTCAGTGGCACGACGGTGCGCCGGCTGTCCGGCGGGCAGAGGCAGCGAGTCGCTCTCGCCGCCGCACTGGTGGGCAAACCGGAGGTCACCTTCCTGGACGAGCCGACGGCCGGTCTGGACCCACACGCGCGGCTGGAGGTCTGGGACCTGGTGCGCGAGACGCGGGACACCGGCTGCGCCGTCATCGTCACGACCCACTCCTTTGAGGAAGCGGAACGCCTGGCCGACCACATCGTCATCGTCAACCAGGGTCGCGTCGTCGCACACGGAAGCCTTGCCGAGCTGACCGCCGAACGCTCGCTCGAGGACGTCTACTTCTCCCTCACGCGTGAGACAGCCCGATGAACACGGCCGCGCCCACACGCAACCGGGTCCTCGCACAGGCCCGCTTCGAGACCGGCACCCTGCTGCGCAACGGCGAGCAGCTGCTGGTGGCCCTCGTGCTGCCGGCGATGGCTCTCGTGGGTCTGGCGGTCAGCCACTCCCCCTCGCTCGGCGCCGGACGCCGCATCGACCTGGCCGTCCCGGGGGTGCTGGCCCTGGCCGTGATCTCCACGGCCTTCACCGGCCAAGCCATCTCGACAGGCTTCGACCGCAGGTATGGCGTGCTGCGCCTCCTTGGCGTCAGTCCGCTGGGTCGCAACGGACTGCTCGTCGCGAAAGCGTTGGCAGTGTTGATCATCGAGCTCCTGCAGGGCGTCGTGATCGGCGGCCTGGGCTTGGCGCTGGGGTGGCACCCACAGTGGATGGGCCTGTTCGCAGCCACACTCGTCGCACTGATCGGCACATGGACGTTCGTCGCGCTCGCCCTGCTTCTTGCCGGCTCACTCCGCGCCGAGGGCGTGCTGGCGCTGGCCAACCTGATCTGGATCGCGCTCCTTGGACTGGGGGGCGTGATCGTCCCGCGCACCGAGATGCCGGCAGGTCTCTCCCACCTCGCTGCAGTCCTGCCGTCCGGCGCGCTGGGGGACGGTTTGCGTGAGGCCTTCGTCCACGGGCACATGGCAGGCATGCCGCTGCTGGTCCTTGTCCTGTGGGGAGCCGTGGCGACAGCCTTGGCATCACGCACGTTTCGCTGGAGTGACTGAATGCCACACCTGGTCAACCCTTGGCTCCGCCGTGTCCTCCTGGTCAACCTGATCCTCGAGATCGGCATCGTCGTGACGGGCGGGCTGGTGCGCCTGACCGGTTCAGGTCTCGGCTGCCCGACCTGGCCCCAGTGCGTCCCGGGATCGTTCACCCCGGTGCCCTACCAGGCGCAGGGGTTTCACAAGATCATCGAGTTCGGCAACCGGTCCCTCACCGGTGTCGTCAGCATCGCGGCGCTGCTGGTGATCCTGGCGGTCTGGCGCTGGGCACCCGGTCGCCCCGCTCTGCTCCGGATCTCGGTCCTGCCGCTGGTGGGTGTCCTCCTGCAGGCAGTTCTGGGCGGCGTCACGGTGTTGACCGGTCTCAACCCGGCGATCGTGGCCGCCCACTTCCTCGCCTCGATGGTCCTGGTCTCGCTGTCGGCATACCTGCTGTATCGCGTAGGCGAAGGTGATGGTGCCCCAGTTGCGTTGGCACGCAAGGAGATCCAGTATCTCGCGCGGGTCACGGCTGCGTTCGGCGCGGTCATCCTGATGCTGGGCACGGTGGTCACAGGGTCCGGGCCGCACTCTGGAGATGCCGACACCCCCCGCTTCGGGTTCGACCCGCGCACCATCGCGTGGCTGCACGCAGACACCGTGATGCTGTTCGTCGGACTCGTCGTCGCCGTCCTGTTAGCCGTGCACCTGACATCATCCGACCCGCGCCCTCGAAAGGTCTGGCGCGCGGTCCTCGTCGTCACGTTGCTGCAGGGGCTGGTTGGCTACACGCAGTACCTCACCGGCCTGCCCGAGGTGCTGGTGATGGTCCACATGCTCGGCGCCAGCCTGCTGGTGGTCTCGCTCACTTACGGCGTGCTGAGCCTGCGCCGCCGCTGATCCGGTGCCACCGCTTGCGACCTGGTCAGAGAGCGAGGTGCAGCAGCGGGTCCACGGCGACAGCGAGGAACAGGATCGTCAGGTAGCTGATCGAGTAGTGGAACAGCCGCATCGGCTTCAGTGAGGCGACGCTGACGTTGTCGACAGATTTCGCGCGGGTCAGCAGCCGGTGCGCCTCGAGCAGGAACACGCCACCTGAGAGGACGGCCGCGACGAGGTAGATCCAGCCCATCGACGCGATAGGAATCAAGGTAAGGGACATGGCAACGGTCGCCCAGCTGTAGAGCACGACCTGACGAGCCACTTCGACGTCATGCGCCACTACGGGGAGCATCGGCACCCCCGCGGCCTCGTACTCTTCCTTGAAGCGCATCGACAACGGCCAGTAGTGCGGCGGCGTCCACAGGAAGATGGTCAGGAAGAGAACGAGTGCGGGCCAGTCAAGGGAGTTGGTGACCGCAGACCAGCCGATCAGCACCGGCATACAGCCGGCGACTCCGCCCCACACGATGTTCTGGGAGGTGCGGCGCTTGAGCACCATCGTGTACAGGCCGACGTAGAGCACGATGGCACCCAGGGACAGCGCGGCCGAGAGCCAGTTGACCAAGAGCCCGAGCCACAGTGTCGAGGCCACAGCGAGCACCGCGCCAAAACGTATGGCGGCCGGCGGGGAGATCGCACCAGTGACCAGCGGCCGGTTCTTGGTGCGGTGCATGACGGCGTCGATATCGCGGTCCAGATAGCAGTTCAGGGTGTTGGCGGCGCCGGCGGACAACGCGCCACCGACCAGAGTCGCGACGATCAGCCACAGTGAGGGCAACCCGCGCTGGGCCAGGAACATCGTCGGGAACGTGGTGACCAGCAGCAGCTCGATGATGCGTGGCTTGGTCAGGGCCAGATAGTGGGCCGCGGTCTGGCCCCAGCGCAGCTGACCGGGCACGACCGATGAAGGATCGGTGCATGGCTCGAGAGAAGTCACGGCGTCCTTGGATTGCGATATGGAACGGGTGCGAGACCGGCTGTGACGGTGCGCCCATGGCGATGGAAAGTCTAGCGCCGCTGGCTGCTTGTGCAGGGCTTCGAAGGCAACGCAAGACACTCCCCTGTCGGGATAGGGTCGATCCGTGACCGACCAGAGCACGACCAACGCTGACCAGAGCACGACCAAGGCTGACCTGACCGTCACGAGCGGGAGCCGCGACTCATCGCTGGCGGCGCCTATCGCTGGGCGCGCCGGATGGGGCGACCTGGACGTTCGGGCCGTCGACACCGCACGACTGCTTGCGGCCGACGCCGTCCAGAAAGCCGGCAACGGCCACCCCGGCACCGCCATGAGCCTGGCTCCGCTGGCCTACCTGCTCTACCAGAACGTGATGCGTCATGATCCCGCCGACCCGCAGTGGCTGGGGCGTGACCGCTTCGTGCTGTCGTGCGGCCACTCGAGCCTGACCCAGTACGTCCAGCTGTACTTCTCGGGTTACGGACTCGAGCTTGATGACCTGAAGTCCTTGCGCACGTGGGGCTCTCTGACCCCGGGACACCCTGAGGTCCACCACACCAAGGGCGTCGAGATCACCACCGGGCCGCTCGGCTCCGGACTCGCCTCGGCTGTGGGCATGGCGATCGCCCAGCGGCGCCAGCGGGGTCTGCTGGACCCTGAAGCCGCTCCCGGCGAGAGCCCGTTCGACCACCACGTCTACGTAGTCGCCTCCGACGGCGACATCATGGAGGGCGTATCGCACGAAGCCAGTGCGCTGGCCGGTCACCAGGAGCTCGGCAACTTGACCCTCGTCTACGACCAGAACCACATCTCGATCGAGGACGACACCAACATCTCGTTCTCCGAGGACGTAGGCAAACGCTACGAGGCCTACGGCTGGCACGTCGTCACCGTCGACTGGCGCCGCAGCTGGAGCGATGGCAGCAGCACTGGCAAGAGCGGCAGCTACGTCGAGGACATCGACGCACTGCTCGCCGCGATCGAGAGTGGCAGGGCGGTCACCAACAAGCCGACACTGGTGATCCTCAAGACGGTCATCGCCTGGCCTGCGCCCACCAAGCAGAACACCGGCGCGTCGCACGGCTCAGCACTGGGTGACCAGGAGATCGCGGCCACCAAGACCCTGCTGGGCTTCGACCCGGCGCAGACCTTCGAGGTCGGCGACGCTGTGATTGCCCACGCCCGTGAGGTGATGGCCCGCGGCCGGACCGCGCATACCGAGTGGGACAAGGGCTATGCCGACTGGAGGGCTTCGCACGCCGACCGCGCGTCCATGCTGGACCGCCTGGTCAAACGGGAGCTACCGGCGGACTTCGCCGCAGCGTTCCCCGTGTTCCCCGCCGACGCCAAGGGCCTCGCGACGCGCGCTGCCTCCGGCACAGTCCTGAGTGCGCTGGCCGACGTCATGCCCGAGCTCTGGGGCGGATCGGCCGACCTGGCCGGCTCCAACAACACGACCATGGCGGGGGCCCCCAGCTTCATCCCCGCCGGCAAACAGACTCAGGAGTGGAAGGGCGGCCCCTACGGCCGCACCCTGCACTTCGGCATCCGCGAGCTCGGCATGGGCTGCATCCTGAACGGAATCACGCTCGAGGGGCTCACCCGTCCCTACGGCGGAACCTTCCTGGTGTTCTCGGACTACATGCGCCCGGCGGTCCGACTTGCCGCGATCCAGAAGCTGCCGGTGACGTTCGTCTGGACCCATGACTCCATCGGCCTGGGCGAGGATGGACCGACCCACCAGCCGATCGAGCAGCTGGCCGCGCTGCGTGCCATGCCCGGCCTGGACGTCGTCCGACCCGGCGATGCCAACGAGACCGCCGTCGCCTGGCGCACCATCCTGGAGCACACCGACCGGCCGGCAGGACTGATCCTGTCCCGGCAGAACGTCCCGACCCTTGACCGCCAGACGTTCGGCTCAGCCGAGGGGACGGCCAAGGGCGCCTACGTGCTCAGGGAAGGATCTGCAGCCGGAAGCGGCTCTGTGGCTCAGGTGATCCTGATCGCGAACGGTTCCGAGGTCAGCATTGCCGTGGCGGCCGCCGAGACCCTCGAGTCACAGGGCGTCTCGACCAGGGTCGTCTCGATGCCGTGCCAGGAGTGGTTTGCGGCCGCGGACAAGAGCTACCGCGACGAAGTCCTCCCGCCGAACGTCCGGGCCCGCGTGAGCGTCGAGGCCGGAGTGCCGATGGGCTGGCGCGAGGTCGTCGGGGACGTCGGCCGCATCATCAGCATCGACCACTACGGCGCCTCGGCCGACGGCGAGACACTGTTCCGAGAGTTCGGAATCACCCCTGCCGCCGTGGTGGCAGCAGCCCTCGAATCCATCGCCGCTGCCGGCCAATGACATGAAGGACAACAAGATGAGGAACAACAACATGCGGGGCAACAGCAATGAGTGACCACCTCAAGGAACTGTCCGCATTGGGCGTATCCATCTGGCTCGACGACCTGAACCGCCCGCTGATCGCCAGCGGCGGACTTCAGAAGCTCGTCGACACCAGCAGCGTCGTCGGCGTCACTACCAATCCCTCGATCTTCGCCGCAGCCCTGTCCCAGGGTGACGCCTACGACGAACAGGTCACAACGCTGGCCACCGCGGGCAAGACCGTGGACGAGGCAGTGTTCGCCCTGACCACCGAGGACGTCCGCAACGCCTGCGACATTCTGCTCCCGGTCTATCGGGCCACCGGTGGCCAGGACGGCCGGGTCTCCATCGAGGTGGACCCCCGCCTGGCGCATGAGACGGCTTTGAGCATCGAGCAGGCCAAGAAGCTCCATGGCGCCGTTGACCGCCCCAACGTGCTGATCAAGATCCCGGCGACCGTTGAGGGCCTACCAGCCATCGCGCAAACCCTCGCCGACGGCATCAGCGTCAATGTAACCCTGATCTTCTCCCTCGACCGCTACCGCGGTGTCATGAACGCCTTCCTGACCGGCCTCGAACAGGCCCGTCTGGGCGGACTGGACCTCTCACAGATCCACTCCGTCGCATCTTTCTTCGTCAGCCGCGTCGACACCGAGATCGACAAGCGCCTCGATGCCATCGGCACCGACGAGGCAACAGCGCTCAAGGGCAAGGCTGGCGTCGCCAATGCGCGACTGGCCTACCAGTCCTACGAAGAGGTCTTCTCGACCCCGCGGTGGGCCAGCCTTGAGGCCGAGGGAGCGCACAAGCAGCGTCCCCTGTGGGCATCCACGGGAGTCAAGGATCCGGCATACAAGGACACGATGTATGTCGTGGACCTCGCGGCGCCCAACACGGTCAACACGATGCCGACCAAGACCATGCAGGCCGTAGCCGACCATGGCGAGATCATCGGCGACCAGGTCACCGGCAACTATGACGACGCCCGAAACGTGCTGGACGCACTCGAGCGTCTCGGCATCCCCTATGCAGACGTCGTGGACGTGCTCGAGCACGAGGGCGTTGACAAGTTCGCGAAGTCCTGGGAAGCACTGCTGGCCGACGTGCAGCGCGAGCTCAACAAGGGCGCCCGATGACCACGGTGGGTCTGGGTGTCCTGGCTTCGGGGCCGGCCGCCGACGCGGTGGCCCGGCACGTGCCGCAGCTCGTCGCAGACGGGTTCGCGAGCAAGCTGTTTGCCAAGGACGCCACGCTGTGGGGGCCCGCAGCCGAGTCCGAGTCTGCGATCCGACTCTCGTGGGTCACCCTGGGCCGTACTTCACGACCCCTCGTCGGGGAGATCGCAGCACTGCGCGACCACCTGGCTGAGCAAGGCGTCGACCACGTCGTCCTGTGCGGCATGGGCGGGTCGTCGCTGGCGCCCGAGGTCATCTGCGCCACTGCCGGCGTCGAGCTCACGGTGCTGGACTCCTCGAGCCCTGACACCGTGCGGGACGCACTCGCCGATCGGCTCGACCGTGCCGTCGTCGTGGTCTCGAGCAAGTCCGGTTCCACCATCGAGACCGATTCTCAGCGTCGTGCCTTCGAGGCTGCGTTCACCCGGGCCGGGATCGACCCGACCCAGCGCTTCGTCATCGTCACCGACCCGGGCAGCCCACTGGACAAGGATGCCCGCGCGACCGGATATCGCGTGATCAATGCTGACCCGAACGTCGGCGGCCGCTACTCGGCCCTGACTGCGTTCGGCCTGGTCCCCAGCGGTCTGGCCGGCGTCGACCTCGAGCAGCTCCTCGACGAGGCCGAATCCGTCACCGACCTGCTGGCCGACGACGACGAGGCGAACCCCGCGCTTCAGCTTGGAGCCGCCATTGCCGGTACCGATCCCTTGCGCGACAAGCTTGTCCTGCTCGAAGACGGTTCCGGCATCACCGGATTCGCCGACTGGGCTGAGCAGCTGATCGCCGAGAGCACCGGCAAGGACGGCACCGGGGTGTTGCCGGTCGTCGTTCGCGACGACGTGGACAACCCAGCGCCCGAGGTCCACAACCCTTCCGGCGACATCACGGTGGCCCGGCTGGTTGCCGACGTTGCGGACGTCGTCGTCATCGATGAAGGCGACGCCGACATCACCGGCGATGCCCACCGGTTCGGCGCCGATGACTCGCGTTCTCAGGTACAGGTCAGCGGCTCCCTCGGGGCTCAGCTGTTGCTGTGGGAGGTCGCCACCGCTGCTGCCGGCCGGATCCTCGGAATCAACCCCTTCGACCAGCCCGATGTGGAGAGCGCCAAGAAGGCGGCGCGCGGACTGCTCGACGCCACCGACGTCGAGCCGGACCCTGCCGCCTTCCACGAGGGCGCTATCGAGGTGCGCACTCTTGGCGGCGACTGGCTCGGCGATGCCACGACCGTTGCCAGCGCTCTGGACTCGCTGCTCGCAGCACTGGACCCGGAACATGGCTACGTTGCCGTCATGGCTTATCTCGACCGGCTCGCCGACGCGCCTCTGGCCGACGCTCGTCGAGCCATTGCCAGCCGCACCGGACGCCCCACCACCTTCGGGTGGGGGCCCCGTTTCCTTCACTCCACCGGGCAGTTCCACAAGGGCGGTCCAGCCACCGGCGTCTATCTCCAGATCACGACAGCACCGCTGCAGGACCTTGCCATCCCGGGTCGCGAGTTCACGTTCGGGGACTTCATCACGGCTCAGGCCGGCGGCGACGCACAGGTCCTGGCCGACCACGGTCGCCCCGTGCTACGCCTACATCTGACTGACCACGATGCGGGCCTCGCGCAGCTGACCGGGGCCCTTGACCTGGACCGACAAACCGGACACGGCAACGGCTCCGCCGACAACGAGGCCGAATGAGCCCAAGCCGGGTCACCCACGAGCTGAACCCGCTGCGCGACCCCCGGGACAAGCGCCTGGCTCGAATCGCCGGCCCCTGCGCCGTGGTGCTCTTCGGCGTCACCGGAGATCTCGCGACCAAGAAGATCATGCCGGCCATCTACGACCTGTTGAACCGCGGGCTGTTGCCCACCGGTTTCAGCCTGGTCGGGTTCGCACGTCGCGACTGGGCCCATGAGGACTTCCGCCAGATCGTCCGCCAAGCCGTCCGCGCCCATGCCCGCACGCCCTTCCGCGAAGAGGTGTGGCGAAGCCTTTCCAAGGGCATCCGTTTCGTATCAGGCACGTTCGACGACGAGACCGCATTCGACCACCTGCGTGAGACCCTGCAGGACCTCGACACAGAGCGCGGGACCAGCGGCAACCACGCCTTCTACCTCTCGATCCCACCGGAGTTCTTCCCCACGGTGTGCGAGCAGCTTCACCGTGCTGGCCTGAGCCAGGACGAAGCGGGTGCGTGGCGTCGAGTGGTCATCGAGAAGCCGTTCGGTCACGACCTGAACAGCGCCCGCGAGCTGAACTCGCTCGTCGGGGCAGTTTTCGCCCCGGACTCGGTATTCCGGATCGACCACTACCTGGGCAAAGAGACGGTCCAGAACATCCTGGCGCTGCGCTTCGCCAACCAGATCTTCGAGCCGCTGTGGAACGCCAACTACGTCGACCACGTACAGATCACGATGGCCGAGGACATCGGCATCGGCAGCCGCGCGGGATACTACGACGGCATCGGCGCTGCACGCGACGTCATCCAGAACCACCTGCTCCAGCTGCTGGCACTGACCGCAATGGAAGAACCGGTCTCCTTCCAGGCATACGACGTGCGCGCTGAGAAGCAAAAGGTCCTCTCGGCGGTACGACTGCCCCACAATCTGGCGAAGTCCACCGCGACCGGTCAGTACGTCCAGGGATGGCAGGGCGGCGAGCAGGTCGTCGGCTACCTCGATGAGGACGCCGTCAAGGCCAGCTCCACCACCGAGACCTTTGCCGCGCTCAAGCTCGAGATCGACACCCGCCGCTGGGCGGGAGTCCCTTTCTACCTGCGCACTGGCAAACGACTGGGCAAGCGGGTCACCGAGATAGCTGTGGTCTTCAAACGCGCGCCACGCCTGCCGTTCACGGAGACCGCCACCGAGGAGCTTGGCCAGAACGCGATCGTGATCCGCATCCAGCCCGATGAGGGCGTCACGATGCGCTTCGGCTCCAAGGTGCCCGGTTCTGCCATGGAGGTCCGGGACGTCACCATGGACTTCGGCTATGGCAGCGCCTTCACCGAGTCCAGCCCAGAGGCCTACGAGCGGCTCATCCTCGACGTTCTGCTGGGCGATCCGCCGCTGTTTCCCCGCCACAAGGAAGTTGAGCTGGCCTGGCAGATCCTTGACCCGATCGAGGCCTTCTGGGCCAAGCGCGGACGCCCCGACCCCTACGTTGCCGGCGGCTGGGGCCCGGACAGCGCTGACGACATGATGCTCCGCGATGGGCGCAGCTGGAGGAAGCCATGATCGTCGACCTTCCCAACACCACCACCGGGGCCATCAGCGGGATGCTGGTCACGCTTCGCAACGAGGTGGGCGCCGTTGCACTCGGCCGAGTGCTCACCATGATCATTGTGGCCGACGACACCGAGGCGGCCAACGAGGCAATCGAGGCGGCCATTGACGCCAGCCGTCAACACCCCTGCCGCATCATCGCCTTGCGTAGCGGCGACAAAGACGGCAGCAGCCGGCTGAATGCCCAGATCCGTATCGGTGGCGACGCGGGGGCCGGCGAGGTGATTGTCCTTCGTACCCACGGAGAGCTCGTCGCACACGGCCACAGCACCCTGGTCCCCTTGCTGCTTCCTGACTCCCCCGTGGTGGCCTGGTGGCCGAAGTCGGCCCCCCCTGACGTCTCGGCGTCTGCGATCGGGCAGATGGCGCAGCGGCGCATCACCGATGCCGCGCAGGCCAGCAACCCGTGGGCTGAGATGCAACGCCGCGCGGAGAGCTACCAGCCCGGTGACACCGACCTTGCGTGGACCCGCATCACGCGGTGGCGTGGCCTGCTCGCCGCGACGCTGGACCAGCCTCCATACGAGCCTGTGGTCGCGGCGACAGTCACCGGAGCCAGCGACTCCCCCTCCGTCGACCTGATGGCTGGGTGGCTCGCTGAGGCACTCAGATGTCCGGTGACGCGGGTACGCACCAGCGCCGGCACCGGCATGACGAGCGTCCGGCTCGAGCGCCGCAGCGGCAACATCGACATCGTGCGTCCTGATGACTCCGAGGCGACCATGGCCCAGCCGGGCCAACCGGTCCGACAAGTCATTCTGGGGCGGCGAGAGCTGGCCGAGTGCCTGGCCGACGAGCTGCGTCGGCTGGACCCCGACGAGATCTACGAGGAGGTCCTGACCAAGGGGCTGGCCCGGCTAGCCGGCGCCACGACAGCGCGCGCCACCAAGGCGGGCGCCACCAAGGCGGGCGCCA
>JBBRWQ010000096.1:0-11900 GCA_038249115.1 Actinomycetales bacterium
ATGGCTGTCGTCATCGCCCAGTTCATGGTGCCGAGGTTTGCACCGCCAGCTGCGGCGGCAGTTCCACCTCCACCGGCCCCCGGGAGCATCACCTTGCAGGTGATGAGCACCCGGT
This sequence comes from Actinomycetales bacterium, assembly GCA_038249115.1. Taxonomy (GTDB): domain Bacteria; phylum Actinomycetota; class Actinomycetes; order Actinomycetales; family Dermatophilaceae; genus UBA4719. Next base: position 116 of record JBBRWQ010000096.1, read on the forward strand.
CGGTGAACACCAACACCGCCACGACTGTCGGCCAGTTCGTGCAAAAGGGCGACCCGATCGACAAGTACAAGTGGCTGATCAACCTCGATGACGTAGGTGACCCCGGCACGGCGCTCAACCAGGGCACCCAGAACTGCCTGCCGGCGACCGCCAAGGACGGTGCCGGTGTCATTATCGGCAGCGCGGACCCGAACTTTGCCGACACCTGCCAGTGGCCGTCGATCCGCAACACCTCGGGGCATGCGCCCATCGTCGCCCAGGGCAATGAGACGGACCTCAGCTCGACCAAGGCGCTGGCAAACATCCCCGCCGGCAAGTACCTCATCTCGGTGCTCGCGGACGGCTTCAAGATCGACGGTCAGCACTTCACCGTGTTGTCAGACTTGACGATCCCTGTGACTGTCCAGATGAACCCGACGCCCCTGCCGTTGACCACCCTGAGGATTCAGGTGTTCAACGACAACCAGCCTGTCGACGCGACCTACGAGGTCGACGCCGAGAAGGGCCTGCAAGGCTTCACCGCTCACCTGTCGGATGTGTTCGGCACCGTTGGAGTCGACTACTACGGCAACGCCCTGTGCACCAAGTACATGCACACCTTGCCGAACGGAAGCTTGTCACCGGACGCCGCTAGCCCCAACGCGCCGATCGCCTTTGACGACGCAGGGAAGGCCGTCGTCGACCCCGACTCCATCGGCAAGTGCGTCAGCGACGCGACCGGCCAGATTGTCATCCCCAACATGGGCCCGAACCGGTTCGCTGCGACCGTCACGCCGCCGGTGCCTGCCGCCGACCAGACCTACCAGTGGGTGCAGACCACCACCCTTGAGGGCGGTCACGACCACGACATCTGGAGCCAGGAGGGCGCAACCGGCTTTGACACAGAGCAGACCAAGGGTGCCGAGCTGGTGCCCTCGGTGCAGTTCGGCTTCGTGAAGACCCAGGCGCTCGCCGTTCCAACAGTCAACGCACCGACCGGTGAGATCAAGGGCGTCGTTGTCGCTGGCCTGCCCTACATCGGCGGCCAGGGCGGCCAGGTGGGTCCTGAAGGCTGGGCGGGCAACAAGATCGAGGGGCCGATCAAGGCTCCCTGGGTCGCCCTGTCCGACCTTGGCGCGGGTGACCAGCAGATCTACGTCGGTCGCGGTGCCGACAATGGCAGCTTCGACATCAAGAACGTGCCCAACGGCACCTACCAGCTGACGATGTGGGACGACGACCAGGACTACATCCTCTACAGCGTCAACGTCGACGTGGCCGATGGCGCTGTCACCAACGTCGGCACCGAGATGCTTGTCGGCTGGTTTACCCACATCAAGGGCAGCGTGTTCGTTGACGAAAACGGCAACGGAAAGAAGGACCCCGGCGAAAAGGGCGTTCCGGCCTTCGCCCTGACCGTGCGTGAGCGTGACAACTCGACCATGGACCAGGCCACGAACACCGCGACGACCGACAACAGCGGCAACTACGACATCCGCGAGACCTACCCGATGGGCAAGTGGCTGGTGCTGGAGGCCTTCAACACGCGCTACCAGACAACAGGTATCACCTACCGCGCGCCCAACGAGCCGAGCGCCACGACCAAGCTCGGATCCCTGGTGGACCTGAGCTTCCTGCCCATCATCGGCCTCGGCACCCAGATCGACTGGGGCGTGCAACCTTATGCGGCCGGCACGAACGGCGGCATCGTGGGCACGGTCAGCTACGACACGACCCGCAACGAGCTCGACCCCGCACAGGCGGCCACCGAGAGCTACTCGCCAGGCATCCCGGACGTGGGCGTGACTGTGCACATGCCGGTGCCCTGCGACGTGACTGCACCCGCAGATGTCGCCAACGAGTGCCTGGGGGGCAAGAAGATCGTGCCCCTGAGCATCGATGGGGCACCCAACCCCGACCCCCAGCGCGGAGCTCTGGTCAAGGGGGCACAAGTCCAGGCCCCCACCGTCTCCGAGACCTGGGCGCCGCCACGCGGTTGCACGGCACGGAACTACAAGGGAACGCCGCTCACCGACCAGCAGGCACTGCCCGAGTTCGGCGCGACCGCGAACAAGATGTGCGTGGAGTCACCGATGATGGGCGTCGCCGTAGGCCCGAGCGACACCACCGACCCCGCCTCGGCGGGTCAGACCGTCAACGGCAACTATGGCTTCGGCGACCTGGCAGCGGGCGAGTACATCGTCTCCGTCGACATCCCGACGGACCCCGTCGACGGCAAGCCGATGTACAAGGCCACCGCCGAAGAAGACGTCAACGTCTTCGATGGTGACACCTATCTGCCGCAGCAGAACTACCCCCCGGCCACACCGGCCGATGCAGCCGGCGCCGGCGACGCAGCGGTCGCGCCAATCCCGCATCAGCCACCGGCTCAGCAGGCCGGCATCATCTCGCCGTGCGCCGGCCCAATGCACACCGTCCACGTCACCAACGAGGCGTTCAAGGCGGGCGGCGGAAGCCCGTTCGAGGGTCAGGACAAGCCCTCTTGCGCCGACAAACTGGTCACGGTCCGCAACGGCCAGGCCACTGCTCCAAACTTCAACCTGTTCACCGACGTCCCGCTACCGACCCACTTCTGGGGTCTCACGCTGAACGACCTCGGTCTGACCCTCGACACGCGCAGCGTCAACTACGGCGAGGCCCAGGGCCTGCCGTTCGTGCCGGTGGGCCTGTACGACTCCTTCGGCCGGCTGAGCTACACCACGCACACCGACTTCAACGGGCTGTATGAGGCGCTGGTCCCCTCGACCGACACATTCAACTGCCCCGTCCCGGCCGGTCCCTGCCCGAACATGTACCGATTCGTGGGCAACGACCCGGGCCAACCTGGTGCGGAGAACCCCGACTACAACCCCCGGTTCAGGACGATCGCCACAAACTTCCAGGGCTGGCCAGGTCTCTACACAGTGACCGATGAGGCCCCGACTCAGGTGGCAGCAACGGTCCTGACACCCGACTCCACGGTCGCCAACCCCACCATGTGTGACCTGGGACTAGCCACGCCGCAGGTCTTCAACGTCGACCGGCCGTACGTGCGAAACGAGGCCACCGCTGCCGGGCGGACAGTGACGGTCAAGGGCATCGGCTTCGGTATGGCCGGCGTCCTCAAGCTCAACGGCGCGAACCGGGCCACCACCAGCTGGACCGACACTCAGGTGACCTTCGTTGTGCCTGGCAGCTTCGATCCCGGGTCCTACGCCTTGAGCCTCACCAGGACGGATACCGGCCTCTCGACATACAACGCCCTGACCATCCAGGTGCTTGACGCCGCAAACGCCACCACCGATGGAAGGACTGCGGGAAGACCACGGATCGCCGAGGTCGGCGGGACAGCCCCCGGGCACTTTGCGACCATCCAGGCCGCTCTGGAGGCAGCCCGGCCCACCGCAGCGAAGCCGTACTGGCTGGTCGTGGTCTGGCCCAACGCCCAGACCGCAGCCAACCCGCTCGGTGAGTACACGGAGAACGTGATCGTGCACCACCAGGTTCGCATCCAGGGCGTCGGCCCAGGCGGGTTCCAGGGAAGCACCTACGTTCCCGGATCGATCATCGATGGCTCGGGCTTCAACCCGGACAACCCCAGCGGCGCCAGCTGGATCACCCTGTTGAGCGGTCTGAGATACACCGGCAACCCGGCCGTTCCGGACGCCGCCGTCGTCACCGTGCTGGACGACCCGAGGGGCCCAGCAGTGCTCAGGTCCAACACCAACCCTTACCCGGTGATGCTCGACGGCTTCACCATCACGGGTGGGGCGCAGTCGGACTTCGCGGGCAACGTCAACGCGATCACCGGAGGCGTCAAGACGCCATACGGCGCCACTGGTGCACTGATCACCCAGGGCGGCGGCGTCTACGTTCACCAGAACGTCACCGGGCTGCGCCTGACCGACAACGTGATCCGCGGCAATGGCGGCTCCTACGGCGGAGCTGTGCGTGTCGGCACGCCTTACGTCGGTGACAACAACAACAACAACCTGGTGCTGTCGCACAACCAGATTCGTGACAACGGCGGCACCAACCTCGCCGGCGCGATCGGGCTGTTCACAGGCAGCAACAAGTACCAGGTCGACGGGAACGCGATCTGCGGCAACCACTCCGCCGAGTACGGCGGCGCGGTCTCAGCCTTCGGCTACAACGCCCAGGGCGGCACGATCACCAACAACAAAATCTGGTTCAACGCCTCCTACGACGAGGGCGCCGGCATCATGATCGCCGGCGAGCTGCCGGCCGACCCGACGCAGCTGTCAGAAGGCTCAGGCCCGGTGACGATCGACGCCAACGTGATCCAGGCCAATCTGGCCAACGACGACGGCGGCGGCGTGCGGTTGCTGCAGACAAGTGGCAGCCACATCAGCAAGGCCAACCCCGAGTTCATCACCATCTCCAACAACACCATCGCCAACAACGTCTCCGCCCACGAGGGCGGAGGACTGGCCATGGACGACTCGGCCTTCGTGAACGTGGTCAACAACACGGTTGCCCGCAACATCACCACCGCGACAGCTGTCACCAGCAATGGCCAGCCGGCTCCCGCAGGCCTGTCGACGGGCGCCAACAGTGACCCGTTGCAGGCGAGGTTGAAGGACACCACCCTGTTCCCCGGCGCGGCGATCCTGGGCACCACGATGTTCAGCAAGCCAACGATCATGAACGACGTCTTCTGGGACAACCGCGCCGGCACCTTCAGCGGGGTCGTCACGGGCATCACCGCTGCCGACGCCGACCACTGGGACATGGGTACTGCGGACAACACAGGTTCGCTCTCACCGATCAACTCGGTCATCCAGACAGCTCTGGGAACCGACGGTGGCACGGCAACAACCCTCAGTGACGACCCGCAGTTCGTCGACCAGACGTACGACGTGGCCGTAAACATTCTACGGTTGCGCACCTACCCGGCGTTCCGCCAAGCGGCGATCGTGTCCCTGATCTTGCCGCCAAACCTTCTGGGCAACTACCACCTGGCCAGCTCCACCTCCCCCGCATGGGGTCGCGGTACGGGCAGTGTCCGCGTGCGGTGGGACGCGGCGCCCAGCGGCTGGGTCTACCTCGTCGCAGCGCCGAACAGGGATATCGACGGGGACAAGCGACCCTCCGGCAGCGGTGCGACCCGACGGTACGACGCCGGCTCCGACCAGTTCCAGCCATGAGCTCCCCCCTGCGACCGACCTCCGTCCAGCCCGACCAGTCCCCTCTGGAGATCCGATGAACGAGAACAGATCAGTCCCCGGCTTCGACCGCCGTTCGTTCCTCACCGGTGGAGCAGTCCTGGCCGGCGCCACGCTGCTGGGTTCCCAGGTGGCCCGTGCCAGCGTCAAGACGGTGGCTGGGCTTGTCCAGGCGGTACCGCACCCGGTGAAGACGGTGCACCTGGCCGGCACCGACGGATGGGTCTCCATGCCGTTTGGTTCTCCGGACGACCTCCCGTTCTTCCCGGACTCGCTGGCACCCACGAACCGCGACACGTACGTGTTCGGCTTCCGCGACGTCAGCGGGCTGACTCCGGCCCAGGTGGCCGCCCAACGGGGCAAGGCACAGATCAGCGCGCCGATGTTGGCCTTTGACGAGGAGGACGACATCACCATCACCCTCACCAATCTGGGCCTGCTTGTGCGCCCGGACCTCTTCGATGGCCACACGATGCACTGGCACGGCTTTGTCAACGCGATCCCGCTCTTCGATGGCGTCCCCGAGCTCTCGCTCTCCGTCCCTGTCGGGCGCGACTTCGACTACTTCTTCCGTCCACACGACGCGGGCACCTACATGTACCACTGCCACTTCGAGGACGTGGAACACGTGCAGATGGGCATGACGGGCATGGTCTTCGTCCGCCCCAAGCAGAACAGCGGCGCGCCGATACCGTTCCAGGGCCGTACCTTCAGCAAGTTCGCCTACAACGACGGCGACGGCAGCACCGGGTACGACCGCGAGTTCGCGTTCATGATCACCGAGCTGTGGTCGGCGGCCCACTGGCGCGACGCGCACATCCAGGTCAGCGACTGGACCGACTACGACCCGAGCTTCTGGCTACTCAACGGACGGGGTTACCCCGACACGATTGAGCCCAACGGTGTGAGCGACACCAACGGCAACCTGACGTCCGCCGACCCTCGCCTGATGAGCCAGCCCAACTCCTCGCTGATCACCTGTAACACCGGTGAGAGGGTGCTTCTGCGGATGTCCAACCTGGGCTACCAGAACCACGCGATGAGCGTCGACAACATCGACCTGCAGATCGTGGCCAAGGACGCCAGCCTGTTGAAGGGCCGCGACGGCATCAGCAACTACATCACCACCAACACCGTGGACGTTGGCCCCGGCGAGAGCCGCGACGTCATCTTCACTGCACCCAGTACCCCTGGGGAGTACTTCCTGTATGACCGGAAGTACTCCTACCTGCAGAACGGCGGTGGCCCCGGGTACGGCGGCATGATGACGCAGATCCGCGTGAGGGATGCGCTCGGCGCCAACCCCTATCCAGACCAGACCGTCGCGAACGCGTGACGAAACCGACCGAGGAGATGCCATGAAGCTCGTTTCCCATCTCGCCCCGCGACGGCTCGCTGTCGCCGCGACGGTCGTTGGGCTGATCGTGACCGCACTGGTGACCAGCCCAAGTGCAGCAGGGGCCGCCACCTCGGAAGGTCTGCTGTGCGACACCGACGCGCATCAGACGTTCTCACTGACGGCCCAGGACGGCTACGTCTCGACCCCGGACGGCAACTCCATCTACATGTGGAGCTACGGCAACAGCACCCGTGGCTTCCAGCTCCCGGGGCCGACACTGTGCGTGACCTCGGGTCTGCCGGTCACCATCATCTTGCACAACACCCTGCCTGAGGCGACGTCCATCGTCTTCCCAGGTCAAAAGGGCGTGAAGGCCAACGGCAACCCGGCCCAGCCGCAGTATGACGGCGGCGGCTCGCTGACCTCGCTGGTGCAGGGCGCCGCCGCCAATAGCGGCTCGGTGACCTACACGTTCACCGCCGGCAGCCCGGGCACCTACCTCTACGAGAGCGGCACCGACGTCAACAAGCAGAAGCAGATGGGCCTGTACGGCGCTCTTGTCGTCCGCCCCAGCGGAAACACCTGCCCGGCCACCGCCATCTCCTGTCAGGTCAACAACCGCGCCGACTCGGCATACAGCCCGACCCACGAGTACGTGTTCATGCTCTCCGAGGTCGACCCCGACCTGCACCTGGCAGTGGAAAGGAAACAACCGATCGACTGGAAGGCTTTCCGGGCCCGCTACTTCATGATCAACGGGCGCAGCATGCCGGACACGCTGGCACCGAACAACGCGTCATGGCTGCCCAACCAGCCCTACGGGGCCCTCGTTCACATCCGGCCCTTCGATGCGGCTGCCAACCCGTTGCCGGCAGTCATCCGCTACCTGAACGCCGGCAGCGTCAACTACCCGTTCCACCCTCACGGCAGCGACGAGCGGGTGATCAACAAGGACGGCCGCGCACTGGCAGGACCCACAGGCCAGGACCTGGCGTACCTCAAGTACGACATCGACGTGAAGCCCGGACAGACCGTGGACGCACTCATGGACTGGAAGGACGTCGAGGGCTGGAATGCCCTGAACAACCCCATTCCCACCCAGATCCCGGCGATCACCGACCAGCTCCTGGTCGGCACTGACACCTGGTTCAGCGAGAGCCCGTACCTGGGCACCTTGAACCCCCTGCCCACCTACATCACCTCCAACAACCAGTGCGGCGAGTACTACCACATCGCCCACAGCCACTCGCTCGTGCAATCCACCAACTTTGGCGCAACCTTCGGAGGGATGATGACGGTCTTCCGCATCGATCCTCCCCTCGGTTGCAAGGCGAATTGAGGACTGGCGATGACACTCATCGACCCGGCTGACACGTCAGCCCCGCGCTCGTACACCCTGCGTGGTGTCGCTCTCCTGGCCACCGCCAGCATGGTGGCGGCGGTTAGCCTGCTCGCCATCCCGGGCAGTGCGCAGGCCGCCACCACTGCGGCCTCGCATCCCTCGGTCGTGGTGTCCGCTGTAGCGGCAGGCAAGCTGGCCCCCCAGGGCTGCACCGCAAGCGGAACCACGGACAGCTGTGACCTCTTTGCGATGGAGGGCACCACCTCGGTGCTCGGAGGTGCGTCGATCAACATCTGGGGCTTCTCGAGCACCGGAGCGACCGGCTCGGCAACCGCACCGGGACCGCTGCTGGTGGTCAACCAGGGCGACACCGTCTCGGTGACCCTGCACAACCAGATCGCCGGCCAGCAGGTCTCCCTGACCTTCCCGGGGCAGCCGACCACGGCGTTCGCGGTCGGCAGTCTTTCGGCTGCTGCTGAGGAGACCGGTATTGGCTCCGCCGATCCTGCGAAGACCTACACCTTCACGGCCTCTCGCGCCGGCACGTTCATCTACGAGGCAGGCCACACTGCCAATGGCACCCGGCAGGTCGCCATGGGCCTGGCCGGTGCGCTGGTGGTCCGGTCCTCGGACGGCTCGGCCTACGGACCGCCCGCGACCGGCTACCCCACCACCGCCTACGACGATGACGCCGTGGTCGTGCTCAGCGAGATCGACCCTGCGTTCAACGCCTGCCCGATCTCGTGCTCTGCCTACCCCCTGGGCTTCGACATGCGGAACTTCGCTCCGAAGTACCGGCTGATCAACGGCAAGCCGTTCCCCTCCACCGACCTGATCAGCACTGACCAGGGCCACACGGTCCTCCTGCGCTACGCCAACGTCGGCTCCGAGAGCCACTCGATGAGCCTGCTCGGGGACGACCAGACACTGGTCGCCCAGGATGGTCACGCCATGAAGTACGCCGAGGCAGAAGTTGCCATGGCGGTCGAGCCCGGCGCCACCGCAGACACCCTTGTCACGATGCCCTCAGGCCCTGAATCCAAGGTCGCGCTCTACGAGGCGGCGGGACACCTGGACAACAACGGGCAGACCACTGCCGACCCTCTGTCCTTCGCCTTCGGCGGCATGCTCACCTTCCTGGACACCGCTGCGCCACCACCCAGCACCGACCTCGTCGGTCCGGTCTCCTCACACGTCACCGCGTCCCCCAACCCCTCCAGCGGGCTGGCGGATGTCACGGTCACAGCTGACCTCAGCGACGCCACCACCGGTAATTCGAACGTCGACCAGGCCGAGCTCGTCATCGACGACGCCACCGTTAGCGTCGGCTTCGGGACCCCGATGACCGGCGCCTTCCCCGGCGTGAACGTTGCCGGCGCGACCGGCATCATCACCACTGCGGTCATGGCCGGTCTCGACGCGGGCAAGCACACCGTGTTCGTTCGCGCCCACGACACAGCAGGAAAGTGGGGCGTGGTCGGCGCAACGATCTTCAACCTGCCCAAGACGGGTCCGCAGACCACGAATGGCAGCGCCACGCCTTCGCCGGCCAACGGCACCCTGGACGTCGCCGTCTCGGCCACCGGTGACGACAGAACTGCCGGCGGCACCATCGACGGCGCCGAGTACTTCCTGGACGCCCTCGGGGCCGACGGTTCCGGCACAGCGATCACACCCAACCGCGTGGCCTCGGTCGTCTCCCTTGACCCGGTCATCCCTGCGCTAACCGTCCTGGCGCTCACCGAAGGCGTGCACCATGTCTTCGTCCACAGCCATGACTCCCTCGGCCTGTGGGGCCCACCCCTGGACATCCCCCTGTCTGTGGACAAGACCGGTCCCGGCGTCGACGGCGCCGATGTCAAACCCAACCCGACCAACGCGATCCTGACCACCACTGCCCACCCGGGATACCTGTGGGTTTCGGCCAGTATCACTGACCCCAACACTGGTGGGACAGGGAACACGGTCGCGGATGCCGAGTTCTTCCTGGACACCATTGGTGCACCCGGAACCGGGGCGCAGCTGGCACCGGTGGACGGCTCTATGAACACCTCGACGGAGTCAGTCGCCGGTGGAATCCCCATCTCCCAGGTCAGGTCGCTGAGCAACGGCACGCACCACGTGTCGGTCCGCGGCCAGGACGCCGCTGGCAACTGGGGTCCCTTGTACCCGATGAACCTGGTCGTGGACAAGACCGCCCCCGTGCTCGTGAGCGTCACGGGCAGCCAGAACCCGACCACCGGTGTGGTGACGCTGACCGCGCCGCTGCCCGTCAATGAGCCGGGTGGCTTTGTCGCCACTCAGTTCTGGCTCGGCACCACCGACCCGGGCGCCGGTAAAGGCACCAGCGTGCCGTTCGCCATCGTGGCTGGAAACATCGTGGCGACCGTGCCGCTGGCCGGTCTTCCCTCGGGGACCCAGCGGTTCAACCTGCGGGTGCAGGACGCCGCTGGCAACTGGAGCAACGCGGTCAACACCAACGTCACGGTCAGGCTGAACAGCATCTTCTCCAGCCCGTTCACGATAACCAGCGGCAGCCTCGGGTGGACCAGCAAGACGAATAGCCCAACCGTCACCCTGGCGGCCGGCATTCCGTTCGGAGGGACCAACCGAGGCCTGCAGGTGGCTGAGTTTGGTACCAGAACAAACAGGAACCGCTACGTGACAGACAACTCACCCACTCTGGAGGTGGGGTATCACGCATCGTTCGCCTTCGACGCCAACACGCTGACACCCGCGTCCGGGTTCGCGCTCACCCTCTTCGAGGGACGCACGGCAGCGGCAGCGCAGGTCTTCGCTGTGCAGCTCCAGCGGGTAGGCGGGGTCAACCAGATCGGGACCGTCATGGCTGGCCAGGCAGGCCTCACCACCTGGGTCACCCTGCCGACCGGACCCCACACCATCCAGGTCGACTGGTTGGCAGCCACCTCCGGATCGCTGCAGCTGCAGCTTGACGGATCGCCCGTCTCGACGCTGACCGGCAACACCAGCGCGTCGGTGATGGAGACCGCTCTGCTCGGCCTGACGGCCGGGGTCACTAACCCGGTGACAGGAATAGCGTTCTTCGACTCGTTCGTGTCCACCCGTTTCACGCTGCCGTAGGCAGTCCATCACTTCCCGGGGCCGCGACTCCCTTTGCGGCCCCGGGAACCCTCAGGGAGGAGGAGCCCCATGTCTGTTCACACTGTCGCCCCTACCGAGCGCAGGTCCCGGCCTCTGGCCCGGTGGATCGTCCTGGCCGTCCTGGCCGTGCTCATGGCACTGGTCATCAGCAATCTCGCCCAGTCCCGGGCCCTGGCAAGCCGATCCGTGCCACAGAGCGCCGCGATGGAGCAGGCCCTCGGGGTGCGGTTCTCACGGGTGGCAGTGGTCGCGGACGGTGGGCTCATCACGGTGAGCTACGTCGTGCTCGACCCCGAGAAGGCGAGTCGATTCCAGCTGGATGGCGCTAACCCGCCTGTACTCCACAGCGAGGCACGTGGTCTCAGCACCCAACGGGTGTCGCTGATGAAGCAGGGTCACACCTTGCGGGCCGGTCAGACCTACTACTTGGTGTACCAGAACACGCGAGGGGCTCTGCGACCCCACGAGCTGGTATCGATCGACGCCGGCGCGCTTCACCTGCGCCACGTCCCAGTGCTGTGATGCCAGGCCGGCAGCTGTCGGGTCGGGCACGTGGGCTGTTCGTGGCGGGAGCCCTCATCGCGTTCAGCGTTCTGGCGCCCGCCCCGTCCGCACAGGCGCACGCCTTCCTCGAGAGCAGCAACCCTGCGGACGGTTTAGTGGTGGCTACCGCTCCCTCTACTTTGCGGCTGAGCTTCAGCGAGTCCGTGGTCCTCTCGGCGGTGAGGATCGACCTGGTCGACGCGCACGGTCGCCATGTCGCTCCAACGGCGGTGCGACTGCAGCCGGAAGGCGACCCCGGGGCCACAGAGGATC
>JBBRWQ010000097.1:0-11702 GCA_038249115.1 Actinomycetales bacterium
ACAGCTTGACCTGGAACAACACGGTGGACGCACCACCCACGGGGTGTTCACCCGTGTCGCTCAACGTCTCCTGGCAATGGCCGCCGGGATCTGGCGCAACTGGACCACCGGAGTCAAAGCCAAACGCTCCCTGACCGCCTACGACCACTGACCTTCAAGGAATCAACCATCTAGGGACCACAGGTCGAGCACCTAGAACGCCTCGAAGGTGCCGTGGGCACCGCGCTCGGCGCCGACCATGGCGTGGTCGATGAAGGGATAGTGACCCGCCTGCGGCAGCACGAACTCGACGAAGCCTCCCTGGGCGGGGGCCAGATCCAGGACCTGCGACGCACCGTGTTCGGGATTCCCGGCATTGAGGAGGTAGGCGCCCTCCTTGAACACCGTGTCGAACTGGGTTCCGACCACGTGGAAAGCAGTCCCGCGCTGCGGCCCCGCGTCCACCACCCACACCCGCACCCGTTCTCCGGCCCGAACGCGGATCGGCGCGTGGTCGTACTGGTTGACGTAGCCGTTGAACAAGATGGCGTCCGGTTTCTCGTTGGCGATCTTGGCCTCGTCGGCGCTGCCGTTCTGCGCCCCGAGGTAGAGCTCGGACTGCACGACGACGTACTCGTGGGCGACGGCCGGCAGACCGGGGGGGTCGATGATGACCGCGCCGTACATCCCGTTGGCGATGTGCAGGGCCATCGGCATCGTGCTGCAGTGGTACAGCCAAGCCCCGGAGTGGTTCGCGACGAACTGGTAGGTGAGCGACTTCCCGGGGTCGATCGTTCTCATGGGCAGGTCCGGTGCGAGGGAGCCAGCGTGAAAGTCGATGCCGTGTCCCATGCTCGCGTCGTTCACGAAGGTGATGGTGAAGACGTCGCCTACCTTGCCGTGCAGGGTGGGTCCAGGCGCGGTCCCGTTGAAGGTCCATCGGGTCTGACGTACGCCGGGAGCGACCTCGACCAGCGTGTCGCGCACGGTCATGGTCAGCCGGTGCTCAGTCGCTCCGGGTGCTGGCTGCAGCGCCGGGTCGTACGACTTCCAGCCTGGTCCCGGGGAGGCGTGAAAGTCGATGACGGGTGCAGACCCGCCGGCTGTCGCGCCTTTCGACATAGCCCCCATGTCGTCCCCTGCCCCCTGAGCGTTCGGGGCATCGGAGGTCGTGTTGCCGGTCCCGGTCACAACGATGCGCAGGGTCATCCCCGCGGCCTTGTGCCCGGCGACGCTGCACCAGCCGGCGACCTCTGTGTTGACGGCTCCGACCGTGATGGTCGCGCTCTGACCACCCGCGAGCAGTGGCGTGTGTTGTCCGTTGGCCAGGACAAGATCGTGACGCATGGCGTCCGCGTTGGTGACTTTCAGCACCAGCCGGGTTCCTTTGGTCACTTCAATCACCGATGGGGTGATGCGCATCCCGGCAAGTCGAACCGCGACACTCTGGGTTCCGCCAGCGGTGACGACAGCGCGCGAGTCGGCGCCAGAACCTGCGCTACCTCCGGTCAGTGCCACCGTGAGTGCGACGAGGAGCATGACCGCGCCAAGGGCCAGGCCCCCCATCAGACCGACCCGGTCCTGTGATGGGCGTGGGTCCGTCAGCGGGTCGTCCCGCTCGTCTGTGCTGGTCATGCCGATCGTCCCTGGGCACGCGCCTGTGCGACGGCGATCACGGAGGCGGCGAGGAAGCCGATCACGGCAAGCTCGGTACCAACCCCGCCGACGCGCCACCAGAAGTCGGACCCCACCCAGTCTCCGAGGACGACCCGCGCCAGGAGCGACGCGTGCAGCAGCGCGACATGCGCGTAGAACCACGGGCGGAACGGGAGCCTGACCCGCAGGACGGCAGGCACGATGACGGGCGCGTGCCCAAAGATCATCGACATCACAAAGCCGAGGAACACCGTGTGCAGGGCCGCGTCGTAGACCGCGACGCTGGCGCCGAGGCTGCCTGCGAACAGCCAGATCACGCCGCTGAGGAACAGCCAGAAGTACCCCGTGAGCAGGCAGACCGCCATGAAGCGGGTGACGCCGGGAATCTTGACGGTGCGGCGTGCGACATCGTGCACGAAACCCCACACGGCCAAAGCGATCATGCCGGCCCCGGCCAGGCGGACCCCGGTCGTGCCAGTCGTGGCCGCAGTCGTAGAGAGCACGAGCCCAGCACCGAAGGTGACCGCCCCGGCTAGGAACTGGCGAACCGAGCTTCGCGTCAGAAAGGCGACCCGGGCCAGTTCAAGGCGTTCGCCGATGATTGTCAGGACAAGGAACCCGGCGATCCAGGGCACCAGCCGAGGCAGCGACCAGCCGGTCAGCCACAACAGGGTTGCCACGTACCAGCACACGGCGCCTGCGGCCATCACCTTCAGGTGCAGCGCAGGCTGGATGCGGTGCACCACGACGTATACGACCACGAGCACGACCGACGCCGCGCACAGCAGCAGGCGCCCCACGAGGGGAGGCAGGCTCACCAGGACGGCGACCCCGCCCGCGGCGGCAAGGGCGGGTGCCGCGAAAGCCCACGGCCGGCCAAGCGCGACCGCCCGTTCAAGCGAGATGACGGTCCCGAGGAACCCGAGCGACATCAAGACCCCGTGCTCTTCCGCGGTTGTCGCGAGCAAGGTGGGCACCGGCAGTCCCAGAAGGAGGAGCCCGCCCCACAGGCCCGCAAGCAGGCAGACGAGGGCGGCGATGAGCAACGGCAGGCGGCTACGCGGGATCGTCTGAGCCGTGCGCCCACCGGCGGGCGCGGCTGAGCCGACCGCGCCTGTCGACGTCACCATCCGAACGCCTGCTTTGTCTCGTCTGCCATCATTTCGGGAGTCCACGCCGGCACGTGCGTGATGACCACCTCGACCCGGTCGACCGCGCCGCCGGCTAGGAGGACCCTGCGCACCTCATCGGTGATGTACTCCCCCAGCGGACAGGCTGGGGTCGTCGTGGTCAGCACGACCGCCGCTACTCGGTCGTTGACCTCCAGGCCGTACACCAGCCCCAGGGGCACGATGTCGATCCCGAGCTCAGGGTCGATCACGTTCCGCAGCGCCTCACGCAACTGGGCCGTCTCGGATCCCGGCCCAAGGAGCCGGGTCACGGACAGAGGGGCGCGGCTCATCTCGACGCGCCAGGACTATCGATCACGGCGGACTCGAGGTGCAGCAGGCACAGGTCAGGGTGCACGAAGGGCTCGAGTCGGACGTTGGTGGGTGGGGCCAGCATCTGGTCCAATGCCCCTTGGATAAGGCCCAGGTGTACTGCACAGATGATGTCTGTGTTCTGGCGCGCCACGTCGTAGAAGGGGCACCGGTGCATCTCGATCACCTTGGCGGCCTCGAGGTCGGTCCCCAGGCTGCGGGTGTCACCGATTCGCGGGGCGAACCCGACGTCGTCGAGTAGCGTGACGATCCGATCGAACGCGCTATCGGAGTCGACCGGTCCGATGTTGTCGCCAACTCCCCGCTCGAGGTGCTGGCCCCACCGCCGGCCGGCCCTGGCAGCCACCGCACCGGGTGCCGGTTCGCCGTCGCGGATACCGCTGGCCAGGATCTCGGCGAGCACCTTGTAGGAGTCCGCCGGTTCGGCATCCGGCTGCGCAGTGGCGCGAAAGAGCAGTCGCGGACGTCCGGGGGTCCTCCGTGGCTGGACAGCCCGTTGGACGAGGTCTGCTTCTATGAGCTGGTCCAGGTGCGAGCGCACCGTGTTGGTGTGCAGCCCGATCTGAGCGGCGATGGCCTGCACGTCCATCGACCCGGGGCTCGCGCGCAGGACCTCGAGGACGGCTACCCGGCTCACGCCGGAGAGCACTCGGTGGGTGCGGGAGTCGATCGGCTCAGCGGATGCGGTCATGGTTTTTCCTTATTCTGTCGGTAAAATAACCCGGAAGTCTTGTGCCCAGCCGAGACCCAGGAGTGCGTCCGTCCCGGTTCGGCCAGCCTGCCCAGGTCCCGCTGGCCCGGTGACGCGAAGCGAAGCCCACAAGTACCCGACCCGCGACACCTCAGGCCTGCACGCGCGGGTCGAGCATTGTGAGTTGAAGCCTTGAGGGTTTGACTGCCTCGACGGCGTGGGGTAGCCGGGCTGCGAGGTGGACGAGTCCTCCCGGTCGCAGGTCGACGGTGCGGCCGGCGGCGGTGATGCGCAGATGTCCATCGAGTACCTGGAGCAGCGCGGGTACGCCGGCGGTGTGCTCGGTCAGGACCTGGCCGGCGTCGAACGAGAAAAGCACAATCCGCGCGCCTTCGGCCTGCAGGACCGTACGGGACACAGTTGCCTCGGACTGGATGTCGACAAGGCTCGCGACGTCGGTCAGGTCGTGCATGCCAGGTTGTGCGACGGCCCCGGACGGAGTGGTCTCGGTCATGACGTTGCCTCATTGGATGGGAGGTGGGCGATCAGGGAGACCGCGGTGATGGAGCGACGGTGCCGATGGAACGTCTTGCGGGCAAGGCGTCGCCATGTCTCGGTTGCGGCTGCAAGGTTGAGGTGTTCTGACTGCAGGGCCATGTCGTGGATCGCATAGTGCCCTCCGCCGGGGCGCAGGGCACGTTTTCCCAACCGGGCGATTAGCCAATGTCCGGGCTTGTCCTCAACTCGCTGTTGGGACTGCATGAGGACGGTGGCCTGGGGGGTTCTGTGGGGCGGTGTCATCGCAGCATGCTCCTCAGGGATCGCTGAGCGGCCGGGTCGGTTCGCGGTCACGATTGTAGTTTTCACTTAAAGTGTAGTAAAAACAAATCGAGGCTCGACAGCACAGAGCCCGCGACTAGTCAGGAGACCCAGATGCCCCCCGAGACCAACCAGATTTCCACCAGACCACCAGGACCCGACCCAGGGGTCGGGCCGGTGGCGACCGAGAACACAGGGGTGATCGACGCCAATGCGGGCCACTACGAGAATCCCGACGCCCGGCTGTCTACTATCACCGCCGCGGTGGTTGATGGCGGACAGCTGGTGCCCGATGAGCTGGACGTCCGCAGCCTGCCGCACGGCGGGCGCCACGAGATCATCTTCGCCAAGCTCGACCAGCTACTGCCGGGGCACACCTTCGTCATCCTCAATGATCACGACCCCAAGCCGTTGCGATACCAGACCGAGGCGCAGTGGCCCGGCCGCTTCGCGTGGAGCTACCTGGAGACCGGACCGCTGCTGTGGCGAGTAGAGATCACCCGTGCCGCCTGCCACGACCTGATAGACGGACTCACTCGCGCCCTTGCGCGGGCCTGCCGCCACCTGGCCCTCGCCGGACAGCCCGAGCGAGCGAGCCAGCTGGCAGCAGATGGGTGGGTCCTGCTCCGCCACACCCACCCCGTCCAGGCCCAGCGGCTGGACGGCACCATGCACCACGTCGCACTCCTGGAGGACCAGACCGAGGCGACTCCGCAGCCCCACCACCGAGAGGAAACCACCTTGCCAGTCACCGACCGCATCGTCGACGTCCGCACCGAGATCCCCCGCATCCGCCACCAACTGATCTTCGAAACCTTCGCCTCGCTGGCTGCCGGCACGGCGTTTGTGCTCGTCAACGACCACGACCCCAAGCCGCTGTACTACCAGCTCGCGGCGGAGAACGCCGGTGAGTTCTCGTGGGACTACCTCGAGGAAGGCCCGGAGGTCTGGCGGGTTCGCATTGGCCGGCTCGCCACCGCGTAGGCCATCACCGTGGCACTCAACCGGTCGATCAGGCCGCCTGACCCCAACCAAGGAGATATCGATGAGCGAGTCCCTGTACCACCCCACCTCCCCCGAACAGGCCCAACATCGCAAGGAGCTGGCTCCGGGCATCCACGACGCGTTCCAAAGCTTCAGCAAGGCCGTCTTCGCCGACGGCGCGCTGCCCGAGAAGACCAAGCAGCTCATCGCGGTGGCCGTCGCCCATGTGACCCAATGTCCGTACTGCATCAATGGCCACACCAAGCTGGCGCTGCGCAAAGGAAACGCCCCCGAGGAGATCATGGAGGCGATCTGGGTGGCTGCCGAGATGCGCGCCGGGGGCGCCTTCGCCCACTCCACCCTGGCCCTGGGCGCCATCCAGGACGTACAGCCACACACGACGCCCTGACAGTGCGGGGCTGTTGAACTGGGAATGGCGCCAGCACTTCCCGGCTCGCGGCCGAAAGGGTGCCGTTGCCGTTGCTCATCGGGCGCTGCCCGCAGTCGCTCAGCGCAGCACTCACCTATAGGGCCCTCGTTGACGTTCGGTATCTGGGACAGCCCTGCCGCCGCTTATCGCTACGCAACTGCGCATGCAAGGATTCAACAGTGATCGATGACCAGGCAACGGTGGTTGCTGTCAGTCGCGACGGCGACCACTGGTTCAGCAAGCCTCAGACCCAGGAGATCCTTCTGTTGGCCGGGCTGGGCGTACATGGTGATGCTCACGCGGGGACCATCGTGCAGCACCGCTCATACGTCGCGACAGACCCGCCCCAGCCCAACCTCCGACAGGTGCACCTCATCCACGCCGAGCTGTTCACTGAGCTTGCTGAGCAGGGCTTCGACGTCCAGCCGGGTCAGTTCGGGGAGAACATCACCACCCGGAGTCTGGGCCTGCTCGCACTGCCCTGCGGCACGCAACTGCGCATTGGGCCCGAGGCGGTCGTCGAGGTCACCGGGCTGCGCAACCCGTGCTCTCAGATCAACGCCTTCCAGCCACGTCTGCTCAACGCCGTCCTTGGACGCGATGACAACGGCGAGATCGTGCCCAAAGCCGGGATCATAGCCATCGTCGTGACAGGCGGCCGGGTCATGCCCGGGGACGGCATCGTGGTGCGCCTTCCCGCCGAACCCCACCACGCACTCGAACGTGTGTGATCCAGCTCAAGATCGCGCCCACCGGCCAAGGCCAAACGCGAGATCGTCATCGCGTGAGCTATCGACACCAGCAACCGGCTGATCGCGGGCGGCCCCCAGACTTCATTATCGCTGCACCTTCAACCATGACAAGACCGTGCTATTCGTCCACGACGGATGTGGTCTCCTGCCCAATCAGGGCACCCCCACGGAAAGGAAACCAGCATGACGCACTCCACAGCACCCGCATTTCCGACGGGTACGATCCTCGGCTATCCGCGGATCGGCCGGCGTCGCGAGCTGAAGAAGGCCGTCGAGGCGTTCTGGGCTGGATCGATCACGGCGGACGAACTCGAGACGCGTGCGGGCGAACTGCGCGCAGCCACGCGGGAGCGCCTCGCCTCGCTCGGTCTGGGTCGCACGGATTCCTCGATCCCGGAGAGCTTCAGCTACTACGACCAGGTCCTGGATGCTGCTATCACCCTCGGCGCCGTCCCCTCGCGTTTCGCGTGCCTGGTCGATGCGAACGGCCGGGTCGACCTTGCCGGATACTTCACGGTGGCACGCGGTGAGGGTGACCGCAGGCCGCTGGAGATGACCAAGTGGTTCGACTCGAACTACCACTACCTCGTGCCGGAGATCGGACCGGAGACGGTGTTCCGCCTCGCCTCCGATCGCCTAGTGCACGAGTTCGAGGAGGCCAGGGCCGCCGGATTCGTAACGCGCCCGGTGATCGTCGGCCCGGTCACGTTCCTGCTGCTGAGCAAGGCAAGCGACGAGGCGCCCGAGGGTTTCCGCCCCCTGAACCGGGTGACCGAGCTCGTCCCGGCATACAGCGAGCTTCTGGCACGCCTCGCCGCTGCGGGCGCACCGTGGGTGCAGCTGGACGAGCCGGCCCTCGTCAGCGAGAGCATTGTGGACCCGCGCGAGGACGTGCTCGCGGCGGTCGCGACCGCATACGCGTCACTGGGCGGTGCATCCGATCGCCCGCAGCTCTTCGTCGCCGCTCCGTACGGCAGCCTGGGCGACGCGCTGCCCGTGCTCGCGGCGTCGCCCGTCGAAGCCCTCGGGATCGACCTCGTTCGTGGCGCGATTCCAACCGGGCTGGACGACGCGACAAGAAAGGCGCTGGCAGCCAAGACCATCGTCGGCGGTGTGGTCGACGGCCACAATATCTGGCGTGGCGACCTCGAGGCCGCGTTCGGCATGCTCAACGAGCTGTCTGCGCTCACGCCCACGGTTGCCGTCTCAACGTCGACTTCGCTGCTGCACTTGCCTCACGACGTCGGCGACGAACCGCTCCTGTCCTGCGCCATCACGAGCTGGCTGGCCTTCGCCGACCAAAAGGTCGGGCAAGTCGCGACGCTCGCAAGAGGAATGACCGACGGGCCTGCGGCGATCCACGGGGAGCTGAGCGCGGCCTCGGCTTCTCTTGCTGGACGTCGGTGTGCTCCGGGTGTGCGCGATGGCGCCGTACGTGCACGCACCCAGGCCCTGACTGCGGCGGACTTCTCCCGTGGCGAGTATGCGAATCGCGTCGCCGCCCAGGAAGCGGCTCTTGACCTGCCTCTTCTGCCCACCACAACCATCGGCTCCTTCCCACAGACCGGCGACATCCGTCGCGCCCGCGCCCAGCTGGCCCGACACATCCTGAGCGAGGCGGAGTACGTCGACCTGATGCAGGCCGAGATCAAACGCGTTGTCGAGCTGCAGGAGGACATCGGCCTGGACGTCATCGTGCACGGCGAGCCCGAACGCAACGACATGGTGCAGTATTTTGCAGAGAACCTGGACGGGTTTGCCGTCACCAAGAACGGCTGGGTGCAGTCCTACGGAACCCGGTGTACACGACCGTCGATCCTTTGGGGAGACGTGGCGCGACCCAAACCAATCACGGCCCACTGGTCAAGGTATGCGCAGAGCCTGACCGCCAAGCCAGTCAAGGGCATGCTGACGGGCCCCGTGACGATCCTGGCCTGGTCGTTCGTGCGCGATGACCAGCCACTGGGCGAGACGGCGCGCCAGGTTGCGCTCGCGCTACGCGACGAGATCGCGGACCTCGAGGCCGCCGGCATCCGGATCGTGCAGGTGGACGAGCCCGCCCTGCGCGAGTTGCTGCCGCTCAAGGCGAAAGACCACGCAGGCTACCTCGACTGGTCGGTCGGCTCCTTCCGCCTGGCCACCTCAGGCGTGCGCGACGAGACGCAGATCCACACACACCTGTGCTACTCGGAATTCGGCGTCGTCATCGACGCGATCCGCAACCTGGATGCCGACGTCACAAGCATCGAAGCCGCCCGCTCACGCATGGAGGTCATCGCAGACATTCGGACAAACGGCTTCGACCACGGCATCGGACCTGGCGTCTACGACATCCACTCGCCGCGCGTGCCAAGCGTCGCCGAAGTCACCACACTCCTGGAGACGGGGCTCGTGTCGATCCCCGCACGCCAGCTCTGGGTCAACCCCGACTGCGGTCTGAAGACCCGCGGCTACGCCGAGACCGTCGCATCGCTCCAGAACATTCTTGCCGCCACACGCTCCGTGCGCGCAAGACTCGGGCTGTCCGTCTGATGAGGCTCTCCAGCATCGGGTCAGCCGCGTGCTCGCTCGTGCGTTAGCTGAAGTTCGATCCGTCCGCCAGGGCATGACCAGAGCTTCTGCGGCTTCGGGGCATTGGAAGCCACCGCCTGGGCGTGCCGCGGCGCTGGCATCGACGCGCTCATGTGCCTGGTTGGAGGCTGAGTCTTCACAGAGAGCGTCGACCCGGGACCGCCGCGGCCTCATCGCGAAGACCGTAGAGTGGAGCCGTGCTGTAAGAACCGATCACGCGCGCCAGCCGTTTGCCCCTCACGACCCGTTTGTCGAGTCCGTTGCGGGTTGCCCCAGCCAACGACTGGATATGGGGCGCATCCAGCAGGTCTGCGGTCAGCAGCACGTATGAGCCGAGTATTGGGTCATCCTCACGGGCGGGGCATGTTGCGCAGGTTCGAACGCGCCATGGCCATGACCTCGCCCATCCCGCCGCCAAGGATCTCCTTGCTCATCGCGGTCGTGAACCCGGCGATCTGCTTGCCGGTGATCTTCGGCGGAAGCGCCAGCGCGCGCGGGTCGGTGACCAGGTCGACGAGCGCGGGGCCCGGGCGGGCCAGCGCGTCCCGCAGCGCTGCTCGGATATCGGCGGGCTGTTCTACGCGCACGGCATGGATGCCCATCGCGCTGGCCACGGCCGCGTAGTCGATCTTCGGGGAGTCTGTCGCGAAGCTGGGCAGTCCTTCGACGAGCATCTCCAGGCGCACCATGGCTAGTGTCGCGTTGTCGAACAGCACGATCTTGACCGGCAGTTCGTAGTGCTTGAGGGTCACGAGCTCACCCAGAAGCATCGACAGCCCGCCATCGCCGGCCATCGCGATGACCTGGCGTCCCGGGTGGGCCAGCGCCGCGCCGATCGCGTGGGGCACCGCGTTGGCCATCGAGCCGTGCAGGAAGGAGCCGATCACGCGCCGTCGGCCGTTGGGTGTGATGTACCGCGCGGCCCAGACGTTGCACATGCCCGTGTCCACCGTGAAGACGGCATCCTCGGAGGCCTCTTCGTCCAGGGTCACCGCGGCGTACTCGGGGTGGATGGGGGTGTGCCGCTCCACGTCCTTGGTGTAGGCGCCGATGACTCCCGACATGGCCTTGGCATGCCGGCTCACCATGGAGTCGAGGAACTGCCGGCTCTTCGCTCGCTCGACCAGGGGGAGCAACGCGCGGACCGTCTCGCCGACGTCGCCCAGGACTGCGAGGTCCATGCGTGTGCGCCGTCCCAGCCGGGTCGGCTCGATGTCTACCTGGGCCGTGCGGACACCGCCGGGCAGGAACTGGTCATAGGGGAAGTCGGTGCCGAGCATGAGCAGCAGGTCCGCACCCTCGAGGGATGCCTGGCAGGCGCCGTAGCCGAGTAGGCCACTCATCCCGACGTCGAACGGGTTGTCGTACTGGATGTGCTCCTTTCCACGCAGGCTGTGGCCGATCGGGGCGGCGATCTTGTCAGCGAGGGCGATCACGTCGTCGTGCGCGGCAGCGGTCCCTGCGCCCGCGAAGATCGTCACCTTGCCAGCCCCGTTGATGGCGTCAGCCAGTGCGCGCACGGACTCGGCGTCGGGGATCACGCGGGGCGTCTTGGGGCGCGTGAGGATGTCGGGTGCGGCCGGATGTGCTTCGAGGTCGGCGACGTCGCCGGGCAGGGTGAGGACGGCGACGCCGGGGGCACCATAGGCGTGGTGGATGGCGCTGCGGATAACTCGCGGTGCCTGGGCTGCGCTCGAGATCATCTCGGAGTACACCGAGCACTCGGTGAAGAGTCGATCGGGGTGGGTCTCCTGGAAGTACTGTGTGCCGATCTGCTCGCTCGGGATGTGCGAGGCAATCGCTAGAACCGGGACCCGTGAGCGGTTTGCGTCGTACAGGCCATTGATCAGATGCAGATTGCCCGGCCCGCACGACCCTGCGCACACCGCGAGGGTGCCCGTCAGCTCAGCCTCGGCGGCCGCGGCGAAGGCGCCGGCCTCCTCGTGGCGTACCCGCACCCACTCGATGCCGTCGGTGCGCCGCACCGCGTCGACAACAGGGTTGAGACTGTCGCCCACGATGCCGTAGATGTGACGCAACACCGGCGGCGACCACCCTGTGCGACAAGTTGATCGGCAACGGAACGGTTGCGGGCCATAAGTGCTCCACGGGTTGACGACGGGATCAGTCAGTTGAGCGTCTCTGTTGGATGATCGACTCCACGGACCAGTAACCGCGGGCCGGAGAGATCTTCTGACGAGAGTCCGCTATGCGGTGGTTGCCCTGCACGACCGTCAAGCCAATGCGTCGGAAGCCGTCTGCGCCGCCTTCGTAGTAGCGCGGGGCGATCTGTTCGAGCCCTTAGCCCCGGCGGTGCT